>JACMKU010000062.1 GCA_014379965.1 Chitinophagaceae bacterium
GCACCAGTGGTCGAAAGTTGTAATGGAACTCCAGAACATAGTGTAGTATCGTCGGTGGTCTGTACTAGTGGCCGGTCGACGGTGATTATTACCGAGTCTCTCCGGATATGCAATGGCGCAAAGGAGATATCATCCAGAGCAAAATCATTTCCTTGGAATTGAAAGTTCTTATTTACAATCGAAATTACCGCCGTAGTCGCAGTGCCTGAGTTCCAAGAGGTATAGAACCTCTGCCACAGGCACGCAGTATTGCTCGCCTGAAAGATCGAACCGATGTTTATTCCATTGATGGTGAATTGAAGTTTTGTTGGGTTCAGCGTAGTGATATGCTGTATCCAGGTAGAGAAGGCGTAAAAAGTATTCGGTTGGACAGTAATAGTCTGTGTCCATATTTTTACATTATCCGCCACAGAACCGTTGACCAGCATCATGTTTCCGTTTCCTGTAGTATGATCAGTGCAGGCCGGCATTCCTACGTTCCATGTATTTGGATTGGTTCCAACAAAATATTGTGCGTCGGAAGTATTAGGGTTGGTGTAGGAGTACTCGGAGCTGAAGCCCGTATTCCCCTGGGAAAAATCATGGTTAACGATAAGGTTTGTCCCTGTCGTTTCAGCCGTGAAGTAGTAAGTGATATCATTCGTTGCCGATGTAGTTGGGTTGGCTGATGCAGGATTGTCAAGAAAAGTTGTGGGGGTCCAGCAAAAACTTAGGGCAGGCGCTGTTATCAATTTTTTAGTAGTGCCATAGCAAATCGTAGTATCCTGCGTAAGAATAATATTTGAATTCGAGACAACCAGATTGATTGTTTTTGTAATGGTATCACGACAAGTGCCATTAGTCACGCTATATTTTACGGTGTAACTTCCAGGTGAAGCATAAATGTGTGTAACATTGGTTGACGCCGTTGACGTGTTACCATCACCGAAGGACCAGTAGGGTGCTTGGTTGTCAATTCCGAGTCCAGCGAAATTTACGGTTTGAGTGTTACATATATCAACTGTGTATGAAAAATCAAGGTTCACTCGATTTGCCGAAACCTTTACAGTGTCTTTAGCAGTGCAACCATTTGCAGTTGTTCCAGTGACATAATATTCGGTGGTCGTTGCCGGGGTTGCAATGGGATTTGCTATTGTAGAATTTGTTAGTCCTGCAGAGGGAGTCCATGTGTAAGCAGAAGCACCCGTGGTGTTAAGCTGTACAGGGACACCTGCACAAACTGTAGTGTCATCGTTGGTTTGGACAACAGGTCGATCAATAGTTATGACAACAGAATCTCTTTTAATAAACAGTGGTGCGAAAGAAATATCGTCCAAGGCAAAATCATTTCCCTGGAATTGTAAATTTCTGTTGATGATCGAGATCACTGCAGTTGTGACAGTACCTGAATTCCAGGTGGTGGAGAATCTCTCCCAAAGGCAGGCCGTGTTACTTGCCTGGAAAATTGAACCAAAATTGACTCCATTGATAGAGAACTGCAGCGTCGACGGGTTTAGTGTTGTAATGTTTTGGATCCAGGCGGAAAACGCATAAGCTGTGTTTGGCTGTACGGTAATTGTTTGAGACCATACCTTGACATTATTGGTGACAGACCCATTTACCAATAACATGTTTCCATTCCCCGTGGTATGGTCAGTACAAGAAGGCATCCCGACGTTCCAGGCGTTAGGATTTGTTCCGACGAAGTATTGGGAGGCGGAGGTATTGGGGTTGGTATAGGTGTACTCAGAGGTAAATCCCGTATTTCCCTGGGAAAAATTGCCATTGACGACGAGATTGGCACCCACGGTCTCTGCTGTAAAATAGTATGTGATATCAGTAGTAGCAGACGTGATAGGATTGGCGGAGGCTGGGTTATCAAGATATACAGTGGGTGTCCAACAAAAACTTAAAGCAGGTGCGGTACGCAATTGCTTGGTCGATCCGAAACATATAGTAGTGTCATTTGTTAGAACTAGATTGTCCGTCGCAATACTGAGATTTATTGATTTAGTAACAGTATCCCTGCATGACCCAGTGGCAACACTGTATTTCACAACATAAATTCCAGGTGAATTATAAACATGTGTTGGGTTAATAGAAGTTGTCGAAATATTTCCATCTCCAAACGACCAGTATGGCGATTGGTTGCTGGTTCCGTATCCCGAGAAGCTAACTGAAAGGGTATTACAAATGTCAGGTTGATATGAAAAGTCAAAATTACCTTGGTTCAAGGTTATTGTTACGCTGTCTTTTGCAGTGCAGCCACTGACAGATGTTCCCGTTACGAAATACTCTGTCGTTGCAGCGGGAGAGGCTACAGGATTCGGAATCGAAGTGTTTGTTATTCCTGCAGCTGGACTCCACTGATACGTTGCTGCCCCTATGGTATTAAGCTGCACTGAACCCCCTGCACATATTGTCGTGTCTTCGTTTGTTTGCACCAAGGGCCTGTCCACTGTGATTATCACAGAATCTCTTTTAATAAACAATGGCGCAAAAGAGATATCATCGAGCGCAAAATCGTTTCCCTGGAATTGGAAATTCTTGTTCACTATCGAAATAACGGCCGTAGTCGTGTTCCCTGAATTCCAGGTTGTATAGAATCTCTCCCAGAGACAGGCAGTATTACTCGCCTGGAAGATTGAGCCGATGTTGATGCCATTGATTGAAAACTGGAGCCTCGATGGGTTCAGCGTGGTAATATGTTGTATCCAGGTGGAAAACGCATAAGCGGTGTTGGGCTGTACAGTGATAGTTTGTGACCAGACCTTAACATTGTCTGTGACTGATCCGTTGACCAATAACATGTTGCCATTCCCCGTGGTATGGTCCGTACAAGCGGGCATCCCAACATTCCATGCGTTAGGATTCGTTCCTACAAAGTACTGGGCGTCGGAGGTATTGGGATTGGTGTAGGCATATTCCGAAGTAAAGCTCGTGTTTCCCTGCGAAAAATTGCTATTGACAACTAAATTCGCTCCAGTCGTCTCTGCTGTAAAATAATATGTGATATCACTCGTGGCAGATGTCGTGGGAGTAGCAGAGTTGGGATTGTTTAGAAAAGTTGTTGGACTCCAACAAAAACTCAATGCCGACGCCGTCCTTAATTGTTTTGTGGTGCCGTAGCAAATGGTAGTATCCTGGGTCAGGATAAGATTATCGATGGCGATAACCAGATTAATGGTTTTAGTTATAGTATCGCGGCATTCTCCGTTAGTGACACTATATTTTACCACATAATTTCCAGGAGCCGCATAAGTATGGGTAGGATTATTGGAAGCAGTTGATATATTTCCGTCTCCGAATGACCAATATGGCGACTGGTTGCTGTTCCCATATCCACTAAAATCTACACTCAGAGTATTGCATAGATTAATCTTATAATTGAAGTCAAACAGAGGTTTATCCAAAACGACTATTTGTTTACAAATACTTGATTGCGTTGGTAGGCCATCGTCGACAGCCAGGTTAACGTTGTAGATGCCCGGAAGATTATAGCTAATGGTAGGAGGGGTGGGGCCGGAATAATTTGGAATACTTGAACTGCTACACCCTGTGAATTTTAGACGGGTAATAGTATTGTTATTGACATTGGTTATAAAACTATACAGATCCCCACCCACCCTGAATAGCTTCGATATTGAATGCGGAAAGGACAGGTTACCAATATTCCCGAGGGAGGTAGCCGTTGGCGTTGAAACTATGGAACTAAAATTCAACTTTACAATATCGTGAGATTGCTCGTTTACTACGAATCCAATAAGCTGACCGCAGAATTTCATGATATAAATATCCCGTGGCAGACTCAATTTATTATTGGGATTGCCAAGATTCACTCCGGTGGGAGTGTTCAAAAGCGAATTGCCAAAACTCAGTCGGGAAAGGGTAGAATTGGTCCTGCTCGTTATGAAAGCATACCACTGACCATTATCATTGATAACGTAAATCCCATCCGATCCATTAAGATTTCCCACATTACCAAAGTTTACCGATGTCGGGGGATTTAGGAATGACGTTCCAAATGAGAAACGAGTAACTGAATTATTTGCGCCGATGGTAAACCCATACCAATTTCCATTATCATTGAATAGGTGTAGATCTCCGGGATAATCCAGACCGCCAATATTACCCCAGTCCGTACCGACAGGCGATGTGTTTGTAAGATCGGGGCCGAAGTCAATCTTCACGATCTTTGGGCCTTGAGTGGTTGAATTGCCTCCAACTATGATAGCATACCACCTTCCTTCGTTAAAAACTACCTGTATCCCTTCAGCGGCGTCGGGTATCACGCCTACCTTGCCCAAGTTGACGGCCGTTGGAGTATTGAGTAAAGAGTTACCGAAATCAAGACGGGTAAGTTTCCCAGGCATATTATTCGTAACGAAGCCATAATAATTTCCATTGAAAAGAACATAATCCATGAAAACTGGCAGCGTGAATTGTCCACCGATATTCCCAAGGTTAAGACCAGTGGGTATAGTATTGTTGATGTCGGCTACGCAGAAATTCCAAAACGAGGCAGTGGCATTTATAGACGTATTGCTGATTGTCACCGGAGTATTCACGCATACCGTATCCGGCAGCGTAAAATCTGGAGTAACCGGTAGAAGATTTGCCAGGTAGTCCTCGACCTCACCATCATGGGAAAAGCTCGAGGGATTTTGTGTAGAGGCGAGATTTGTTGAAAGCCTGAAGCGGAACGCAAAATTGCTGACGGAACCTGTTGGTAGACTCGAAGGGATACCGGTCCAGGTTAACACAGTGGAAGTGGCGTTATTTGCGATGGTATTGGTGACGTATTCGTTGTTATCAAAACCTCCGTTCCTATTGTAGTCAAGCCAGCCTGTTAAACTTGCATTGCCTCCGGTTGTATTTTGTAGGTTGACGGTTACGCTATATGACCCATTACTGGTGTAGCCTGGAAAGTTGATGACTCCATCCTCGTCAGCACCGGTTGCATTATCATTGGTTGTTTCAGCGCCATCCGCATCTCCAGCGACTGATCCCAATTTTAAGGTTTGCGATTGCACAAGGCCAGGCAACGGAGGCAAATAGTTACATTGATTAATGCCTGTATATACGAGGTTATGCTGAGCAAAGCCGTAACTGGCCGGTAGATCACCCCGATCTACAGGAGCAAAAATTCCAAAGGCAACTCCGGTTTGCCCATCAACCGTTCTTCGAAACCTGCAATCCACCGTTAATGTACCTGAAGACGGGGCATTCGTGGCTATAACAGGGTTCTGACCCAGTGGAGAAGTATTACCACCCCAGGTATCCGTGATGCTAGCGTTGGTCGAATTGCATCCTAGGAATGGATTTGTGTTTTGGGTGGAGTTTCTATAAAAATCAATAGTCGTCCAAACACTACCGCTGGATACAAGATCTATACTCTCACTTGTTGAGCTTGCTTCCGCATCAGCCGCGACCAACTTAAAAGACACTGGAACTCCATTTCGTGTTGCCGATATATTGGCAATAAATCTCGAATCTAAAGTGGTATTGGCTGTGTATAACGCCGGCTTTATATTGGGATTGCTAAAATCATACAAGAAATGTAATACGGCCGCAGACCATGTGGTCATTACAGTTGGTTGGAGAACAGTACCTGTTACATTTGAAAAACTTACTGTTACTGTAAGTCCGTCTGGTGTTGTAAAAACTTTTGAAGCGCCATCGGCGAGAGTAAACCCATTCCAGTCAAACCACCAGATTTGGTTTTTTAAAGCACCTGTGCCTAGATCAGCATATTGACTACGTAGATTGGCACAGATCAAACTAAACAATACGATACAGAGGACAGTCTTCTTCATTAAGGCTTAATGGTGGTTCGAAAGCCCTCAAGATAGTTTGACTTGGACGATCTTCAAAGGGATCTCCTAATTATTTGTCGTACAAGAAGTTGTCTTAAAACAAGCCGTGGATGTAAGGGGTTAGAAGTCAGCTACCAAACCCGTGTAGTTCTGTGGTGTAATCTTCTTCAATTCCCTTTTAAGGGTGTTATCCACTTTTAGCACATCTATGAATGCATGAATTGCTTTCTTATCTATTTTGCCGTTGTCTCTAGTGAGGTCCTTCAACGCCTCATAGGGTTGTGGATAGTTTTCCCGTCTTAGGATAGTCTGAATAGCTTCGGCAATTACTGCCCAGTTATCCTCGAGATCATATACAATTTTTTCATGATTGACGACCAGTTTAGCGAGTCCCTTCTCAATCGACTTCAATGAGATGATTGTATGTGCGAAAGGAACGCCGATGTTTCTTAATACTGTTGAATCCGTCAAGTCGCGCTGTAATCTCGATAGGGGAAGTTTTGCAGAGAGATGTTCAAGCAATGCATTGGCGAGACCGAGATTGCCTTCCGCATTTTCAAAATCGATGGGGTTGACTTTATGCGGCATAGCAGATGAACCTACTTCTCCTTTTTTCGTCCTCTGTTTGAAGTACTCCATCGACACATAGGTCCAGATGTCGCGACAGAAGTCGATCAATATGTTGTTGATTCGCTTGATACAATCGAAGTGTGCCGCGAGGTTATCATAATGCTCAATCTGTGTCGTGTATTGTTGCCTGGCGAGTCCCAGCGAGGAGACGAACTCGTTACCGAATTTTGTCCAGTTCGTTTTGGGGAAAGCCACGTGATGAGCGTTGAAGTTACCCGTTGCTCCACCAAATTTTGCGCTGAAAGGTATGCCGATGAATTGCTCTATCTGGTTTTGCATACGCTCAACAAATACCATGATTTCTTTTCCAAGCGTCGTAGGGCTTGCAGGTTGCCCATGTGTGTGTGCAAGCATTGGGATGTCACTCCATTGCTGTGCAAGCAACGTCAATTGCGTCTTTAGGTTGAGTATTGATGGCAGGTATTCGTATTCAATGGAGTGTTTCCAGAGTAAAGGGATCGCGGTGTTGTTGATATCCTGCGAGGTCAATCCAAAATGAACCCATTCCTTTATTTCCTTGCCGCCGAACTTTTCAATTTCATTTTTCAGGAAATATTCAACTGCTTTCACATCATGATTCGTCGTATTCTCAATCTGCTTGATCTCTTTAGCCTCCTGCGTACCGAAATCCGAAGCCAGCTTCTCCAGTAGTTTGGTGGTCTTACCGGGTATCTTAAAGAAATCCTTCTTTGCAAGAAACAACAAGTATTCTACTTCGATCATGACGCGATACTTCATCAGCGCGTATTCAGAAAAGTATTCATCGAGGTGCTGCACCTGTTTGCGATAACGGCCGTCTATGGCGGAAATGGCGGTGAGCGGGTTCAGTTCCATGTAAGATTTTGAAGGGGCGATTGTATTACCTTTGCTAGCTCAAAATTAACCAAATTGAAGAAGATTAGAGTCGGAGTCGTCAATTATCTCAATACTAAACCGCTCGTGTATGGGTTGGAACGTAAGCCCATTAGCGATATGATCGAGTTGATCCCGGCTTACCCTGCCATGCTTGCGACCATGCTTGCGAACAAAAAGATTGATGTGGGTCTGATACCCGTAGCCGCGATCACCGACCTAGACACCTGGCATATCGTGGGTGACTATTGCATCGGTGCGGAGGGTGAGATCGCTTCGGTCTGCCTGTTCAGCGAAGTTCCCATGCATGATATAAAGACCGTTTACCTCGATTACCAAAGCCGCTCTTCTGTAGCCTTGCTGAAATGGTTGATGCGGGAATACTGGGGAATCGAGCCCGAGATCATCCAGGCTATGGATGAGAGCTACCGCGAAGAGATTCGTGGTACAACGGCCGGGCTTGTCATTGGCGACCGAGCCCTCGAACAACGTAGGATCTCGACCTTCATCTATGATCTTGGATCGGAATGGAGATCTATAACCGGACTTCCTTTCGTCTTTGCGGCCTGGGTGAGCACCGAGAAATTACCCGAGGAGTTCATAGCCATTTTCAACGAGGCAAATGGTCTGGGACTGCAACATATCGACGAAATTGTAGCCGAAACTCCTTTCCCGACATTCGACTTGAAGAAGTACTACACACTTCATCTCAGCTATCATCTGGACGACAGAAAAAAAGCAGGAATGGAAAGGTTCTTACAAGCTATAAGTCAAAAAGATACCGTATCATAGCTTGTTTTTTTTCTGCCTCAAAACCAGTTACTTTTGCACCAAATTTATCAAACGCAATGAAGAAGGCCCTTATTACTGGCATTACCGGGCAGGATGGCGCTTACCTGGCTGAATTATTACTGAAGAAAGGTTACGAGGTACATGGGATCAAGAGGCGTACATCGCTGATCAATACACAACGCGTTGACCATCTTTACCAGGATCCCCATGAAGCTAACGTAAAGATGACACTGCATTATGGCGATCTCACAGACTCTACGAATATTATCCGCATCGTTCAACAGGTACAGCCTGACGAAATCTACAACCTGGGGGCAATGAGCCATGTACACGTGAGTTTCGAAGAGCCGGAATATGTAGCTAATACCGATGCCACCGGAACCCTGAGATTGCTCGAGGCAATCCGAATCCTGGGACTAGAGAAGAAGACGCGGATATACCAGGCATCAACCTCCGAATTGTATGGTAAGGTGCAGGCCGTTCCACAAACGGAAACCACTCCTTTCTATCCGAGGTCGCCTTATGGGGTGGCAAAGCTTTACGCATACTGGATCACTGTCAACTATCGCGAGGCGTATGGAATGTATGCCTGCAATGGAATATTGTTTAACCACGAGAGTCCACTACGGGGTGAGACCTTTGTTACACGCAAGATCACCAGGGGAGTGGCTGAAATTGTATTGGGTTTGAAGAAGAAACTCTGGCTAGGAAATCTGTCGGCGCAACGCGACTGGGGTCATGCCAAGGACTATGTCGAAGCCATGTATCTAATGTTGCAGCAGGATGAGCCGGAAGATTTCGTTATCGCTACTGGCGTTACAACCTCGGTAAGGGATTTTGTAAAAATGGCCTTCGCACACGCAGGCGTTGAAATAGCATTTGAGAATAAGGAAGAGAAGGAGAGGGCGGTAGTGACGAAGGTGGCCGATCCGGATATTCACCTCGTAAAAGGTGATGTTGTAGTTGAGGTTGATAAACGTTACTTCAGACCGACAGAGGTGGACCTTCTTCTCGGCGATGCTACCAAGGCTCGCGAAAAACTGGGCTGGGCCCCTAAGCATTCATTGAATGACCTGGTCAAGGAGATGGTGCATGCGGACATCGAACACTTCCGCAAAGATGTTATACTGAAAGAATCGGGATACCGTACCTTAAGACAATTCGAGTAAATGGAAAAGAACAGCAAAATTTACGTGGCTGGTCACCGCGGAATGGTGGGCTCAGCAATAGTTAGGAAATTAACAGAACAAGGTTTCAACACAATCATTAGCCGGAATTCCAGTGAACTCGATCTTCGAAGCCAGGCCGCCGTCAATGATTTTTTCAGCATGGAAAAACCCGACTACGTTTTTCTCGCTGCCGCGAAAGTCGGTGGCATTGTGGCCAACAATACATACCGAGCAGAATTTCTCTACGACAATTTAATTATTGAATCTAATGTCATTCATGCTTCGCATGTCAATGGCGTCAAGAAGCTGTTGTTCCTGGGCAGCTCCTGCATCTATCCTAAAATGGCACCTCAGCCTTTGAAGGAAGAATACCTGCTCACGGGCCTTCTCGAACCGACGAACGAGCCTTATGCAATCGCAAAGATCGCGGGTATAAAGTTGTGTGAGGCTTATTGGGATCAATATGGATCAAATTTTATCGCTGCGATGCCTACGAACATGTACGGCCCCGGTGATAACTATCACCTGCAGAATTCACACGTCATACCAGCAATGATCCGGAAATTTCATGAGGCCAAACAGAATAAGGCCGCAGCAGTCGAACTGTGGGGAACTGGCTCACCGCTGCGCGAATTCATGTACGCAGACGACCTGGCCGATGCCTGTGTGTTCCTGATGAAACAATACAATGAGAAATTGTTCGTCAACATCGGCACCGGGGAAGAGGTAAGCATTAAAGAGCTCGCAAATCTTATTAAAGGCGTGGTTGGTTTCGAAGGTGAAATCAAATTCGATACTACCAAGCCTGATGGAACACCCCGAAAACTCATGGACAGTGGCAGGCTTCATTCGATGGGTTGGAAACATAGAATCTCGCTTGGTGAGGGACTGAAGAGAACTTATCCTTTTTTCATCGAAGCAAATAGACAATAGACAATAGGCAATGGGCAATAAGCAATGGGCACCCCATAACTCATAACGCGTAACGCGTAACTGAAGTAACACGTTTCATTCCTAATTAGAGCCTTATCCATCCCGCAGGGATCAGGTCGTCGGTATTAATTCCCTCTACAACAAACCATTTTTTTGGCGCTATTACGTTCTTTCCAGGATTGTTATTCAACCAGGCGGTCCACCAGCTAAAGCTGCTATTAGCGATGATATTGTGTTGGCATTTCGTCATGAGATAGAAGTCCTCTATTGAAGAGGTCGTCTGCAGTGATACCAGTTCAGAACCTTTGTCCATGGGAATCTTCTCTTTCACCCAGGCAATGTCATCGGAAAAGAAATGAAAGCTGGCACCCGGCACCTTTGACTTGATGACCTCTATCGCTTTCATATAATACTCGGAAGTCAATATCCCATGGTAATTAACTGCCTTCGCATTGGCAAAATCGCCCCTGCGAATGTGAATGGCGACTGAGGATTTTGCGGTAAGTTCTTTCCCTTTTTGCATGACGGCCTGCACCTGTTCGGATCGTACCTGGAAGTCCTGTCGAATGAGTTCTTCAATGTCCTGGAAGTACTTGGGACTTTGGAAGAAGCCATCGAGGTATACGGGATCGGTCAATGTTAAGAAGTGTGGGTCATATTGAAAATGCGGTTCCCTGTAAATATGCTTACCCATCCTTGCCACCAGTGCTGGTTTATGGCGATAAAGCAAGGGGAACTGAATAAAGTTCCTGATCTCTTTTGGCGTGGCGAGTTCGAATGGAGCCTGTAGGTCGTTCAAGGCGATCGTCCGGAGTTTATCTTTTTGCAGGGATGTGATGATCTCGGATTTGAAACCCCGACCCAGCCGGGTAGCGAGTGCCTTTGCAGCTGCATACTGGAACAGCTGGTTGCCGAGTCCACCCTGGAGACGAACGATAATCATGAGCCTGTCTTTTTAAACCAAAAGCAACCGCAGCCATATTTTTGGGAACGAACAATCGTCGGGTCTGCATCAATTATTAACCCACCCGCATCAGGAATAAGTGAGAACTCCATCAGCTCACAACCTTGGAAATAGTCGATAATCTGATCAAAGCTATATACACGATGGGCATTAAACTCGATTTTGGGTCTGCCTACAGGAGTTACAAAAAGTATAGATCCGCCGGGCCGGACCACGCGCTTCAGTTCGGAGATTGCCTTAAGGTCGCCGGTTACATCTAACTCATCACCATAGCGACCTAAACCAATATGCTCTATTGTATGCATGCACGACACCGATTCAATGGAATTGTCTGGAAATGGAAGATTTTTCAAATCGGCGAATCCAGATTCAAAATCCGACAAGTTGAGTTGAGCAGGCCGATAGTCATAGAATTTAACAGGGATGAATGCAGATACTACGGCACTAAAGTTCAATATTGAAGAGATATCAATATGTTGAGAGGGCTTAATTCGCGCCAGTACCCGTGCTGCCCATGCAGGGTGATACGTATAATGTTGGTCAAACGGTGTAGTTGTTACCCTGTCGGTGAGCCTGGGTTGAATATCGCGATGACGCAATGAAAATCTTTTGTCACTATTGCTCCTGAATTTGAACCATTGAGAAATGAAAGAGAAAAAGGCTGCTACCGTTTTCGGAAACCTCGCAATTCTCTTTAGTGTTCTTTTCCCTAATGAAAGGATGTACATACTGGCTGTTTTTGGGGTGCAAGGCCTGATCCAGGTCAGTACAGCAAGTTTAATGCTCCAGGCACCGATCCGATAGTAATTCGGAGTAAATTTGGCGCAATTTACACGATTAATAACTCAGGCCTCAAAATTTGCTCTTAAGTATGGCATTCACCAGTCCAAAGATTAGGGAGAAACTCGCATCCCTATACAATCAACTTGTAGGCGGCAGTCAATGGCATAAGAATATGCATGCAATGGAGGTTGAGAAATTTCTAAACGAAAACCTGTTTTCAAATTCACGGTACAAAGGCACCAAGAGATTGAACATGCACGAATACCAGGTTTTTTCACAGTTTGGCGAGGATGGTATTATCAATGAGATATTCAAGAGAATCGGGACGACAAATAAATACTTCATTGAATTTGGTGTAGAGAATGGTCTTGAATGCAATACTACCAATCTCCTGCTTCATCAATGGAACGGGCTATGGATAGACGGTTCTGAAAAGTTCGTCAAATCTATCGGGACGACCTTTAGCCAACAAATGTCCAATAAGCAACTTGCCGTATTGAATCGATTCATCACGGCAGGAAACATTGAGTCGATTTTCGATGAAGTAAGTATTCCAAAAGAGCCCGACTTGATGGTAATGGACATAGACTTTAACGATTATTACATCTGGGAGGCTATCCATAATTATAAGCCTCGCGTTGTCGTATTGGAATATAATGCAGTGTTCAGACCTGATATTGCCTGGACGGTCGCGTATAATGCTAATGCGACCGCAGGTGCCTCCAGCTATTTTGGAGCCAGTCTTCATGCATTTGAATTATTAGGGAGGAAAAAAGGGTATTGCCTGGTAGGTTGTACTTTTTCTGGCGTGAATGCCTTCTTCGTTAGAGAAGACTGTATTGGTGACTTATTCGAGGGACCCTATACCGCGGCCAATCATTACGAACCGCCACGGTACTTTTTATATTGTAAGAATGGCCACCCGCGGTCTTGGGGTGAGCACCAATTACTTTGATGGCATTATTTCTTTCCCGAAAGTGCTAAGAGCTTGTCGACTACCTTTTCCGTCATGTGCATTTCCAAAACCTGGCTCCTTCCTCTCTCTGACATCTCCTTGAATTTTGCCCTTGCTGAGTCGATCGATTCAAGTAATTGAGGAACCTCCTCGCTTTTATTATACTGCAAGTAATGTTCTTTGTCTTCAGCCTGGATATTTTCGAAGCTATACCAGGTACCAATGCATAGCAGACCGGATGACATTGCTGCGAGAACCTTCGCTTTAGTGCCTGTTCCCATGATGATTGGGAAAATCTGGATATGCATGTGCTTCATATGCTCGTCATAGTCAGAAACCCAGGTTTGGTGCGTGACCGCGTAGCCCGCATTCTTGAGCGAGCTGATCGCAAGCTCATACCCATGGCCCAGGAAGTAAAAGTGAAGGGATCTTTTATCCAATCCTGCATATCCGGCTATTTTTTGGGCAATATTATCAGCTTCATTGCCCGTGTAGATTGTATTGCCTCCGCCTGCAAAAATTACATTTAACGATTGCGAACTGGTAGACCAGTTCTTCTCCTCCTTCGCATACGAATACAGGTGGTGAGGAATGAAATAACAATTGCCTTGTTTGCTATAGCTCTGAAAAGCTTCTTTGTCTTTTTCGCCTACAAAAAGATAGGTTGCTTCTATTCGACCATAACCTTTTTCCAACTCACGGGCCTGGATATAGTGTTGGTAAGTTTTTGTACGAAGATCTGGCGACTGCGTTTCCATCAATCGCTCAAAGTGCAAGGCGAGGGAGTCAGTACATAATAGGGATACCGGTATTCCAAGTTTTCGCATCGCGATAATGGAAAATCGGAGCTGTAAAGGGAACACTATGGCAAGGTCGGGATTAAATTCGCTGATGACTTCTCGTAACCCTACGGCGTGTCTTTTCTTGTAGACTGCAAAAGGTAGTGGTATTAGCGTAGCAGGAGGAGTTATCCTGAGTAGTAAGAAAAATTTCAAAATTGCCACCCTTGCTACATACAGGCCTTTTGAAAAGATATGTAGGAGGGGTTGAGGATTAAGTTTCTTATATAATCGTACACCCGCCGTTTGTAGCTCGGAATGAATTTTTTGATCACCTAGTTGCTTGTTGACACTAAAATAGCCTACATATACTTCATGGCGCCGAGCCATCTCCTTGATCAGGTAATACGGGTAAGAGTTTGGCTCACCATGATTAAATGTAGCGGGTGCGCAACCAGATACAAATAGGATTTTCATCGAGGACTTTTGTTAAAAGCATAAATCATTCCCGCAACTTTGTTGTGGGGAAATTGGCTCAGAATGCCGAAACCATATTGAAGCAATAATTTTGAAATCGATTCTGGGCCTTTTAAATGCCATTCGATCATCAGAACATCGATCCGGGACAACCACCCACGTGCTGCTAACTTCTCCAGTATTTCATATTCAGCCCCTTCGCAGTCAATTTTGATCACAAGGGTTTCAGTTGTCCGGTTAGCAAGAATATCGTCAAGCACCGCGGTAGCATCTTTGAGAACAACCTTTACCTTTCCTTTACTAGTGATATTAAACTTCGAAGCTTCAGTATCAAAACTATTTCTAAGCCCGGTATCTCCCTTTCTCAGATAATCATAGTCCCACTCCTCCTCCTTGTTATCGGCGGCTAGTCCAAAATTATGCGGAGTGATCTTAGCCTTGATGTGTTGATCATTCAAGGCGAAGTTATTGAGCGCCTGGTCAAACGTTGGAGCAAATGGTTCAAATGAATGAATAGTTTTGACTGAATCGAATTGCGCAAAGAATAAGGAGGCAAATCCTACATTCATCCCGATGTCGACAACTATGATTTTATTGCTAGGTACTGAAAAATTATAACAGCCGTCAATGAAGATCTCGTTTAAAATGTATAGTTCTTCCAGGCTCGTGATCTCACACTTTATCTGCCCAAGCTGTAGGCCGAGCTTTCCTGCCTTCTGATCGAGAATTTTCACATCCCTCGTCTTTAGCAAGGTTGACAACAGTTTCTTGCCATAGAAGGAAAACTTCGGTGAGTTTATTTTTTCATTGCCAGTGCTTGGGGCGATAAACCTGTGAAAGGACGTGGAATAATAGAACTTTTTATGTAACCTGTTGTAAAGCTGTCGGATCATGATTGGGAGTTAAAAACGCTGTTTGGCCTGCAAATATATCGTTTCTCCTCTAAGGTCAGGATTAGCGCCTCAATACTCCAACCTCGCCTTTACCTCCTCCAAATACCTCAGCGTTGACGCCGACAACGGCTTCCTCTTCTCTGTTCGTGAGATGGCGGTGACCGCCTTCCATCCTTTTATATACTGGCCGGGCCGGATGCCCGCAATTTTTAGGTATTGAAGCGACCATAATAAGGCCGTGGTATAGAAATAACGTTTGGGCAAGTACCGCCAAGCCACCTTCGTCTTGTTAACCCACATCATCTTCAATTTTTCGCTATTTGGCTTCCTGCCAAGAGGTGACTCCTTATGAAGCATCACTATGCTGTCGTTGTATTGGATCGCATATCCCTTTTCCAGTATCCGGTATCCCATGTCATACTCCTCCATACCATAGAAAAAATCCTCCGGGTAGTAGCCCACTTCCCCCAACACCGAACGCTTCACCGCATGAGCGCCGCCGGCATAGTAATATGTATAAAAGGATCGCTTGTCCTTATACTCCTGAAATTGCTTGTGAGGAAGTGCATTTTCCTGCATCGTTAACGTATCATAGTAAAGCACCTTGAAGGACACGATGGCGGTCTCTCTCTTCGAAGATAATGTTTCATCCGGCGTATTTTCAAAGGCCTCAAGCGTGCGCACCAGAGCGTCCTTGTTCTGCAGCACGGCATCATCATCCAGGAGAATCAGGATAGGTGCAGTAGCAAATTTCAATGCGAAATTCCTTCCTCTCGCAACTCCGAGATTTTCGGGAGCTTCAATGTACTTGAACGGCATGGATGGCATGGAGCGGACATATTCCTCGACGGCCGTATAACTTACATTAGAACGATTATTCACGAGTATGATCTCTTCCAGTAGGGTTGACGCTTCGTCGAGTGTTGCGATGTTTTGAAGCAGTTCCAGCGCATCATCCGGCCGGTTGTAGGTAATGATGATAAAACTCAGTGGTTTCAATACGGGAAATTTTGATGCCTTTATTTATTTTGCCTTAGTTTGCCTCCGGGAAATCGTTTTCGTCCCAAATATAGCAACGGGCGAAGGAATTCCCTCGTAGTTTAAGGGTTTATGGGTTTGAAAGTTTAAGAGTTTAATGGTTTAAAAGTTCTTATGCTTGAAGATTCACTACTTTTTTGAAGTTTGAGATTGAATGAACTATTAAACCTTTAAACTCCTAGACCACCAACCCCAATAAAATTGGAAATGCCCCTCGTAAGCATCATCATACCTTGTTACAACGACGGCCAGTACCTTGACGACTCGGTGGGGTCCGCGATGCAACAGACCTTTACGGATTTCGAGATCATCATCGTGAACGATGGGTCTACCGATGAGGCGACGGTACGAAAACTCCATTCGTTTAATGACCCGCTTATCTCCGTGCTGCACAAAACCAACGGTCATCTCTCGTCCGCCCGCAACCATGGCATTCGTAATGCTAAGGGAAAGTTCATCCTTACGCTCGATGCCGACGATAAGTTCGACAAGACTTTCATCGAGAAAGGCGTTGCTATTCTCCAGCGGGATTCTTCAGTGGGCGCAGTCACCTGTTACCTGAGAAGTTTCGGTCTAAAGAGATACTCCTGGAAACCCCTTGGCGGCGACCTCAAGAATTTTCTCTACCGGCAGGAGAGTTGCGCAAGCGCTCTCTTTCGCAAGGAATGCTGGGATAAGATCGGCGGATATGATGAGAAAATGAAGACAGGATACGAGGACTGGGAATTTTGGTTACGGCTCACCTCGGAGGGATGGAAAATTCATGTGTTGAAAGAATACCTGCTCCAATATCGCGTCACGGAGAAGTCCATGTTCCTCACCCAGGCCGAGCCGCAGCGCGAGAAGATTGTCGAGTATATGATGGAAAAACATCGCCAGCTTTATTGGGACCAACTAAAAGACGCCGTAATCAAACGGAAGGTCATTGACCTGCGTAATCCGGAAAGCACGGTGCTGCTGTTGAAAAATCTTTATTGGAAACTTACACGGAAAAAATAGGGAATCGGAAAAGGGAGTCGGGAAAAGGGAATCGGGAATTGGGAATCAGGAATCGGGAGTTTCCGAATTCTGAATAGATGTCACGGTATGAGCACCCAATTCCGGATTCCTGATTTCTGATTCCCAATTCCTAATTCCGGGCTATCGTTTGTTTTTTTCGAATTTCGAGAAAAACGCCAGCAGCCAGCAACAGCAACACCAAAATCTGCCCAATCATCGTAATCTGTCTTCCAGACTTAACCGAAGCGGGTTCGAATTTGAATTCGATCGTATGTGCACCAGCTGGGATACTCATTCCTCTTAAGGTATAGTTGGTTCGGACATAGTCAGACTTCTTGCCATCGACATATGCGTTCCAACCCGCAGAATAGTATACCTCGCTAAACACCGCGAACTGTGGTGAGTTGGCTGTTGTTTTATAGACCGTTGAGTTGTTATCATTGCTTATCCATTCAATCTTCGCAGATGAATCGGGCGCCGGCACTATCACCTTGGACTTCTCACTCGCAGGAACAATAGCAACCTGCGATGCATCGAGGCCATTTAAGCCATTCATTTCGGATTTGAGATCTGGTGCAAACCTGACCTCCCTAACAAACCAGGCGGGACCAAGTGCGTTGCGATTGACGATCACGAAAGGTTGCTCATTGGAAGTTACGGAAGGATTGGACCCAATGATATACCTCGTATTAAGCATATTTAAACCGGTATACTTGGATTGGTTCAAACCAAATCCCAAAGTGCTATCACGACTCAGAAGATTGATCTCCTGGTAGAGTTTATTCTCGACGAGATCCTGGTATCGTCCGATCTTCGCGGCATGGTATCCTCCGATTGATTTATGAAAATAGGAGGTAGACGCATCCTGGAAGGGCGAAACGGCTAAATTCAGTACGCGATACCAACTCTTATCCTGTATGATTTGCTGGTCCGCCTTGCCCATCCGCACCTCGGTGTCTGCATCTGTAAACGCATCTTCACCATTTGCTCGTTTAGTCATATACGTACTGCCTACGGGGAGCAGATCCACGAGTAGCAGGAAGATGCCGGCACCAATTACCCATGACGCCTTGTTGATCTTTCTTCGCACATATAGCGTGAGGATGACGTAGAATATGCCAATGATGGCAAGACCTTTGAATATGTCCTGCATGAAGACGGCCTTTTTATCCTTCGCCGAGGCATTGATGACGTTGATTAGCGGCTCGCTGACTTGCGGGGGTTGAGATGCTAATTCTGTCTTGAACTGTTTTGTAGGCTCATCAATGTATGTTAACGAGAGATAGGCCATGAACATGATCAGGAAGAGAACTGCGGTTGCGATGCCAGCTTGTTTCAACCTCTTCCACGTATCGGGATCCTCACGTTTCGTGATGATGTGTTGTAATGCAATAATTGCTGCAAACGGCCAAAGAAGTTCGAGCATGACGATACTTACCGATGGTGCTCTAAACTTGTTATAGAATGGTAAGATGTCGAAGAGAATATCGTTGAATCCCGAGAAATACTTGCCCCATGAAATCAGGAAGGTGAAGATTGTGGCAGCTAATATCCACCACTTCGTCTCGCTCTTTATCATGAAACAGAATACGATGAACAGGAAGCAAATGATGGCCCCAAAATAGGGAGGACCCGAGGTGCCATCCAACCCTCCCCAGTACGAACTCTGCAGGCCGTTGAGTCGGTTGAGAATATCGTTGGGTAGCTGTTGTGCCAGTTGCGGTGGAATCTCGCCCATCGCTTCTCCCACCTTTGATTCATCGCCCGTCTCGCGTATTCCGTCACTACCACCGAAGATCCGGGGAAACATGATTGTGAACGCCTCCAGCGGTTTATAGCTATAGGAGAACGCATAGTCCTTGGTAAGCCCAGTGCCTTTTGTTGAAGCAGAGTCCTTCAGTGAAAGCGAGCCGCCCCTAATCGTCTCTTTAGAATACTCGTAGGTAGTGGTCAGGGTAATGGCATTTACCATTATGCCCAGGATAGCTGCTACAACTGCCAGGCCCAGTGATTTTCCAAGGTGCGCATATTCCTTGTTACGCACCCACACTACGATGCATGCGACAGTATAAAAGGCTAGTATGATGAAGAGATAGTAGGAAATCTGCAAGTGATTTAGTCCAACCTGGGTGGCCGTAAACAATGCTAGCAATCCCGTGCCGAGAATATATTTCTTACGGTATATAAGCATTAGCGACGCGAGGACGGCAGGCATATAAGCGATGCACCACATCTTGGTGACATGACCCGCAGCGATGATGACCGGGTTATACGTCGAGTATCCGAAGGCGAGGGCGCCGAGTATCCCTATATAGGGGTTGACCCTGGCCACCTGTGACAGGAAATAAAACAAAACACAGGCGAGGAAGAAAAACTGGAAGGGCTGTGGAAGGCCTAACGTCAGGATTTTATTGACATAATGGGGGAGTACGTTATTGGCGGGCATCCAGATCTGGTAGGTGGGCATTCCGCTGAACATGCCGTTGGTCCATAGCGGGGCGTCTCCGTGTTTTTCAGCATAGTTGGCGATGTCCTTGCTTCCACCTTCGTATTGAACAATATCATGCTGGTATAAGGTCTTGCCTTCAAGGGCAGGTTTGCAGAAAATTAGGGCGACTATGAGAAAGGTGGCAAGGGCAATGATATGGGGGACGGGAGTTTTCCAGTTCGGGGCCTTCATGAAATTAGTTTAATAGGGCAAAATAAAGGTTTTTTATGATCAATATTCAATTGGCAACAGCCAATAGCCAATGGGGAACCGGCAATAGGCAATATTCAAATGTCAATAGTTGAAAGGCTGTAGACAGGTTTCTGCTATGACTTGACTATTGCCTCATAAGGTCTTTGCAAGCAACTGCCTGATGATCATTTTCCAATTGTAGTCATAATAAAAGGATGCAGGAACCGGCTTGGAGACAGATGACGCTAAAAAAATATTTTCAACAAAATGATCCCAGTCTTCGTCTCTGGATACGAAGACTTTTTCATTAATAAGATATTCAGGCAATCCTGAGGACGAAAACGCGGAAGTCACGACGTTACAACCCATTGCTACCGCTTCAATATTCTTTGTCTGTGTCCCGGATCCATGAATTACTGGATTGATGAATACGTCGGCCGCCTGGATGAGATCTTCGAATGATGAGACGAAACCGGTTGGAATGATATTCGGACACTTCGTCAATTGTTGGGTTTGTGTTTTCGAAAGGTCGCCAGTGATCAATAGTTTATACCGAAAGGATTTTTTCTCCAATAGGGGCACGATGTTTTTCGTGATAGTTTCTATCGCATTTGAGTTAGGCTCATAGTCTGGCGAGGAGGCAAACACTAGCATTCGCTCTTCCCTGATACCGAATTCATCTTTTATCCGCCGCCGTTGCTCCGCCGACATCTGCGGTTGGCGTTCTGCGTCTATTCCAAAAGGTATTACAAGGCATCTTGACGGCGGAATCGAGAATAATTTTAATGCCGTCAACTTATCTTCTTCTGTTTTGAAAAGGATATGATCTGCGAAGCTGAATGCCTGCTCCTCGATAGAGCGAACGAATTTCCACCACGGTTTTTTCCTTGCTTTCATCCTGAGATGTTCGATATTGTGCGCATGCACGATGAATCGGAATTTTTCTTTTTGCTTGTATGCTCCCAACCATCCATGGTAGGGATGCTCGATGATGATATGTGTGAAGGAGCCGCTTCTTATTGTCGAGAGGATTCTCCGCCTGACCAGCGGATTCCAGAATTGCAGCTTCGATGTGGGTAACGTATTCAGTAGCGAGTAGGGAAGAAGCTGATTTATCTCGTTATTGCTGGAACAAAGGCAGGTTAGTGATACTTTTTCAGCCAGGTTTTCGTTGAAATGAGCGATGCCTTTTTGGCCACCGTATCGAGGGGGTAATATGCGGTACCAGACGATACTAAGGAAATTGCTCATTGCACTAATATTACAAATAGTTAATAAATTTATGCCTTATGCGTTGGCTTTTATTTTTATCCAGGGTGGCTTTCATTTGTGGTTTTTTCTTTCTCATCTGCATGTCCCCGCTGATCAATAAGCTAGGCGATCAGGCCCTTGCTTCTACAGTGATCATTATCGGCTACGTGCTGGGATTGATAATCGTACCCCTCACTATTCTTTGTTATCTTGGAGTTACGTTGCTCCGTAGAAGGATCACCGAGATCGTGCCTGGTTGGCTGGTGGTGTCCAATTTGATCTTCCTGCTCCTATTAATCGTCTGTATTTTCTATTTCAATGATCCATACTATCATCAAAAATAAACCCACGCGTTTATTTCTCATACTCGCAGGCTTCTTCATTGCCAACGCCCTCATTGCTGAAATTATAGGCGTGAAGATATTCTCGTTGGAGAAAACGCTTGGGATTGAGCCATTGAAGATTAATTTGATGGGAAATGAGCTATCCTTCAACCTGACTGCAGGCGTACTTCTATGGCCGGTAGTCTTCATCATGACTGATATCATAAACGAGTACTACGGAATGAGGGGAGTAAAATTCCTTTCGTGGTTAACGGCGGGATTGATCGCGTTCGCATTCATCGTCTTTGTCGGCGCAATGAAGCTCGCACCTGCAGATTTCTTCATTTCAAGCAAGCAGGGTAGTGGGGTTCCTGATATGAGCAAGGCTTACAACAGTGTGCTGGGGCAGGGGGGATTCATCATCATTGCTTCCCTGACGGCTTTCATTTTAAGCCAATTGATAGATGTGTTCATTTTTCACAAGATCAAGAAGGCAACCGGCGAGAAGAATATCTGGCTGAGAGCGACCGGTTCGACGCTGATTTCGCAGTTCATAGATAGCTTCGTCGTACTCTTCATCGCTTTTTACATAGGTACAAGGGTAAATCGTTCAGGCGATGATTTCGTATGGCCTTTTAATCTTTTCATTGCCGTCGGCATCGTCAATTATATCTATAAGTTCACAGTGGCAATAGTTCTTACTCCGGTCATCTACCTGGTCCATAACCGAATTGAAAAATATTTAGGGAAGGAACTTGCGGCGGAGATGAAGGCTGCCGCGATGAAGGATTAGATTTAGGAATCGGGAATTGCTTTTTGGGAATCGGGAATTTGGAATCAGGAATCGGGTCTTCAAACCGAGATCTATTTTCAGAATTCGGAGACTCCCGTCCCGATTCCCGATTCCCGATTCCCAATTCCCGATTCCCGATTCCCAATTCCCAATTCCCGATTCCCGATTCCTGAAATTTTAGGTTAACACGCTTTTACCAAATCAGCCACTAACTTATCGATGGGCAGGGTCACACTTTCCCCCGAGAATTTGTCCCAGTCGATAAATCGGAAGGTCTCTATCTCATTTGTCTTCTCGTAGATGGCCAGTTGTTCGGCATCAAAGTCGAATAGTTTGTCTCGCAAAGGAGCAGTGATTGGCTCCAAGGCCCGCGCATAATAGTAGATGGAAATTATCTGGTGTTCGGGGTTGAATGCCGACATCTGGAAATAATCCGTGGTATAAATATGTTCGCCGACTTCTACCTTCAGTGACATCTCTTCCATGAACTCTCGCTTAAGGCAATCTCTCGTTCCTTCCCCAAATTCGAGTCCACCGCCCGGAAATTTTGTGTAGTAGCCACCACGGATAAATTCATCACTTACAAGTACCTGTCTCTTCTCATTAATAAGGATGCCATAAACTCTGAGGTTGAATTTGTTCATAATATAGGTTTCACGCAAAGGCGCGAAGTTTCACGCAAAGACGCAAAGTTAACGCAAAGGCGCAAAGAGTTTCGAATCGTCGCAATCTCTTACGATAGTAAGAGCCATTGCATAGAATTTTGCGCCTTTGCGTAATCTTTGCGTCTTTGCGTGAAACCTATGCGGGGAGTTAGAATATTTTCTTTCGTAAGAATAACCACCCAATCACAAGTGAGATAATCAGCGACAGGAACACCACGATATAAAATGCATAACTCGAGTGTTCAAAGCCACTCGGCACATTCATTCCAAAGATGCTCGATATCAATACAGGGAAAGTAAGTACGATCGTAATCACTGCGAGTCGTTTTAATACCTGGTTCTGGTTGTTGGCAATGATACTTGCAAAGGCATCGAGGGTACTACTAAGGATGTTTGTATAAATGTTGGCCATTTCGAGGGCCTGGGCGTTGTCGACGATAAGGTCATTGAGAATCTCTTTCTCATCTTCATTCAGCGCAAGAAAGTTTGTACGGTCCAGTTTCATCATCAGCATTTCGTTTGACCGTAGTGCCGTGACGAAGTATACCAGGCTCTTCTGGATACGCATTAGTTGAAGGAGGTGCTCGTTCCTGCTTGCATCATATAGTTTCTGTTCGAAGACGTTTCTACGCTGGTTGATCTCCTTTAGGTATTCCATGAAATTCTGCACAATCTTTTCGAAGATTTTCAACACCATCATGTTCTTCTTGTCGGGGTGACGGTTCTGAAAAGTGTTCAGGAATTTCTTGATGGCCGGATTCTCGAAGGAGTTGACCGTAAGGATCTGGTTGTGGGTGAGAATGATACAAATCGGAATAGTGATATAGTATGCATCGCTATCATTGAAAGAATTGTTTTCGGTTGGTGTCTTGATCACGATCAGGCGTACATTGTCCTCCTCCTCGAAGCGGCTGCGCTCATCGATGTCGAGAGAGTCGGTAAGAAAATCAATTGGGATTTCCAACTCCCGCGACAGCTCAGAGAATTCCTCCTGCTTCAAAGGCGGGAGGACGTTTACCCAGGTACCATTCTCAGGCTTGTCGATTGCGACCGTCTTGTGGTCGATATTTTTGAAATACTGGATCATTGGGGCCAAAGGTAGGAGATTAGGCGAGAGTCTGTATTCTTTAGGCGGGAGGCTGGAGGTCGGAGGCGGGAGGTGAGGGCGATAGTCTATAGCTTGGAGACAGGGTCGCTCAAAACGTTAAAATAATTTTGAGAATAATAAACGGAGTAGATCTTTTATTAAATGAGACACTCGATAGTCTCGACTCTTGGTATCCAACTAAAGACTGACGCCTCCTGCCTCCCGCTCCCGTCTCCCGTCTCCCGTCTCCCGCTTCCCGTCTCCCGCCTCCCGTCTCCCGTCTCCCGCCTCCCGTCTCCCGTCTCAACTCTCATTTCACTTCGACCTTTCCCTCAAATATCTTCTCCGCCGGTCCACTTAGCCAGATGTTGACATACCTGTCGTCATCGCGGCGGTTGAACTCGACGGATAGGCTGCCGCCAAGGGTCTTTACTTCGACCTCGTTGAATCCATTTTCGTTGTGGTAGCAAACAAGTGCGGCAGCCGTCACTCCTGTACCGCAGGAGTAAGTCTCGTCCTCCACACCGCGTTCATATGTGCGCACGATGATTTCATCTTCCCCCGCCTGCTCAACGAAATTGACATTTATTCCCTCTTCCTCGAAATCCTTGCTGTACCGGATATCACGGCCCTTCTTATAGACGTCTTCGTTCATTACGTCGGTAACTAGTTTAACATAGTGGGGCGAGCCTGTGTTGAGAATGAAGTCGCCATGTTTCTTCCTGACCTTCTCTACATCGATCATCTTGAGGGAGACTGTCCCGTCGGTATCGATTTCGGCTTCGTGTTCGCCATCGAAGGCAAGAAACTTATAGTCGACCTTATGAATGCCTAGATGGTAAGCGAATTTGGTGATACATCGACCACCGTTACCGCACATGCTTCCTTCGCGTCCATCGGCATTGAAGTATTTCATCTCGAAATCGTATCCCTCTTTTTGATTGAGTAGCATGAGGCCATCGGCGCCGATGCCGAAGCGTCGATCACATAGCCTGCGAATCTGGTCGCTGGTAAGGCTGGAGTATTCATGCTTCCTGTTGTCGAGAACTACGAAGTCGTTGCCGGTGCCTTGGTATTTGTGGAATTGTACGACCATTCTGATGCAAGTGGGAAGTGGCTAGTGGCGAGTGGGGTTTAGCTCAAGATTTGCGATCATTTTGCTAAGCATCCTGAAGGTTGACTCCAAGCGTTGCTCCAAATCTGCCATTCGTCCTTTTTGATAATAGTTTAAAATAATTGCTAGTTCAAATTGAGTATTAAGTTCGACGAGCGAACTTCGAGAAATTTCATAAAACCGTTTCTTTTCCTGTCTTGAGATTCTCGCGGCTCCTTCAGCAATATTACTACAAACAGAAATAGCAGCTCTACGCATTTGTGAAACCAAACCATATTGTTCCGATTTTGGAAAGTTGCCCGTAGCTATGTAAACTTCCTTGACCAACTTCGTTGAAATTAAATAACATCCAGAGTTTTATGAGATAGAGCTAACATTTTAACGCCCTCCTTTATACAAGGCTAGTGATAAATGGCAAGTGGCGAGTGGGGTTTAGTTCAAAACTATTGGACATTTCCCTCTTAACTCGCCGTGACAAATACTTCACTTGCAAATATGCAAGGCTAGTGGTAAATGGCAAGTGGCGAGTGGGGTTTAGTTCAAAACTATTGGACATTTCCCTCCTAATTCGCCGAACAAATACACTGATCAACCATCTAAATTGCAACGTCAAAAACATTAGTCACTATCTAACTAGATGAATCTTCACCCCACTAGCCACTAGCCACTAGCTACTAGCCATCCCAGAAAAAATCTCCAAAAACCGCACTATCAACCTCTCCACCGCTGCCTTCCCATCCTTCGAAAATTCTTTCTTTACCCTGTTGGCTACGATTGCGTTTACGGCAAGACAATTATGTCCAAGAAGTTTGCCGAGACCGTAAATCGCCGACGTTTCCATTTCAAAATTAGTGATACGGTGTTGGCCGAAGCGAAAATCTGTTAGGCGGTTAATAAGATCAGGGTTGCGAATGCCAAGTCGTAGGATTCTTCCCTGGGGACCATAGAAACCCGGACAGGTAACGGTGATGCCCTGGTGGAAATCTTTCACGAAATGCTTGATCAATGAGCTGGCCGCCCCGGAGATGTATGGCTGACTCATCTGGCCATGCATCTGGGTATGGGTGATGAAGGACTGTAGTAGTTCCCGGTCGCCATCATTATGCTCATGCCGATAGAAGTTTAAAAGGTTATCGATCCCTAAGCCGTGCGTCGAGGCCACGAAGCTATCGACCGGCACATCGGCCTGGAGTGAACCTGAAGTACCCACACGAATGATGTTGAGGGCCGTAAGCTTGGGTTTAATCTGACGGGACTCGAAGTCGATATTGGCAAGTGCATCGAGTTCGTTCATCACGATGTCGATATTGTCTGGACCGATGCCGGAGGAGAGGACGGTCAGCCGTTTCTTACCGACGTAGCCGGTATGCGTCACGAATTCACGGTGTTGTTTCTTTACTTCAATCGAGTCGAAGTGCTTGCTGAACTCTTTCACGCGGTCCGGGTCGCCGACTGTAACGACGGTACCTGCGATCTCTTCGGGGCGGAGGTCGAGGTGATAAATGGCACCCCTTGGGGTGATGATGAGTTCAGATTCTGCAATACGGCTCATGGTATTTTGTTTAGAGAAAAATCAATAGTCAATCGGCAATGAGCAATCGGCAATGAGCAATAGGCAATAAGCATTGAGTTTGTTTTACGAACTCCGCCTCCCGCCTCCCGCCTCCCGCCTCCCGCCTCCAGTCTCCTGCCTCCTGCCACTCGCCTCTGCCCTTATCGCCCCATTATCAATCGTTTCTACTATTTGTACGAAATTAGTTATTTTCGCAGCGGTTTTAAAAAACCGGGATGTTAAGAGTTGAAATGTATTGGTACAATGTAAAACGACCCCCCCCTTTTACATTTTTCATTCTACATTTTCTATTTTACATTCTCGCAAAGGGTCCTGTGGCCGAGTGGCTAGGCTGAGCTCTGCAAAAGCTCCTACAGCGGTTCGAATCCGCTCGGGACCTCAGGGGAAGTAGTTAGAAATAATAACTACTTCCCTTTTTTTATAGAAACACTGCTCGGTTCGATTCTACTATTGGCACGTGGTCGCAGTCGAACTTATTATAATTTTAAGGTGCCATGCACGAGAAGATCCCTCTCAAAGCAGTATGAAAAAAGATATAGAAAATAGGGATGACATAAAATTGCTGATAAACAGCTTCTATGATAAGGTAAAAGCTGACCCGCTGATCGGTTTTATTTTTACAGACGTTGCAAAAGTCAACTGGGAACGACATTTACCTAGGATGTATGATTTCTGGGAGAACACATTATTATACACGGGAGGTTACACTGGTAACCCCATGGAGGTGCATAGGCGGCTAAACCACGCAATCCCATTAACTACTGAGCATTTTAAACAATGGATTCATTTATTTACTTCTACTATAGACGAATTGTTTACCGGCGATAAGGCGGAATTAGCAAAACAAAGAGCCATGAGCATTTCTACTCTTATGCAGATAAAAATATCGAAAGAGTTAGGAAATGTACTCTAATCGGAGGTCGATCATGGTCTTTGTGAAGAGGACATTGCATAACAAGGAGCCAGAGATCGTGTATCCGTGACGGGCCGCTTATCATAGTCCGGCTATCCCGAAAGTAATTTTGCTTGCAAATACCTCGCATTCTCAAACGCGCTCCCCACAGTATTATTAAAATATACATACACATCCTTTCCGGAGGCTAGCATTTCATGAATATCTCCCGCTTTCTCATCGAGCACCACGCCACTATACGAATCCCGGTAATTACCAGTTGGGCCATGGAAACGCATGTACACAAAATTGGCCTTCGGCATAACAGCGGAGATCTTCGCTTTAGAAAAATCGTGCAGGACCAGTGAAGCGCCAAATTCATTCAGCAGCTCACTTGTTTCACCGATATACCAGGTATCGCTTCTAAACTCCACTGCCTTTCGCCATTCATTAGCCGGGTCGAGGAGTCGAAGCTGGGTCAGTATATGTTCCACCTGGTTGAAATGCTCCAGCGTAATTTTTCCGGGAAATTGAATCAGGAGGCACCCCTTCTTATTCCCGGTTCCCGTGGCTGCCTGTAGGAAAGTTTCCATGCAGTCAAGATCAAACTTGAGTTCTTTGGCGTGGGTAACTCCTTTGCTAAGTTTCAATGTAAACTGGAAATCTTCCGGGACATCAGTCAGCCATTTTTCATAGGTTGAACGGAGGGGGGTCTTATAGAAACAGCTGTTGACTTCAATTGTGTCAAAGAAAGTGCTGTAATAATGAAGCCGGCTTCTTAACTGGTATTCGGCTGGGAATGTTAATTTATTGCCCGGCATATATCCGTTGCTCGTTCCAATTCTAACTTTACCTTTCAATGGTCTCATACTTTATTTCCTCACCTGCCTGGGCAAGATGTTCCACACATGAATACCTGGTTTCGTCATATAGTCAGACGAACACTTAATGCGGAGCTAATGCTTTCTTTTAAGCTATCGCAATAAGTCTGCTACTTCACTAACACTCAAACAAACAGCCAAAAATTAACGGGGAAAGTTGTCGAACGAAGGGAGCTGAGCCGGTCACATGGTAGAAGTTGATATGAGTTCTTACTGTGGTTCAGTAGGACCACGGGAATCCAATAATGTCTTGAAGTAAAAAAGCGAGGACTACTATACTTCCGTAAAAATCCTCTAATTTAATAAGCACAAAGTATGTTGTTTGGCTAAGACGTTCGGTCGCCTTTTCTAATTCGGATCTGCCGTGGATTCTTTGTCTTTTGCCTTCTTCCCTTTCTTAGTATGCGTTAAGTATGTTGCAAAGCCCAACTGTATCTGGTGAAAATTGGTTTTTGTCACCTGTAGGTCGTAGTTGAGGCGGTAGCGGAAGAATAATTGGTTATAGGCTGAAGGGCGATAAAAAGCAAATACCTCTGCCGTGCCGATCCATTTTTTTGCCCGATAATTCGATATTCCGGACCGGTCACCATCAAGATTCTTAATGAACCTCACGTAATCCAAGGTGTCATTGACCTGCGTTAATTCCGAACTCCTCAGATCAAAGCGGTTGAGCTTATAGGAGAGCACGACACTATATCTCTTATCTGGGAATATTTGCAGGCAGGCTTCAGGAATGAACTGAAATGAATTCACGCCAGACTCTCGAATGTTGTTGTCCGGTATCGGATTGAAAGTCATAGAATCCACTTTACTGCGCATGGTGTCAACCGTCAGGGTGCGACCGAAATATAACCCCGATTTTACCGTAATGATTGATTTTACTCCGGGTATGTCGATTGTGAGAAAAGAAATATCCGCGCCGACCCTGAACATCTGGTATTGCAATAGCTGAAGCGTAGAAGCATAATGATTAGGTCGCTCAGCATCCGGCTCCTGTGAACCAATGTATTGAACGGGTAATCTTTTATTGTTCTTCTCAATCTTACTTAGCGTGAAACTTGGTGTGAAGTAATTGAGCACTCCAATATTAAAAAGGTTTCTAAACACCGGCACCCGCGTATTCCAGAAATTCATTTTCTTAGATAGTTCAATCTGGACTAGGCCATTCGGGTTATCATCTTCGATCCCTTTAAGGTCTGTAAAAACTTTAAGTTCGAGTATTTTCGAAGTGCGTTCTTTTTGTAGGTTTATGACGGTCTCTGCATCTTTAATTTCCAAATCGAGTACATGGTTAACAGGCGAATAATCTTTGGAGTCAAGATCAAGATTCTGATCGAAATCAATAAGTTCACCTAAACGCATCGTGGCGAAGTCAACATTCTGATCGTTCTTGGTGTTGTGTTCGTAGATTGTCCTCTCCATCAGGTTGGTTTCATAGAGCCTGCGATAATCTCTTCGGGTGGAGAATGGGATAGGATAATTATTTTCAAATTTCAATAGCTTCCCGCTTTCTGGAACCTTTCCCCTGATTTTGATATTTTCGATGAATCCATCCTGGAATTGGATCTGTATGTGATGTACAGTAAACGTGGTGACCTTTTTTTTGGTTGGCCCTATCGCTGCCGATGTATTGGCCATAGGCAAGGACTCTTCTGGAGCAATGGAGGCTACTAATGAGCCTGACCGCTTTTCGGGTATTTTGACCTGTTCATCACCGTCTTCCTTCATAAATCTCGCCCTACTTGTTTTCGATTTATCGGCATTTGCTTTACCACTGTCGTTATCCGTATTGAGATTAAAGGTCACAGGTACGGTCTTATGAATGGTCAACTTCCCAGCGTACACATCATCATCGTTTACGGTAAGTCCTGCCTCTAGCACATGTTGATATAAGCTCTTTTTCCTGAAGCTGGCGATCAGCCGATCCACCTTGGCGGAATCTGTCGCCGCGGGATCTTTCTCGCAAAGCCCAAGTAATGATTCTTTCACCTGGTCATAGAAAAAAACTTCGTTAGGCTGTTGAAATGTAAATCCGCCGATCGGGTTTTCTTTTTTATCGGCGAACGAGACATCAAATGCTCCCTCCACATTTTTCGTCACAAGTATCATGACCACTTTCGCCAACTCCGGGCAGTTCCCACCACCAGATGTCCCTTTATTCTCCTTATTCCCGATTTCCTGAGTATCAACTGCAACTAATGGAATATTGAAATTGCTGAGGTTATCTGCCTTACTCGCGGAATCGATAAGTGTGATACTACCTGCAGCCTGCGCCATAAACGACGTATCGTTCTTAACATCGTCCCTCTTAAAGAAATCTGCCAGTTTTGAAATCGTGATTGCATTCTTAGTCGTGTTAAATGAATTAATAAGAATGTTGGCACTATCCTTCCAGGAGATTGTCACTTCCGGCTCAATATCCTGAATTTTTTCTTTTAAAAGTTGCTGCCCCTGCACAGCATTTTGCATGCTGACCAAAAGCAGGACGATAAGAGTAAGTCTCATATGTTAGTTTGATGGTTGCTGTGGATGATGTATAGGGTGGGGACAGTAAGAATAAATGTATAATAAAGTATTAGGTCAAAACACCGTTTTTTCACCTTAAACAAGTCCGTGTTTTAACGGTATACTTCCCAGGTAGTAAAGTTTTACTTTCTCGGCGTGCGACATCCTATGATCCGGAAATCGATTTCTTGGAGAGATAGGCAATCGACAATAGGCAATAGACAATAGGCAACGAGGCAATTGGCAACGAGGAAATTGCTTATTAGAAAGTTGGTATACTTGATTTAAATAGGAGCGAAAATGCTTTCGATATTAACTCAGCCGTATTCTTCGCATTAAATTTCTCCTTCAGATTCTTCTTATGTGTGATAACCGTAGTCTCACAAATAAAAAGTGTACTTGCAATTTCCTTCGCACACAAACCCTTTACGAGAAGCTGTAGTATCTCCACTTCCCTTCTCGTAAGATAAGGGTCGCCATTCCTCTCCGTGGACTTAGCTTTTACTGGGATTCCCAGCACTTCTATATCTGTCTTCTCTATGTGAGAGTGAGGGTGAGGTGTCGTATTCCTTACAAGATTTGGAAAGTTCTCATATAGGAAATGTATGAAATAGAGGAGATGATCATTTTGATCCTCCAGCGACTTTATGCGTTCCTCCAGCTTTCTGATTGATTCGAGGCTTTGAGTATGTGCAAGATCTTTCTTATTAGTAAGCTCCGCAGTAATCTTAATGAAATCATGTGCAGTAGAGTTACAGTTATGTACACTACCGCTTTCGCGTGACTGGTTTCTAATCGCCGTTTGGATCTGCTCAAGCAAGACCGATTTGTCCGGAGGCATACAATTCTAATTACAAAGTGAAACGATTGTTTCCCTAATCATTGCCTGGATATGGTTTCAATGGGGATTAGATAAACCTCTGCAGCTTTTCGGAGTGGATTACTAAAGTATGGAAAGTCGCCAATATAAAATGCGACCGCACATAAAATACTCAAAAATGAGGATACGGGCTGACTCAATGGAGTTCCTCAGCGGAGTTTTTTTAAGTGGAAATCCTTATAAATGAGGATTGTCCTTCCTTCTTCCTGAACTTATTTTTGGAAAGTATCAGCATGGAGAAATTATTTGGAGTGACGTTTTCAATTTTCATGCATCCGTCCTTTTTCACTCCATATTCAAGGCCCCTTAATCCAGGTACTTCAGGTATTTCATTTCGAAAATGGCCAGTAACGATATAGAGATATAGAGGTGATTTAACGATCGCAGTTAACATGAGTAATGACAACCAATTCGACCTCCTTCAATCAATACTTAGCCTTGTCAATACAGATGACTCGGAAATAAAGGAATTTATTGAGCGACAGGTAAGGGAACAAAAAAAGATTGAAAAACCAAAGGAGATTTCTAACGAAATCATCCGGAGACTGCGGATACAAAATAAGAAGCTATTGGAATTGGTAGACTCATTGAAGGATAGACTTAAGTATGAGAATAGCGATAAGAATCAGATTCGTGATAAGTTGACCGACCTGGAAAATTTGAACAAATCCCTGGCCCAGGCGCTAGGCAGTTGTGAGGCCTGCTGGGGAGATAACCCGGATTGCGACCACTGTTCAGGACAAGGATTACCCGGATGGAAGAATGTTAACAGGAGGATGTTTTACTTGTATGTCCTGCCGGCACTCGAAAAGTTACTTACTCGAAAATACTAGACCACTGTGCGATAGAGGGATCGATTCCCGTACAAGGTAAAGAGCCAAGGTTCCCATTTAGTAGTACACAGCCAACCGGTTTATGGTGGGTTTTTCATAATTCAATTAGATTCAATGATTGGGCAGGCTATTTTATTGCTTCGAAACGAGTTGCAATCTTATATTAAGAACCAGGATGCTTCTGTAAACGTCGTCATCGATAACATCGGTCTGCTCGAGACATCGAACGCCGATGGTCTCACTAACAACGTGGTGATAACGGTTGTGAATATCGAGGAGGAAAGTACATTGAAGAACCAACCAGCACTCAGACGTCCCTCTTCGAATGTGGCTACTTATGTTAACCCTCCTGTTTGCCTCAACTTGTATGTGCTTTTCACTTGCAACTATTCAGGTCCGGATTACATTTTTGCATTGAAGCGCCTTGCGTACATCATTCAATTTCTCCAAAGCAAAAATTCTTTTTCCTCATCCAGCTCGGTGGTCGGGGGTGGCCTGGACCTCGATAGCGAGGACACCTTAAATCTAAGATTCACGCTTGAATTATACACGCTAACGTTTGAGCAAATTAACCACCTCTGGGGATCACTGGGAGGAAGACAGATGCCCTTCGCCATGTACAAACTGAGGCTGGTAGCAATCACTGAACGCGCCGTCTTGCGTGAAGTACCACTTATCGAAGAAATCGAAACTAATACCAGGGAATTATCAGCCATGTAGCTTATGCCGGTCATCTACAAAATATTGTTCGAAGTAAAGCTGATGCATGAATTTTACTTTACCACAAAAGATGGCAATACGATATTTGAGAAAGCTACCCAGGCGGAGCGATTGGTTTTCCTGAAGGGGAAATATCAAAAGGGATCACCTTCGGTGGCTAACGACCTCGAATTCGATTTCCCCGAGTCGCTAAAGGCCGCTTATAGCAGCTACTGCCTGAAAATTCTCCCCTCATTTTCTGGCTTCAAGGTGGCGATCAAGGTTAATAAGAAGATACTCGCCGATGAAACGATAGCATACCAGCCGTTTGTTCCTCTGCCAGGTAATCTGGCGATAACGGTATTGATAACGAAAAAGAATGGCGACGTTGACAGCTACTCAAATTCCAGGATCAATACCTCGTTGCCAGCCTTGTATTATTTTTCAAACGACAAAGTGATCTCCGGCAACACCTTTCCATTCCTTACAAATGCAATATCGGAATTTAATTCAAACTACACTTATGAGCATGGAGAGCTCGTTGCGTTTGGGAATAATGATATACGCGGCTATTTCCAGAACTCAGCGGGCGATCAGTGGCAGGTATTTACGGGCGCAGGATTTGCCAATGAGAACGATCGCATCTTGCTTCCCACTAAGTTTAATTATTCCTTCCCTGCAGAGAGCAATGTGAAGGATGTTGAGTTTATTTTGAAATCCCCAGGTGGCGGCGCTGTCAAATCTATAAGGGCAAATGGCACCGACAGAATGGAAAAGATTCAGCTTGACTTCTCGGATAAAAAGGATTTGTTGTCACTTCCTGCTTCATCCCGGCCAACCGACCGATTATTCACCCTTGAAGTTAATGGCGACAATTACATGAGGACGCATTTCATTTTTTTCAGCGATGTGCTTTACAATAGGGCAGTATGGGGAGTAACAAGCTTTGTTCTCAATCCCGCCAATCCAGACTTCAAGCTTTTTGCATCCGATGGTTACCTGGTAACTCGGAAAAGATTAAGTGGCGACGAAGATCCCCCGCTGTTTGAGATCCCAATAAAGTCAAGGTTTGCTTTCTGGCGGTATGCACATCAAAGGGGAGACCAGATCCTAATCAGTCTGGATCTCGCTGGTTTTCTGGTTGAGGAGGAAGTTGATCCCGGCGTTACAGTGAAGAGGCTGATAAGCGTTCGGCCGCGGGCGTTGTCAAGTGTTTATTTCAAGGTGCAGAATGAAAGCGGCACAGACAGTAAATATTTGCCGAATCCAGTGAGTTATTCGATCTCGAGAGACAAGGCAGGCAGACCTTGTTTCGATATTATGGTACCCGAATCGGATTTGTTCCAGGTGATTTAAGGCTAATGATTTTAAAAAAATAGACATCCAAATTAAAACTTAAAAAATACATCGTATGGCAGAATACAAAACCCCGGGAGTATATATTGAGGAAATTCCCAAACTACCCCCATCAATTGCTTCCGTTGAAACCGCTATACCTGCTTTCATTGGTTATACGGAGAAAGCCCACCTGCGCGAACCCGATGATCTTCGAAATGTCCCGAGAAGGATCAGTTCAATGTTGGAGTATGAGACGCTGTTTGGTTTTGCCGACCCAGAGAAAGGAATCGAGGTGATTTTCGATAATTCTGGCCCGCGACTCGACGTAAAAGCCAGGGTGAATCCTGAACTCAGGTCAAAATATCTGATGTACTATTCCATGCAGATGTTCTTTATAAATGGTGGTGGTCCATGTTGGATAGTTTCCGTGGGCGATTATCCTACTACAGGAGGCCTCATCATGGATGCAGATCTGAAAAGGGGATTGGCGGAAGTAGAAAAGATCAACGAAGTAACTCTGCTGCTCTTCCCCGATGCAATCAACCTGGATAATGGATTCAACTATTATTCGGTTTACGACGAAGCTATCGATCAGGCTCGTAAACTCCAGGACAGATTTGTTATCATGGATGTGCACCATAATCCGGAGAACGGGACAGATTGGAAAGCAGACACAGATAATTTACGAAATGTCCTGTCAGGTACAACCGATGACCTTAAATATGCGGCGGTTTATTTCCCAAGGATATTTACGGGGATAGATTTCTATGCACCGCTTGAAGACCAGGTGAAGATTTTAGGAAAAAGCATAGCCCTGCCGGAGACGATGTCCGAACTAAAGAGCACCAGCAACGCAAACTACTTCATGGCGAAGGCGGCTATTTCAAATATGGAGATGCTATTGCCGGCCTCCTCCTCCCTGGCTGGTATCTACGCACTCGTCGATGCTACACGGGGTGTTTGGAAGGCTCCCGCAAACGTGAATATCGACAATGCAATAAGGCCGGAGTTCCTCATCACACATGAACAACAAAAGGATCTTAATGTCGATGCTATGGCAGGCAAGTCCATCAACGTCATTCGGAGTTTTACGGGTCGCGGCCCGGCCATCGTTTGGGGAGCGCGCACACTTGCTGGCAATGATAACGAGTGGCGCTATATCCCCGTCCGCAGGTTCTTCAACATGGTAGAGGAAAGTACTAAGAACGCAACTGAGCAATTCGTTTTTGAACCGAATGACATCAACACCTGGGTAAGAGTGAAGTCTATGATTGCAAATTACCTTACCCAGCAATGGAAGGCAGGAGCGCTTCAAGGGGCGTCTACCAAAGAAGCATTTTTTGTTCACGTTGGGTTGGGCGAGACGATGACCTACCAGGATATTCTTGAAGGGCGTATGATCGTGGAGATCGGAATGGCAGTAGTAAGACCAGCCGAATTCATCATCCTCCGCTTCATGCATAAAATGCTGGGAGAATCCTGATCGGTATTCTAATCTTCAACTATTCTAAAAAATAATATATGAGCACACACAATCAGACATCAAAAGGATCGAATCCCGAACCGGTGCCGGTGCCTCCTGAGTGTAAACAGGATGATACTAACCCAACCCAGATCGTGATCAATAAGGAACGTAATAAATATTGCCTTGAATTGTATGAGGCACGAGGAGCTACCTCTCAACAGGAAGTAAAATTTGCCGGTGAAAATGAAATTTACAATGACAGGAAATGCTTGTTTAATAATACTGAGGAGAATTACCTGAGGTACCGCAATCTGGAGATTACGATCGGTACTGAAATGTTGACGACTTCTGAAACCATTAAAGGCAACGTTGACCAACTTAAGAAATGGAATTCTGATCTGAACGCGCTCCTTAAGAAACTAAGTAAGAGTGTCAAGGATGCAAAAGAAAAATTTAAGGATCTCAAAGACGCAGGATGCAAGTTGGAATCCAGCATTCACGATCAATGCTTTACTGCGCAATGGAAGGCGTTGACAGGAAGGGAAAGCGAGAAATGTGATGCTACCGGTGAGCCGCATCCTGCCTGTAAAACGACCGCAGAAGATATTTCTGCTATGATCTGCCGTCCGAAGGGCCTGATCCTCGATATCGACTCCATCACGACGGCGTCTGCCGATGTGGTGGGAATCCAGATTTTCTCCAATATCGACACATTGGAACCGCTGCATAAAGAACTGGATACATACTCGAAGGATTTTGAGAAGCATGTTGCCGAAGTAATGAAAACCAGGGAAACAGATCTCAAAAAAATGCAGGATGATCTTGTAAAGTCTGTTAAAGACATTACGAAGGCTGCTGTCGACAGGAACAGTCTTCGAGGCAACTTCGAAGGATTGTATGATGCCGTGAGCTACATGTGCTGTCCTCCGTGTGTATGTGTAGGTCCAATTGATCCTTCAGACCCCGATTGTCACGACAACAACTACAGGAATAAGCAGGGCGGAACTACGCCAGCAAAGGATTGTTACAATGATTGCCCATCACGCCTGAAGAAATGTGAGAAAGCAATCTGCGAGATCTGCACCGATGTGAAGGTTGCTTTCTGTTGCGATACTCCACCTGTGGGCGACCCAGGAATTCGAGGATGCTGTGATTAGACGACACCATTATTAAAATTCTTAAAAAATTTCATATGCTTACGAAACATTGTTACAAGAATATTCCAGAAAAATGGAATGAGCACACCGACGATGAAACCAGGCGGCGGATCATCGATTGTTGCGGTGTACCAGATCCCAACGACCCGACCGGGGGTGACTGCTGCTACCGGGATTGGAACCTTGAACTAAAAAACGTAAATCAGGACTATAAGGCAGCCATCGAGGAAGCAGAGTTGAGAAAGAGACAGCTCGTCTTTATTACCGACAGGCGAGATCGTTATAATACCTGGGTAATTGAATTGAACAAGGCGGAAGAGAAGGCTAGATATATCTGCCAGCAGTTGGATGTCATTGCCACTCAGACACGTAAGATCTGGTACAATAGCTGCAAAGCCGTTAAGGCCATCGAGATACTCTACTGCATGATCACCGATTTTTATTTCCAGGTAGACGACCTCCGGAAAAAGTATGACAACCTCACTGCATGCGTTTCTAATAATCACGATCCTGCCATCGGTAAAGGAACAGGTATTCTAAAGTATGCTGACGATTATCTCGCGAAGTTGGAGATAGTTATTAAAACCCGCGACGACCTTGTTAAGCCTGTGTTAGATGCCATTCGTCTTGCTAATCTCATCCGGAATAGCATCTCTACAAAGAAATGCCCCGCTCCCAAGGATGACAAAGGCAAAGGCTATGATCCATGCGAGGATGATGAACTCTGCCCGGATTATTGCGTAGAAGGCGGCGAATACTATGGGTTGAAGGCTGTAATCTGTGCATGGTATCGTGAATTCAATTGTGATCTTAAGTGTGAGCCTACTATCGATCCTAAATTACCTAAGGATCAGTGGAAGCTGAAATACAAGGAACGTGAAGATGCCAGGATCAAACGCGAGGAAGAAAAAAAGAAATGCGACGAGAAACAGGATCCGCCTCCAGTGGATTGCGTTTGCGAACTGCGTCCGTCATTTTATTTCCCAGTTTGTAATGATGTATACAAGATGCAAATCGAAAGATGGTTGTACAACGACGAAAGCTCTATTAATACACTTCGCGAAAACCTATTGGCTAGTTTAAAGAAGAAAGAGGCGCTCCAGGCATGTAAGGATAGTCTTGCTAAAGCGGTGAAGGAAGTGGATCCAAAGGATAGATGCAAATAGCTCGTAACTCTTTAATCATAATTAAAAACAGTCTTTATGGCACAGAACGATGACTTTAAATATCCGCTTCCGAAATTTCACTTTGAACTGGAATGGGGTGGCGTCCGCATTGGCTTCACCGAGGTTAGCGGGCTGGATTTTGAAACGGAGGTGATTGAATATCGCGAGGGGCATCTTCGCACCTATAACAAAACGAAGCAGCCTGGACTCACAAAGTTCTCAGACGTTACACTTAAGCGAGGAATCGTGCTCGACAATTTTGAGTATTATGAGCAATGGGTAAAGACCGCTATGTTCCAGGAAAAGAAGGAGCAATATCGCCGTACCGTTACAATCAAGCTGCTTAACGAAGAACATAATACGATCATCACTTGGACTCTTGCAAAGGCCTGGCCTTCCAAGATCCAGTCGACAGATCTCAAGGCAGATGCGAATGAAGTAGCAATAGAGACCATGACCCTGGTACATGAAGGGCTGGTAATGGCAAAACCTTAGCGAAATAGTATAATGGCGTTCTATGGCAGAAGAAGTGACTATCCCGTATCAGGCGGTAAATTTTCATTACCTGGTTGAGTTCAACCACAAGGATAGCCCTATAGATGATATCGGTTTCCAATCAGTGACCGGTTTTGATTCCACGTTGGAAACCGAACCTTTGAAGGAAGGAGGGGAGAACAGGTATGTACATGCGCTGCCAATGAGAAGGAATTATTCTAAGCTCGTCCTGAAGAGAGGAGTATGGAAGCCAGGCAAATCAAAACTCACCGACTGGTTGAAAAGAAACTTCGATGATGAATTAGAATCGGAGGTCATTGAACCCGTTGAGACAGTTGTGATCACTTTACTCAACGAGGAACACCAGCCACTGATGCGATGGAGGGTAAACAATGTATGGCCTACAAGCTGGAAGATCGGCGAACTCAATGCCGAACAGGGCGGCGTACTAATAGAAACCCTCGAGTTGAATTATAATCGACTTGTATTCGAAGAAGTCCCGGAGAGTCCAGCAAGTGAGATAAATAGCAGAATAAGTTAACCCTTGATCTATGGCATTAGAAGTAAGAGAACTAATTATCAGGGCCACCGTGGTACAGGAGGGGATCGGCACAGGGATTACTAATCCTTCGCCTGGAACGAATAACGATATATCCAACGAAGAGGAATTAATTACAACCTGCGTGGAAAAAATTCTTGAAATCTTAAAATCAAAGGATGGCAGGTAAAGACAAAAAAAGAGGCGAACTGACCAAACTGGTAATTCATTCCTACCCTGAGAAAAATTTTCAGGAGGAGGACAAGACCTTGCGTTTTACTACGCCGATCAATCCGGAAACTTTCAGCAAGACAAGTTTCATCGAACTCAATACAACAAGGGCACATGGGCAACCGGGTGCAGATCCCAAATACAAATCCACAAAACCCGAGGAGCTGAAGATTGAATTTGTACTGGATGGTACCAATTCTCTGGAAGGATATGTGAAGAAATATAAGGAGATGGAGGTGTCAGAGCAGATCAAGGCCTTCACTGATTGCGTGTACCAGTACAAAAGTGATCAACACCGTCCTCGCTTCCTAATAGTGAGATGGGGCTCGGACCTGAATTTCCCCTGTGTGCTTTCACATCTCGACGTTAGTTATTCTTTATTTAAATCCAACGGCAACCCGCTTCGGGCCAAAGTCAGCGCAACGTTCGTAAAGTATGAGACACCCGAAGCGATTGCAGCGGCAAAGAGACCTGCCTCGCCGGATCTAACCCACGTACGGACAAGTAAACAAGGAGACAGGCTCGACCTGATGACTCATAAAATATATAAGGACCCTGCTTTCTTCCTGCAAGTTGCCAGGGCGAATAACCTGAGTTCGGTGAGAAACCTTCCACTTGGGCGCGATGTCTATTTTCCACCAATCAATAAAAACGAACCCTGATGGAAGAGCTGCTGATACCGAACCCCTCAAAGTGTGACGTTGCTACCTATAATATGTTAGTTGAGGGCGAGGAAGTGCCGATTACATTCCAATTACTTTCCTTATCAATACACAAGGAGGCTAACCGGGTACCTAGTGCAAAAATTGTATTTCGGGACGGCGATGCATCGGAACAAAAATTCGAGATCAGCGAAAATGAACTCTTCGTTCCTGGAAAGAAAATTCAAATCAATATCGGTCGAGATGGCACCAACAAGCAGGCATTTAAAGGTATCATCACTCACCATTCGGTAAAGGTTAAGCAAAACGGGCATAGCCAACTCTGCATCGAATGTCAGGATGAATCGGTGAAGATGACCATCGGCAGGCATAGCCATTATTTTGAAAAAATGAAGGACAGTAAGGTGATAGATGAGCTCATCACCAAGTATAGTCTCGATGCGGATCCCGAGCCAACGGGATTGGAGCATAAAGAATTGGTTCAACACCATATTTCTGACTGGGACTTTATGTTGCTGCGTGCAGAGGCTAACGGTATGCTGGTGTTTACCGACGACGGTAAGATCACAGTTGCGAAGCCGAAAATCAAAGGTGAAGTACTACAGGTCAACTACGGCTCGTCTATCCTTGAATTCGAAGCCGAGATGGATGCTCGATCGCAGTTCAAAAGCGTAAATGCATGCTCATGGGACTACGCAAACCAGGCTTTATTCAAGGCAGATACCGGATCGGCAACGTTTACTGAGCTGGGTAATATAAGTGGGAGCGATATCTCTGAGAAGATCAGTCCTGATAAGTATGAAATGCACCATAGCGGACTAAAGCTGGTTCAGGAACTGCAAGATTGGGTTGATGGGATTATGGTGCGTAGCAGACTATCCAAGATAAGGGGCCGGGTAAAATGCATTGGGTTTAGCGCCATCAAACCAGGCGACACGCTAAAGATGACCGGGGTCGGCGCGCGATTCAACGGTAAGGCATATGTGACCGGTGTGCGGCAGGAGATGGGTAACGGCATTTGGGAGACGCATATTCAATTTGGACTCGACCCAGCGAGGTATGCTTTTCATCACAACGACGTTAACGATGCTACCTCTGCAGGACTAGTGGGTGCGATACACGGACTTCAAATCGGCAAGGTAGAAAAATTGGAAAATGATCCCGATGGCCAGGATCGTATCCAGGTAAAAATTCCCGTAATCGATAATACCGCACAGGGAATATGGACAAGGGTTGCCAGCCTGGATGCCGGTGCTGACCGCGGTGCCTTTTTTCGCCCGGAAATCGGTGATGAGGTTATCGTAGGATTCATCAACGACGATCCGCGAGATGCAGTGCTGCTAGGAATGCTCCACAGTAGCAACAAGCCTGCACCCATTACGGCAAAAGATGTGAACCATGAAAAAGGATTCACTACGCGGAGCAAAATGCACATCAGCTTCAACGATGACACCAAAACCATAAAGATCGATACACCTGCGGGTAACCATGTGTTGCTGGATGAAAAAGAAAAGAAGATCGAGGTGATCGACCAGAACAATAATAAGTTGGTAATGGAACCAGCTGGAATTACTATGGAAAGTCCAGCCAAGATAGATATCAAGGCAGGCACGACCCTTTCCATCACCGCAGGGACTTCGCTTTCAATTGGAGCGCCATCTATTTCAGTGAAAGCAGATGCTGATTTGGGACTCGAGGGCTCAATCGTAAAGCTTAAAGCCTCCGGAATGGCACAGATCAATGGTTCCATGGTAACGATAAATTAAAAAGACAAAAATGCCTTCAGCAGCTCGGCTTACGGATTTTCATACTTGTCCCATGTTCAATGGGCCATCGCCGCATGTTGGCGGTCCAGTATCGGGCCCCGGCGCCTCGACGGTAATGATCGGGAGTTTGCCAGCGGCACGGGTAGGTGACATGTTGGTTTGTGCTGGCCCGCCGGATGTGATAGTAAAAGGATCAGGTACTGTATTTATCGCCGGCATGCCTGCTGCGAGGCAAGGCGATAGTACGGCGCACGGTGGAATTATTGTAGCCGGCCTGCCCACGGTACAAATAGGAGGATAAAAATCATGGAACAAACTTTCAATTCCTTTTTAGGTACGGGCTGGTCATTTCCTCCGGCATTCAACGCGAGTACTGGTGTGGTGGAAATGGTGAGCGAGGTGGAGGACATCAATCAAAGCCTCGACATATTGCTTTCTACAAGTATAGGAGAACGCGTGATGCAGCCGGATTATGGCTGCAATTTGAACGATTATATGTTTGAAGGTCTGGGTAGCGATCTTATTGGAATCATCAAGCACCACGTGGAGAATTCAATATTATATTATGAACCAAGAATCATTGCAGAGAAAGTAACTGTTACTACCGCGGACTCAACGGACCTGCTAGAAGGTAAGTTCGTGATCACTGTAGAATATCTTATACCGAAGACGAACTCCAGGTTCAACTATGTATATGATTACTACCTGAATGAGGCCACAGCCAGAATATAAACTAAGAGCTATTAATGTCATGTTCAATTGCGATTGTATTATTCATCCTTTTCAAAATGAACCGGGTACCAGCCAGAGGCAGCGTATCATGGACGAGCTCTTGGGTGAAGCAGCTAAGATCGATGCTCGAACTCTCGCAGACCTGTTGGATTATTTTGTCAAGTTAGCCCCGCATATAAACTATTACGACACAAAAATGGTAATGGGCGACTGGCGGCCATTTTTCAAAAATAGCATCCCCTTTACCCTTTCCTCCGTCATCAACTACCCAATCAAAGGAGCGGCTGCAAATTTTAGTATTTATAACTCACTGTTTAATCGGAAGCCACTTGCAACTGGCTTACAGCTGAATGCGCATTTCCTGTATTATTATTTCATAAAAAGAATAAATCAATTGCAGGAGGTATTGGCAAAGAGTGAACTGCCAATGGAAGGCTTTTTGGACAATCTGATACGTGAGAAACTCAGGGCTCCTGTAGTCGAATTTATTTCTTACGTGAATGCCGCGGTACAAAGACATGGAGTTCGTAGAATTGATTTCAGCCCCCTTTATCAGAATGCGACATGGAATATCGGGTTGGATGAGCTTTATGGTATCTACTCACCCACAGTTTTAGGTCTGCCTCAAACTTTCAAAAGCCTTCACGCTCTCAATGATAAGTTGAAATCGCTATTCCCTGTTTTTGAAGAAAGTATCAGATCACTGAGCCTGGAGGCGGAAAAGAATCTGAACCTGAGCCTCATTCACAGCAAAGAAGAACTGCAAAAGAAGCACGAACCACACCTGGCACTCCTGTTTGCGTTTCTTAACCTCTTCAGATATCTGCAAGACGATCTGAACGGGTATACACGTCGCCACCTTGATTTCTTTTACAAGGATATCCTCAAGCTAAAGCCCGGCGCTGCCACACCGGACAGGGCTTTCATTCTATTCGAAATTCAGAAGCAACTCAAGAAGCATATTCTCAATAAGGGTCTGTTGTTGAAAGGAGGTAAGGACGATAAGAAACAGGAAATACTATTCGCACTGGATGACGAGATTGCCGTAAACAAGACTGAGGTGGTAGACAAGAGGACTCTTTTTGTTAATAACAGGCTGGCTCACGGAGCCACTTATGTGGAAGGCGTTTACATGGCACCAGACGCAACTAAAGCCGACGGAGTGAATAAGGATTTCCCTGGAGACATAGCGAATTTCAATACCGTTGGCAATAAGCTAAGTAAGCATGTAGACCCTGAGACCAAACTCATCAAGCCTTTTCCTAACGCGAGACTGGGATTTGTCCTTGGGTCTAACGTACTGTTCATGGGAGACGGTAGTACAAGAAACGTTGAGGTCACTCTTAAATGCAGATTGAACGAAGCTATATGTCAGCAGTTCGCCGCAGCGGGAATTAGGAAGCAAGATTGTTGCTCGGAAGGAGGTCAGAACCAGGGAGCGGCGAAAGACGAATTTGTTCCAGAATATTCCGCCGTAACATTTTTGAGTAGGATTGAGAGTCTATTGAATAATACCTACTACTACCTGGACCAGGACATCTTAAGAGAAGCGATAAAGAAGGGGATCGACCAGGATCTTGTTCTGAGGTTGAAAGAACATTTTCTACTGGAGCCCAGCCCGAAATTTGATGGGCGAAAACCAAAAGACTATTGTAATTGCCCGGTGAAGAAAGATCGCTATGAAGGTGTCCTTAAGGAGGCCGACTACTATGCGGAGTTTGGCAACGAGGTTGAAACTTTAGCGCCGTTTATCAAGCCACGAAAGCTCTTGACCGTTTTGTTTAGCGGAGCGAAGGAGTGGATTGAGCCTGTAATCGGAAAGCGATCCACTGATCCGTTATTTACAAAAAACCTTTCGTTTGCCATTTCAAATGTCAATGCGAATAAGTTCCTGTTGACTATCAATGCTACCCTAACCCCCGAAATGCCTGCAGTAGGTTTTTACAACGCTCTTGCGTTAAAGGAGGAATTAGGAACGACGCTGCCACTCGCAAAATTTGAACTCGATGACAAGATCAAGTTCATGAACGTGGCGCTAAGGACCCTGGCGACGCACGACCTACCCGAAGAAGAATGCTGTGTGCAGTCAAAGGATTGCTGCCTGCTTATTGAAGAAGGAAAAGATATTCATAACATTTCTGCTTATCATTTTTTCAGGAATGTAATGTTGAATGAGACAGACCCAAACGCGACTGTGATTAAGGTCGATGTGTGTGGTCTCAAACATGCTATTGTCCAGAATGATGACAGCGTAATGGATATCAATGGACCAATCGTTCCATTTGGCCCACGTCCCAAGATCGGGTCGAATTTTTATGTAGGTACAGAGGAAATATTCATGAAGAGATGGCGGGATATATATATTAACCTCAACTGGAAAGATCTTCCTCCCGGGGGGTTTAAAAGTTACTATGAGGCATATCAGACCAGGCTGGTAGGTTTACCTCCTTCTAATATAGTTGAAGACAATCAGTTTAAGATTGAACTTGCCATATTGCAGGATGGGAACTGGATTCCGTGGACACATGGTGTGGTAGGTGATAATCTTCCCAATAAGAAGTACAACCTTTTTCAAACCTTCGTGAACCCTGGGATCTATTGCGTTAATACGCCCGTATTCCAGCACCAATTCGCGATCTCTCATGCGAATGATTTCAATAATCTCCCGTATCCTAGTGAAAAGATCATTTTCAAGAACATCAAAAAATTTGAAGTCTTAAGCCGGAATTGCTTCCTTAGAATCACATTAAGGTTCCAGGACTTTCAGCATACTATTTATCCATTTATCTTAGGCAGGCAGATGACGGCTCAAGGGAAACTTCCGCAGGATACAGTTAACGGCGCCGTTTACTACGCACCCGGCACCACAAGTCCTATGACATTCGACGCAAATCAGATTAAGACACAAATAGAAGATGCCTTTAATCTTTCGGTAGAAGTGAAAAGAGAAGTAAGCGACCCTATTGGTGGGGATGGAATCCAGGAGAATGTTGGAATTCTGGGTAATATTCCAGCAGGCAACGCCAATCGTATTCGGACTATTCTTCGCCCTCCAATTATATTGATCCCGGGAGAGAATCTGGTTAACGAATCCATTGCGTTGCATGCGACACTAGATGCTGTAAATAAGAAGATCGATGACATTAAGAAATTTGCAGCTGTAATTCCTCCGGAACCATGGACACCAACGATTAATTTGTTTGAAATAGGGTATGTAGCGGTTGCAACGATTCGGGAGATAGATATGATACACCTGTATCCATTCGCAGGCACATACAAACAGGAAGAGATAGAGCTACAGCCGCCGCTCTTTCCTACATTCTGTGATGAAGGCAATTTATTCCTTGGATTAAATGACCTCGTGCCTGGTAACAACCTGAATATCCTATTCCAGTTGGCCGAGGCCACTTCAGATTCTGAGTCGGTTAAGGCAGAAGTTTCGTGGTACTACCTTGACAGCAATACATGGAAGACCCTGCGGACCGGGTTCGAGGTCCTGGATGATGGTTCGCTTGACCTCACCAGGTCGGGAATAATAAAGTTTGCGCTACCATCTAATATGACGAAGGACAACACGGTAATGCCGGGAAATTTACATTGGATAAAGGCTTCCGTGAATAGAAATAGCCGGTCTGTGAGCGAGACGACCGGTATACATCCCCAGGCCATGCTGGCGATGTTTTCTCATACTCCTGGCAATGATACATTGAGACTTGATAAACCTTTACCGAAAGGGACCGTCGGGAAACTAAACACCGCCGATGCATCCGTGAAGACAGTACAACAGCCATACGAGACTTTTGGGGGACGTTTACCCGAAAGCGAAGGACCTTTCTATATACGAGTCAGTGAATTATTGCGACACAAAGGGAGGGCTATCCAACCCTGGGACTATGAACGGCTGACGCTTGAACAATTTCCCGAATTATATAAGGTAAAATGCATCAGTCACAGTTTCGCTTTGGACGCGAATAAATACAAGAATGATTTCCCATACGCACCGGGCTATGTTGTGTTGGCTGTGATTCCGGATTTATACAAATTGAAGGCCGGGCTTTCTTTTGAACCAAAGGCGCCAGTGTCTGTCCTCGAGAAAGTGGAGGCATTCATCCGCAAGCGCACATCACCCTTCGTACGGTTCAAGGCACGAAATCCTATCTATGAAAAGGTGAATTTCTGTATTCGCGTACAGTTGATAAAGGGGAAGGATGAAAATTACTACAAGGAAAAACTAAAAGAAGATTTACGACATTTTTTGGCACCGTGGGCAGTCGGCATTTTTTCAAAACTTAGTTTCGGCGAATGTGTATATAGGTCAGAAATAATACGGTTCCTCGAAACCACACGCTACGTTGATTTCATCACGGACCTGCGGATGGGAAAGGACGGCGAACTCCCCGGACCCAACATTCACAGGGTTTGTCCTGACACACCTCGTTCTATTCTAATTGCCGGAGATATCGAGGTCTGCATCGAAAAGCCTGAATGCATAGACTGGAACGATGAGTTTGAGGGATGTGAGGGTAAAAAGATTGGAGAGTGCGATAACAAATCCGAACTGTTCATTGATTATTGTAAACCAAAATAGAATAAGGCGGAATGGCAGGTGAACTCGAAAATAAACTGATAAGCAAGACTAATACAGGGTTTCCCGACTATCTTGACTTCAACCGACTCAGGACCGAAGCGATTCACCATATCGGCAAGTTATCGGGGAAAGTGTGGACGGATCACAATGTACACGACCCTGGTATCACCATACTGGAGACACTCATCTACGCAATCCTCGACCTTGGATATCGTACTAACCTGCCGCCAGCCGACCTGTTTGCAAGTGACCCTGAAAACAAGGATCCCGATAACAATTTCTTTCTCCCTTCTCGGATCCTTGCCAACAATCCTCTGACGATAACTGACTTTCGTAAACTATTGGTGGATATCAGGGGAGTAAAGAACGCCTGGTTGGAAGTCGATGAGGAGATGGCAGTGGATTTTTGCGATGATGAGATAAAGCAACGTGACAGGTACGAAAAGCAACAGAAAGACAAACGCCAACCTTGCGAATGCGATAGAGTAAACGGGCTGTATCACGTTTATATACAATTGGAAGACTCAATCGATCCTGCCTCAACAGTAGGAGATGCAATAATCTCGAAGATCAAACGGGTATTGTTCGCCCACAGGAATCTGTGTGAAGATTACCTCGACATTAAAGTATTGTGCAGACTGGAGATCGGTTTATGTGCCGATATAGAACTGGAGCCCGGTATTGACGTAGATGAAGCATACAGGGTGATCACCGCGTCGCTGGGAGAATTCTTCTCGCCTTCTCCACGGTTTTATACTTTCCAGGAACTCCTGGATAAAGGGAGAACGGTGGATGAGATATATGCAGGAAGACCGTTTGATATTACGGAGAGTCATGGGTTTGTGGACACACAGGAATTTGAGGAAATGAGGCTTAGGAGGATGATTCACCTTTCCGATGTATACAACCTGTTGTTTTCATTGAAAGGGGTTAGCAGTATCCGTAACCTCGGGTGGATTACCTGCTGCGAGGATAAAGATAGAAAGAGCAATTCTAGCTGGCAGCTGCATCTTCCAGAGCATCATATACCCATATTTTCTGAAGTATGTTCAGGTTTCCGATTTTATCAAACCGGGATACCAGTAAAAAGGACTATCACAAATGGGCTGGCAAATAACCTCGGGCTTCGTCTCAGGCCAAAAGGAGTTTATAAGCTTCCCTCTCCCTATCTGGAACCCGAGTATCCCCGAGGCACATACAGAAAAGACCTGGCAGATTACTTTTCAATCCAGAATGATTTTCCAAAAGTATATGGCATAAGTGAAGGGGGGTTGGCTAACGATGTTTCTGTCAAACGTAAGTCGCAAGCAAGGCAGCTCCAGGGGTTTCTCCTTTTCTTTGATCAACTTCTTGCCAATTATCTCGTTCAGCTAAAAAATATCCGATCTCTTTTTTCTTTGACATCATCTTCGGATAAAAAATCGAACCATACCTATTTTACTAACCAGCTTAAAGACGTTCCATACTTCAAAGAGCTTGTCCGTTTTTCAACAGAGGAGGGAATTACAGGAAAAGAAGGTAACATTCTTGCGTATCCCACGCCGCGAAAAAATCTTCAAACCGTTATTGAAAGCGACAAATTGAAATTCCATGGGGTCGGCAAAAATTGTGATGATCCTTGTAATGATGACTTTCCGGAATACAGGTACTGCTTTGCTACCGAGCGCGACCAGGGCGCAGTTCAATTGCGGCATGATCTGCAGTACGGGGAGTTTGAGCCCGTGATTGTTTCTAACACGGAGAATTGCTATTTCTTCTACCTGTTTACGTCATCAATGGACTTTGCAGTCATCAGCAGGAATTTCTATGGAAGTGAGCAGGAGGCAAAAAATGCGGCCACCTCTTTCAGATATATAGGTTCATCTGAACGTAATATCAGGCGATACGTGGTAAAGGGAAAAAGACATCGGGACGAACGCTTCTCCTTCTCTATTGAGCTCAACCTGGCGACCTATGCCTCATACCTGCAGGAGTTGGTAGAAGACGACGAGCTATATCGGTCAAGACGGCAGAACTTCCTGGATCACCTGTTAGCCAGGTTCGCTGAGAAGTTTGCGATCTATGGTTTATTGAGTTCCGGTCATTTCAGTGCCAGCGACATCAGCACTCGAAAGATAAAGGCCGTTGAAAAATTCTTATCGTCATATGACGATATCAGCAGCAATCGTGGGAAGGCCTATGATTATACAAAGGATATTTCTAAAATCAAAAACACTTCGGGGTTTGAGAAAAGATTCAAAGCGCTTGCTGGGATCGATAATTGGGATCGTCACTATCTCTGCAATTTCGTGGTTGAAGCTGCGGATCAGGAATACAGGATCCTGATTGAACTGTTCAATGAAGCTTTTGAGGTCCCCGACAAACTATTCAGTAAAGCCGGCGCTTTGGCGTCGCTTCAAGCTGCCTATTCAAAGTTGTTGGACAAACCCGTCTTTGAGACAGAGGCAAAAAGGGATGGATCTGGATGGCAGATATTCTTCCGGGATGGAGTAAACAATAAATACGTGCTAAGGCGCGAAGCCGTTAGCATGGACGAAGCCTCGGCAATCAGGAAAAAACTAGATGCGTTCTATAACCTCAAACCCGATAGGCAGGAAAATGTGCACGTTGGCACAGAGATATTCAAGGTGGTGGTGGCAGATCATGCAGGAACGCCGTTGGCGGAGAGCAAGGAGAAGTTTGACAATAGAGAGAAAGCGATAGCATTTTCCGATCGCATTGTACCGAAGGTCTCCGGACATCTGAAAGACGAGAAGGAATTTACCTGGTTTCAGAAGAAGAACGCACCCGAAAAGCTGGTTCTACGATCGAAGCATAGTGGTCGGTCGGAATTCATAGATGTAACAGGGTTTAATTACAAAGAAGTGGATGTACATCACCTCAAGACTGTGAAGAAGAGGTTCTCTATGATTAACCGGGAGGCTACCATCCAATTCGATTCTCTGATTAATCACGATACTTCAAAGCATGCTAAGGAAGAGTTTCAACAACTTCTTCTCCTGTTGCACGATGAGGATAACTATAAAGTTGAAAAAGACCTCGATGAAAAGGTTTACAAGTTATATGTCAGTGACGGGACAAAGAAGAGAGCAGTGTTCCTCGACACTTTCCAGGGGGAGGCAGAAGGACTCGCTAAAGCTGTTGAGCTTTTTTCAGGTGTACGATCCCAAACCTACCGGACAACCATTTCCGATCCTATAGCGGACACCTGGGAATTTATCTTCAAAGCCACCGACCTGGAAGGAAATGAATTGAAGTTCAAGAGCGACGCTTCGTTTAAAAACGAGGAGAAGGCCTGGGTTGCAGCTAGAGAATTTCACAGGCAGATCGAATTCACGAATGTGAAAAGCACGAAGGAGGGGATGCGGATAGAATTAAATAAGAAAGCTGGAGGAATGCAAGTCGTTGCATCTTTAGGCGATCTTGATGAAGAGAAGAAGGCGGCCTTGCAGAGAGAACTCGAGACGAGGATAAAGACTGTTGGGGCATTGAAAGAGGTGGATAAGGAATCGCTGGAAGGCAGGCTCGAGCAGTTCCGCGTGAATAAGAACGAGGAGTATATATTTAAACTTGTAGATAAGAACAACCTGCGCGCGTTAGTGACGAGGTCAGCCTGGAAAAAGTTTAATGATGACCCGATTTTGCTGAAAGCGGAGTTGGTCAAACTCGCGGAGAATGGATTTAACTATATCGATATTTACCTGGCAGGCGAGATATTCACTGAACGAAAGGAGCCGGCGAGTAAGGCAAGGCGATATCATTACCAGGTTAAATGCACGAACCGTTTTTATCAAGCCGGTCCATTAGCAGGGAAAGAATTGATCCTGTTTGAAAGCATAATGGGATACCAGGATAGGGAAGAAGCACAAAAGGGTTTTGAGAAAGACCTTCATCTATTGTTGCAAAAGGCAATGGATCCCGCAAACTACGGCCTTGATGAAGTGATCAGCACAGAAATAGAACTCGATTATGTGTTGGATAGCTGCAATACCCGAAAGAGTATTGTCTTCATTCCAAAAGAGACGATGGACCATTTTGGTGGCTATGAGGTTCACCGTGGCATCATCCCTTTGGTGAAAAGCTATCCTATCAGGCTGATTGGGAAGGACAGGTACATTTTCGTGGCGGCCAATATCGATGAAGCGAAGAGTGAGACGCAGGTGTATTGGAGAAGCACAAAAAGCTTTATCGATTCGACAGAGGCAATGCACGAGTTTCAATTCTTCCTGGTGCTGATAAAATTTAAAGGAAACTATTACCTGGACAAGTCACCTGGCGCCATTCGGCCACACCTATATCTCAGGGAGGTGTTAGCAGTAAGCGCACATGGATATCCCACGGCGGCCGCAGCATGGGGCACTGAAGGGATCTGGAAGTTCATTTGCGTTGCACAAGCCAAAAATGGATTTCATAACTATTGGAATTGGAAGCAGTGTAATTATAGCTTCTATACGGCTTGCGGAAACACTGGACTAGTGCATCCGTGTTCATATGAATCACCAAAGAGGCGGGATGCGGTGATGGCCCGTTTAATTGCGGGATCGGGATTCGATTTTACATCTCTACTGAGTATCGAGGATGCTCAGCACATCCTGCTACACAAATATGACAAGACGGTGGGTGCAGCAATTTCCCGTATCAATATCGTTGGCCCACCGCTATTTGACGGTAATGGCAAGATCTCATATAACAACCCGGATTTCTGTAGATGGATGCTCCAACTTATTGAATGGGCAGGCGACGATACAAGATATTCGCCCAAGGTAAAAGGTTGGCAGCTCGTAATTAAATACACTGATCCAAACGATAAGAAAGTGAAGGATCATGTATTGGCAGAATCGCTGGAGGATGATATTTCAAAACAACAATGGAAGATGCAACTTCTGTCAGCTTTGTGTTATTTCCCAATAAACAAAGTAGACGATCGCTTTTATGTCGAGTTTCGCCTTCCGGGCGCAGATGATTGCTTCAGTGTCGGGTATTCCCAGGAAAAAGATGTGTGCGAGGATTGTGAGGTTTCCTGCTATAGTTCCTGGAAGAGCGAATGTTGTTTCAGCACTTGTGTTGAGGCGTGGAGATTTTATTATTATGCACTTGCGCTGATACGAGTTCGCGAGAACTACAAACCGGTTTATGATTGCGAATGTGGATCCTATCGCGTCGAGCTACATCCTCAGTTGAACACAGAAGGAAAAAGAATGCTAGCCCAATCTCTTAAGGAGGTCAATGATAGCAGTAAGAGAATGCTGGAGTTGGCCAGTCGTTCATTTGGAGGCGTGCGACAACAGGAAACAGGTTCAGCACCGAGAGGTATCAAGTGTCTTAGCGAGATAGTCGCCATTAACCCTCAACTATACACAAACGAAAGAATGGCTTGTGAAGCGGTTGACCGTGCGAAGAGTTTAATTAATAGTGAAGGTCTTCACCTGGTGGAACACATCTTGCTTCGACCGCGGTGTAAGGATAAAGATGGGAAATATCTTGATTGTAAATGTGAAGGCGATCCGCTGCCTGGTCCGTGTATTCCAGATGAGGATAAGGTCTGCCATTTTAAATGGTCACCAGGAGCAGATGCAGAGCGGTGCGAATTGGAGAAGACAATTTGTTTTACTCCCGGATGCGACCCTTATTCCTTTATTGCTACGGTGGCATTGCCTGCATGGCCCGCCCGTTTTCGCACAAAGGCGGGTAGAGAGATTGTTGAGAAGGCGTTACGTCGTGAGGCGCCGGCGCACATCCTGTTACGAATACTCTGGCTCACCCCGCGTGATTATTGCTGCTTCGAATATTATTTCAGGCAATGGAGCCAATGGTTGGCACTTAAGGATATGAGCGCTCCCTACTCTAATTGTCGTTTCCTCGAATTGTTGTTTAAGAAAAAATTTCCCGAACTGCCGGAGTGTACTGAGTGTATCCCTTGTGAGCCGCTGGCCACAGTGGAGCCTAATTGCTTCGAGAATGATCGAAAACCAAGCAAGGACTGCGACGTGATGAACATTGAGGCAACAGTGAGCAGGCAGGTGAACGAACTGTTTTGCTGGTCACGAGATTCCTGGCCAGATGCGGAAGAAGAAAAATACAGGGCCTGTGGTGAAATGGAGGAGCGAGTTTTCGAAAGATCCTTGATGCCGGAACAGAAGAAAGACAAAGACGAGGCGGTTAAGATGGATGCAAACAGGAAAGGAACAAAGGAATATGCGAAGGAAAAGGCAAGCGTTGTGAGAGGCCGCGCCAAACGTTACGCAGATCATGTAGGGATGATATTGGCAGCGTATGGACAAAACCATGTGGCGAGGGAAGCTGGAACATTCCTTACCAATACAGAAGCTAAACCCGAGGTATACAAGGAGTTGGTCCATAAAATACTTGATGAGGGACCAGAAACGAGCCCTGACCACTTACATGACGTGGCGAAGGAGGAGCTCATCAAGAATATAACCTGGAAATACCTGGACCTTGCCTGCTTCAGCAACAAGGAGACGGTGGAGGAACAGGATAAGGAACGGGAGAAGATTGTACAGTTGGCGGAATTCTTTCGGTCCTTGCGAGAGCGTAAAGTGGATATGCAGAGGGTATTTGACGGCTGGGACGAGAAGCAGGTTGCCAGGTACGAGTCTCTACCAGGGGGAAATAGTGTTCGCAATATTTTAACCGGGGATCAATGATAGAGTATGCAACACATAATTAAAAAGCAAATGGTGGAGTTGACGATTTCCAACAGGAAGCATGCTTTTCGACTACAACAGTTGGTAAGCGAGCACTACTGGCGCGACATGGTGCGGGTAATTGCAAAGGCATTTGATGAGGCCACCGGAGAGGAGGAAATACTGCAGGTTGACAAACTTGAGATCGATCTTGGTAGAATTAGCGAAAAGGATATCATGAAAGGGAGATGGACGGAGGTATTATTCAAGAAGATCACCGAAAAATTGAAAGAGCTGAAACATGCACCTGTTCCTGGAATGAATGTCTCTATAGTTTTGAACGCGATCGGAGTTGCCGATCAATGGCTGTTCTACATGCTCCGTGGGTTTCTGCCATGGAATGTCAAGGCGATCGACTTGAAATGGCATGTCCAGGTGCTGCAGGCATTCGCAACAGAACATGCCGCTATTGTTAAACTCCGGAATGCTATTCTGAATCATCCCAACATGGTGACAAGGATAGTGCGTCAACACGGGGAAGATTTTGTTGTAGCCCTGTTGGAAGCGATTACTGCAAAAGACCAAAAGGAATTACCAGAGGTAGTAGATGAACTAATAAAGGTGATTTGCTTCCTGGAGGAAGAGAATCAAGTCAGGAGCACTTCAAAAGCGTATCATCTCAAAGAAAGGTTATGGCAACAGGTCTTACTCCTTGCCGCGCGACGGCAAGGACGGTTTACCAGGAGGGAATTTGTTGAAACGCTATTTCGGTCGGGTTATATCCCACTGCGAGCTGAAATAGTACTTCCAATAGAACTCCTCACTTCCGGAAGACTGACTGGAGAAATCCTAGGTGAGTTGTTATCTATTCAGTCACGAAAACAGGAAGGTGGGGAGGAGACGGAGTCGGCAGGCTCGACTGAGGTAGAGGATGAAAACAGTGTGAAGAAGAAAATGAAGAAAACTGACCCGGCTGACGGTAAGTCTGATTTAGGATTGGAATCAATTTACGGTAAGGATTCTCCAGAAAATATGGATCGTAAAGGATTGAATGATCCCGGTCATCTCAGGGATGAAGCGATCTATGTACAGCACGCAGGCGTGATATTGTTGCACTCGTTCCTGAAACCATTTTTTCATAACCTCGGATTGCTGAATAAGAACTATTTCATTGATGCTCAATCTCGGGAGCGGGCAGTTTTCCTAATTTATTTCCTGGCTACTGGGAAATTGAAGGCGGAGGAACACGAGCTGGTCATTGAAAAACTTCTGTGCGGATATCCGCTACAAATGCCAGTGCATCGTGAGGTGGTGTTGAATGATAACGAGATCCGGGAGGCGGCCGAGTTGCTAGGAAATGTGATACGGCATTGGAAGATATTGAAGAATACATCGGTCGACGGACTGCGCGAAAGTTTTCTCCTGCGTCCTGGCAAACTTGGCGATGGTAAGGATGGGCCCGTATTGCAGGTAGAGCGAAGCAGCATCGATGTATTACTGGATGATATTCCCTGGAATTATACCCTGATCCAGTTAGCATGGCGGAAAGATCTCATCAGGGTGGAATGGTAAATGAAAAGACTATGATCTTTAGCGAATGAAAAAATAAGAATGAAAACTTCTGCTCCAAAGCATGCGGCAACTTCTACCGCGACTCATTCCTCATTCTTCAGGAAAGGGGGGCAGCAAGATTTTTTTTCAAATACATCGGGAAGGCAGCCATTTTTCTCCAATGATGGGGCGGGCATACAGGCCAAGCTCACGGTAGGAGAGCCTAACGATAAATACGAGAAGGAGGCGGACTCTGTGGCGGACAAGGTCGTTCAGAGAATGGGAGACAATAGCACTTCAACTATCCCAGATAAAAACGGTATTCAAAGGAAAGCAGTAAATCCTGCTTCGCCTGTCACACCACAGCTGCAGACGAAATGCGACCATTGTGAAGAGGAAGAAATGAAGGAAAAGGAACAGCAGCCGGAAAAACTTCAGCGCAAACCTATTTTTGAAAGTTCACCCGAGGCGACCGAAGAGGAAACAGTACAACGCAAATGTGCAGAATGCGAGAAGGAAAAAGAAGAAGAGCATGCAACTCCGGATGCAGAAGTGAATTTGAAGTGTGATGAGTGCGAGAAAGAGGAACAAGTGCAGTCGAAGGAGGATACAATGGTAAACCTGAAGTGTGCGGAGTGTGAGGAAGAAGAGCACGTTCAGTCGAAAAAGGAAACAGCAGTGAATCTGAAGTGTGCCGAATGTGAAAACGACGACAATCAGCTGCAACGAAAACCGGAGACAGAGTCTACCTCTTCAATTGACATTGAAGCCACTCTTAGCCAATCTAAAGGATCCGGTTCTCCTCTACCAGAACCTACGAGAATGGAGATGGAATCTTCGCTTGGATCCGACTTATCGGAGGTAAGGATTCACAATGATTCTACCGCTCAGCACCTGAGTAAAAACCTGCATGCCCAGGCATTTACCCATGGGAATGACATTTATTTTAATGCAGGCAAATTTGACACAAGTAGCAAAGGCGGGCAACACCTATTAGCCCACGAAATAACTCATACGATTCAGCAGAGCAATGGTATTCACAAATCACCGGCGCCAAATATCCAGAGGGAGCCCCAAATGTTCAAGTACGCACTGGTGTATTCGTTTAAAGGAGAACCTATTTACTATTCCTTTTCTCTTTCTGAAGCTGCCGTGGGAAGGATAAACTCAAATCCCGAATCCGAGAGGCTTATTAAACAAGCGTTGGATAAGGTTTTTTATTTCGATAAAGTCCCGGTATATGAAACACCGCCTTTTCTCGCCACAAAAAAGGTTCTCGATTTGATAAATGCAGATCTCGAATTATGGAATGGCCAGGGGGATGTGCATCTACGGAAACTTAACTACATGATTACCCGAAGATGGGAATCGATCAACGAAACATTTTTTTTGGAATCGATAATCGAGCACTTGAAGCAAGTGGGGATAGATGCATCGTATATCGATTGGAATAAATTAATTCCTTTGCTGAAAGAAGACCTCACCTATTGGACACCACAATCGGCCATCGAGGCTTCAGAGTTCGACCGCTACGAATGGGTCCTTGATCTTTTGGAGGCGGAAGTCTCAGGAATGGATGCTGTGGTTGGCACTAAAGACTTTGACCCAACGGAGTTTAATTATGTATTGTACTCTTTTATTGACAGTAATGAAGCCTTATTCCCGAAAGAGGTTATACAGGAGCATAGCGAGAAATTTCTAATACCGTGGCTGGAAAAAATAAAAGACGTCAAGTATGCCCCAGATGGATTTTCATTGGAGACGTTCCTGCCTGGAGATGAAGTACAAAAAGCTGAAAGTACACGGGCTGCACTTCTAAATCAATTCGTCGCAAACGAGGTTCCGGAACTGATGTTCAATTTTGTGTTGGACACATGGGCGACAAGTCAACTCGATCAGAAAACTTGGCTGAAAACGCTCGATATAAATTCTTATCGAGAGAGGCTTTTGATATTGCTAACAAACATTTTCCTGGATAAAGCTAAAACGGATCCGATTTATCTCAAGGCTCTAAGAATGCAATCTATAGAGAACGCCAAGTACAATCTTATTAGGATGTTCTATCAGAAGGCATTGAGCGCACAAAGATACAATTCCAATCTTCAAGCTACATTCTCCAAAGGATTCAAATCTGAGATGGACCCTGATCAGGTAGCCATCCTGGAAAGCCCTTATGAATACTTCGACGTGTCCGTCAAGATCGCTTCCGCCACTACTCAGTTTTTAGGTACGATTCAGCCTGATCGATCTATCGGAGATGATACCATAAAATTGATAACTGATGTGACTGCGGCGATGAAAGTTCCAGCTCAATATGGATTTTTATTAATTGGGTTTGTGACGTTTTGCGATTTGATCAAGCAATATCAGAAAACTATAGAGGAGGAGAAGGCCAGGATCAACGAGGCAATCAGGAAGAGGATCAATGTGAGTATTGATGATATAGCAAAAGTTATCAGTCAGTGGTACGAGGTCGCCGAGCAGTTCATGGATAAGAAGTTCAAACCGATGTTGAAAACGGTCGCACTCGAATGGCTCGCATCTAATAAGGAAGATATCCGGAATATTCTTGCAAACTACGACACTGCTATTATTAGCTATGTAAGTCAGCTTAAAGAGAGTGCCGAGGAACTTCAGGCGATCGCAGATGGCTTGCAAAACGATGAGTATGACGAAGTGGAGTTCGAAGGGGAAACAATTACTAAGAGCTCCTTGCCTGAACTTAAAACCACTATTGAAGCTCTTCGTGCATTGGCTGATAAACACTCATCCAAAGAAAAATCCGAGGAAGAAAAAGGTAAACTTCAGGAGGCGCTTGACGTTTATGAAGACGTAAAAGAAGATATCCTGGATGATGAATTCGAATGGCTGGACTACACAAAAGACATATTTGAAGAGGCAAGGAGACGATTAGGCATTGGTGAGTTTCCTGAGTATGCACGTTATGTAGACATTTTCACCGGGAGAGCTGTCGCTTCGAAGAGTCCGTTCCTCGCGAGGATGATACAATCATTCTATTTTAAGGAGGACCAGGAGCGCAAGATGTGGGAGATTATCAAGATTGTTGGGTTTATGGCGTTGTCTGTTGCAGCGATGCTTGCACCAGGCGTAGGTGGACTTATACTCAAGGCGATCGATGTCGCAGTTGGTCTCGGCATGGGTGTAAAAGGAGTTATTGATGCAAAGGAGGTGGTTCGGATGGCCAAGATGGATATTCATGGCAATATCAGAGGCATTAGTGTAGAGGATGCTGAAAAAGCACTTAAGCACGCTTGGATGGGTTTGCTATTCACCGTTGCTCTTACGGTAGGTCCAACTGCGATTTCTGCTGGTTTACGCGTAAGAGGTTCGCGAGGTCTGTTATTGAGTGCAGAAGTGAGGACATGGGAGCGAGCCGTGTCTGCGGAGACTCGAGCATTCTTGAAAAATAACCGTTCGGTAAGGCAAATGTATTCTGAGATGCGTGGAGACTTACGGAGACTGCTAACGCATTGCTCGAATCTATGTGTAATACCAGGTATTACAAGAGTACAGGTCGCCGAAATAAGACAGATGATCGACAGGCTGGGAGGTCTAACTCCTGACACATTAGCGGCGCTCCGCACGCTTTTCTATGTGGCGAAGGACGATGTAGTATGGCTTTCTGGGATGATGAAACATATTAAAAAACAGGAAGACATTTCGAAGGTGCTACGAATGGGCTTTAGAAGAAGAGCGATGGTGCCACCCGGAACGATTCCGCTAGCGAGTGCAAAAGTGCCAAGAAATACTCCTGGAACGGCTGTAGGTGGAGAACAATTACCGAGAATAGGTAACGGAGATGAATGGTTGCGTCCTACTGGCGGCAAGTCTGCATTAGTGCCCCGTCATATAGCAGATCGACTGAGAAACCAAAAATTCGCAACATTTGACGATATGAGGGCGGCGTTTTGGCGAGAAGTTGCGAATGACCCGATTCTCTCAAAAGGTTTTAATAAGAGTAATCGTACACTGATGAGCATGGGTAAGGCTCCGAAGGCAATGCGTGGAGAACAGTTTAAAGGTGTCAATACATATGAATTGCACCATATCAAACCCGTCGAACATGGTGGTGCTGTATACGACATGGATAACCTCGCGGTATTCAGCCCGCGCTATCATAAGGTTGTACATGATTATGGCGATCCAACGATCTATGCACCTAAACTGGAGCCTGGGTACCATCCAGTATCTATCATTCAAAAAGCGGATTTAAAGGATGGATCGTCGATAATCGTTCAGCGTTCAGAAAACGACTATAGCAATTTAGATTCGATTCGAGATTGTCAAGAGTGTGAGCGTGAAAAAGAAATTAAGGCTGAGATGCCCAATAAGGAACACACTATCCAACGACTCCCAGAAATTACCTCAACATCTTTTGGAAAAATACAGAGGGAATCTAATTCCGGTTGGATACCTCCGCCAGCCGACAATAGTCCAGCAACACTGGAATATAAGTGGCACGATCGAGTCAATGAAAATATCATATCAGCGGATAAAATATACCAGGCATTTCATGGCTCCATGTTCAGTGAAGAAGAAGGTGACGCACTTGATGAATTGAATGAGGTTGGTAAAAAATCCATCCATGCGGTTAGCGAAGTGAGAAGGCTGTATTATAATATTCACGGAACTCATATTGAAGTTGAGTTCCGCAACCTCGCTTCAACCGATGAATTAAAAAGGGCTCTTGTGGTCTTACAACCAGCCATGTCTTTGGTTGATAAGATCAATTTTTACGATGAAAGCTGGTCAGAGAACGAGGGCGCAATGCTGGATGAGATCAAGAATGCCCCAGAAAACGACCTGGCTGAACTAAGAAAGAATGAACCCGCGCTCTCAAAACTCAAAGGTCAGCTCGAAGGGTTTCTTAGCTATGATGAGTATTACGAAGCGTGGAAACTCCTGGAGCCGAACAAACTCTATGAGCAAGTCAAATGGAGGGTCAAAAACTCTGACTCTGCAGATGATGATGAAGAAGCAGTATATATGGCTGTCCTCGAGCTTCCAGCAATAGGAAGATCCAATCTTTGGAAGAACGAGCCTGGACTCTTTGATTTCCTCTCGGATTCAGAGAAGAAGTCGGTCGAATTCATGTGCACGGAAACTAATACCGAGGCGGAAGTATTAAAGGAGGCGATGCGAATGGCGACCGAGGGCGCGGGAACTTACGACAAGATGCTAGCGGCAGTAGTAGCGAAGACAAAGGAAGCCGCTCAATTGCAAATGATGATGGAAGCTGAACTCCACGCGGCAAAGGTCGAACTGTTGGAAAGTGGAGAAATGGCAAAACCTTCGCCAGATATTGTAAGGATAGAAGCTGAGCTTGCCCGCCTCGGAAACATCCAGGAAGAATTACTCACAGCCAAATTCTCGGGCTCTGAACTTGACGAGAATACATTCCTCGGACAGGTTCGCGAGGACGTGGGAATGGAAGAATTTCAGGGTTTTGGCAAGGAGATGGGAGTAGGGGACAAAGACCTTGCTAAAACTTCAATCCTTGAGGCGCCTGGGTTTTATGATGATGAAGACGCAATCATTAAAGCGTATGAAAGCATTAGCGACCCGGATCTTAAAGAAGAACTTGATAAGGATCCTGCAGTGATAGCCGCTGTAGATGACGCGATGTTTGATAGCGAAAAGACTACACTTAGCCACTTTAAGAATGAGAACTCTTATGAGATAGCACTGTACAAACTGGACAAGGCTTTTGACAAGATTGACACTGACGAAGTGGAGATCCTGCGTATAATCATAACCATGCCACCAGAAGACCGTAAGAAAGTGGTCGCTGAAAAACCGCCGATTTATTTAAAACTTATTTCTCCCATGTATATGGGCACTTCGGAAGTCCCTCTCATAAAAACGGCCTTCGAAACAGGTAAAGTGCCGGAATCACAGGCGTTCGATTATGCCACCTTCGGTCCGAACGATGAGGAATTAATTAAGATGCTCGGCGACACGAGTACGATGGAGGAAATGTTTGAATTCAGGTTAGGTTACTACCTTTCCCTTGGAAACAATGTATCTGATGAATTTGCAAAAAAAGATGCAAGAGATAAGGCCCTTGCAAGATACAAGGCATTCAAGTCTTCGTTGGATGATTTGGGAACCGATGAGTATCAGCAGGCCCTCGATCAGTTTTTGGGAAAACCTACTCCAAAAGAAGTATTCTCGGTTGAAGGAAGAAACATGGCTTCTACAATCTTAAGTCAACGTCTTCATGAAAAAGGTGCAATACGCGATAAGTCCGCATTCTCAGCATCATTCATAGATCTGTTTTCCGAGACCGGTGGCATGTCTGACCAAGCCGAGGTACGGTTCCGGATACTTTATGAAAAATTCAGGTCTGGAGATATTTCAGACGCAGAGCTAGCGCAACTAGCTGTGCTCGCTAAGGATTTTGGAGAGAAATACGAACAATTTGTCAAAGCTACCGACACCATTGCCGACATCGCCTCGACGGTTGCTGCAATTGTCGTGGCACTTGTAGTCATTGCGGTTACGGGTCCTGCAGGCGCAGCAGGTGTCGCAGCGACATTGGCAAAGGCCATCGGTGCCGTTAGTGCAAAGACTGTCGTCGCCGCCGCTACTGCTGCCGCATTAACAAAAGTGGCCACGAGGGAAATACTGAGTGGTGATCACTATGAAATGGCATCTGCCGAAGGTGCCAAAGATGCCTTGATCGCTGCGGTCGACGGTGCATTAGCTGCGGCAACTGCTCCCGTAGCCCAATTCCTGACAGTGCGATTCCTCACAATGGTGGGCATGAAGGGCCCAATCCTGTCGCGCGAGTTAACGGTTAATATTCTAAAGGCAACCGAATTTTCGTTGAAAAATGTAGGACGGCGTTTTACTGTGGGCGGACTCGAGGCTGGCATAGACGGTGTGATCTCAACGGTCGTCGGCGAAGTTGTCCTTACCACTTTTGATAAGAAAACCTGGGAAGACAACATATGGCATGCATTATTGCAGTATGGCAACGCTTTACTCAAGGGTATCGCCATTGGTGGTGGTGGTGGAATGCTTACAGGTGGCTTCATCGATAACGTAGGGAACCTGATGGATAGGAGCAAGGCCACAAAACTATTCGACAAATTGGTCAAGAAAGGGTTTAACCCCGAAGCACTCGATAGATACACAATTGATCAGATTAGCGCGTTGAACAAATTCGACGAGGCGTTGGCGAAAGGCGAATCAAAAGCGATTGCGGAGAGTATCGATGATCTCCAGAAAAAAATTCCCAATGAAGATTTTGAAAAGCTAAAACGAGACTTCACTGGCGAACCCCATCCCGGAGAAAAATTGCCTGGGGAAGTCAGTGCTGCGGATGACACCATTCCAGGTAAAGCGGGAACGGGCGCTCTTATCCCGGATCCAACGCAGGGCCTCGACGAAATGATGACTGCGACGACGTCAAAATGGTTCAAGACACTGAATGAGGAGACAAGAATCAGATTGAAGACGGATCTGGAGTTTAGACGATTCTGGTTCGATATGGATCCAGACGTGCGGCGAATCATGACCTGGTGTAATACCCCTTGCATCCCTGATAATATCACCCCGGAAAACCTAATAGAAATCAAGGTGCTCCTCACAAGGTTAAAAGTTCCTAGCTGGCACCAGGGAATGCGTGAGTACCTACATATGTTCACTACTAGAAATCATACGGATGCGGATCTATTCGCGGCCATCCGCAATTTGGATAACATCAAAAGCATGAAAGCGTTTGATAAACATCTGGATGATACACTCATAAAATTTATACAAGGACGAAGCGCAATCACTATTCGACGCGGCGCCAATGGGCTTTGGGAATACCCGGTCAATAACAAGGTCGTCCGAGAGTACAGCATTGGTACTCACTATGACATCAAGTTCACAGAAACTGGTAGCTTCTTCCAGTCCCATCACGGCATTATGGACGCGTGGGCAAAGAGAATGTTTGCTGGGATACCAGAATATGATCGGGAAACCGCAATCGCCATACTTTTGAGGACTAGAAATATTGAAGGCGGTTCAAAAGGTACTCCACATGGCCTGATCAGCGGTATGCAGAACTTGAGAGAAGCGGCGAACCCCAACAGAACCTTTGCCGACGAACTCTGGGGAATGAAACTGGATTTGAAGATTACGGGCGTGCCATTCGATGTTCGCCAGAAATATATCGCAGACGTAGAAAGCTACTTCAAGGTGATCTATGTTGATTTGAAGAAAAAAGTCGATAAAGGCACGTTTTCAAAGAAAAGATTCGATTCAATATTCGGCGACTGGAAACCCTAAAATCAAAAAATGGAATCAAAATCAGACATCATACGGCTGTTGGAAGGCATAAATTGGGACAAAAGAGACTCGGCACCCGAAGGGAGTATTGCTGAACTAAGAGCAACATTTGGCATTCAGTTGCCGACGGATTTTGAACGACTCTTTAATTATTCAGATGGAGGTAGTACGTATAGTTATAAAACACCGCTTACGATTTACAGTACCAAAGAAATCATAGCGTTGTACAAGGAAGCAGATTTGTACGACAAGATTCCTCAGGCATTGATATTCGGCGGCGACGATGGTGGCATTGTGTATTGTTATGACTTGAGAGAAAAGAATGTTCAGGGTGAATTCGATGTGATGGCGGTTTATGAAAGGACGGGAACTCTTGACGACCCCATCTTTCATTGCGGTGGCCTACATGAGTTAATAGAAGCACTTATTAGCGGTCTAAAAATATAGTTGGAAATAATAAAAACAGCAGCATATGAAAGTCCTCTCCATTGCCATTCAAAAAGGTGGTTGCGGCAAGACCACTACAACTATCAACCTCGCGGCCGCACTGCACAAAGAAGGAAGAAGCGTATTGGTGATCGACGCCGATCCGCAGGCCAGCCTCTCTTTGGCCCTCGGCGTACGGGACGATCCAGAGAAGAATTTGTATACAGAATTGTTGAAAGAAATGAAAGGAGAGAACGGCGATCTCACCGATGCAATTATTTACACAAATTCCGGATTGCCATTGGTGCCCGCAACGATCGAACTCGCAGGCGCGGAACTGGAGCTTGTTAGCATCTATGGTCGGGAACAGATACTTGCCTGGATGATCGACAAACTCTCCGATCGGTTCGAGTTCGTCATCATCGACTGCCCCCCCGCCATAGGCATGCTCACCGTAAACGCACTCGCCGCCAGCGACTATGTACTGATGCCGCTACAGGCCGAATACCTTCCACTCAAAGGTCTTCATAGTTTCATGCATCATTTCAAGGCTATCCAGCGCATCAACAAAAAATTACAGGTATTGGGAATGGTACTTACAAGGTACGACGAAAGGAAAACCATGAATCGCGAAGTGTATCACGAACTGGAACATGACTTCGGGGATAAAGTTTTTCGCACTCACATCAGGTCTAACATACAGCTTGCTCGTGCCCAGGAGTCGGGGACTGACATCTTTAATTTCGATGATACCTCCAATGGGGCACACGACTACAAGGAGCTTTCAGTTGAGTTCTTGTCTAAAATCTGATTGTATGTACTCATCTCTTACCGAAATAAATCAAAAGATACTGGAAGCGGAAAAAACTAACAAACCGGAAATGATCCGGGATTTGTTAGGTGATGACTTTCTTTTCCGAAGAGCAAACGCAGTGGTCGTAGATAAGAAAACATATCTCGATCAAATGTCGCTGATCTCCTATTCACGGCTAGAACAAACTTCGTTCGAGGTTATTCCAATGGATCCGGACTCAGCCTTCGTTATTTTGGGGATCTCGGCCAAGGGTACCCGGCCCGACAATTCTGAATTTGAAGGCGAGTTTAAGAACGTAAGATTCTTCCGTAAAGTCAATGATAGTTGGGAATTGTATGCATGGAGGAACGACGTCTTGCGGAATGGAACGCCCGCTGCACTCACTGATCAGGATAAATTTTTAGGCACTGTCGTCATTAGCATGTTGCAAGAAAGAAATCTTCCTGAAAGGGGAAGGTGGCAACAGGTATTGTTTCATGCGGGTGCCAGGACGCATTGGCACATACACCCCGAAGGCCAGGACCTCTTCGTGATTGCGGGGAAGGCGATTGTGGTTGTTAAGAAGGACTCCGGTGATCCAGATGTCATCCATTTAAACGCCGGCGGCCAGGTGCACATACCTCGAGGGTTACTTCACTGGCACGGTGCGTCAAAGGATTCCTTCATGGTTCATATTGCATACAACCAATTTTCTCACTCGAATGAAACGAGCTATTGGTTTGATCCGGTAAGTGAAGAGCAATACGCTAAAGCCCATGAGTTGAACAAGCATTAAAGTTAAAAAATTGAGCTATGTCATATAGATCCCGAGTTTATCGACAACGAAATGCAAATACACATGAAGATGCGCCAAAGGAAGGTTTCTTTCGCAAGGGACAGGATGTGAATCCCGATCAGAAGAAAAGCAGCTTCTTCCAACCGAAGTTATCGGTGAATGAGCCTGGCGACAGCTATGAGAAGGAGGCGGATGCCGTCGCTAGCGCTGTCGTAGATAAATCTGCTGGTGCACCTGCGGTGCAGCAAAAAAAGATCAGCAGCATTCAGCGTCTTTCTTCTTCCGCGGAGGACGAGAAAATGAGCACCAGCGATGCCCGCATGGCAAAAGATAAAGAGATCCAGGAAAAACCTCTTCAGCGCACGCACGCTGAAGGCGATAAGGAAGAGAAGGAAGAGATTCAGAAAAAGGAAATGCCTTCGGTAGAAGAGGAGAAGGAAAAGAAGCCTGTACAGACAAAACCGCAGTCCAGCGCTCCCTCTGTGGGTAGTAAGCTTTCGTCGAACATTGAAAGCAGCGCCGGCAAAGGGAAGGCCTTACCCAAAAACACGTTGCATGAAATGAATGCTTCATTCGGAACAGATTTCAGCGGAGTTAGAATCCATATGGACAGTGATGCCATTGCGATGAATTCAGAATTGCAGGCCCAGGCCTTTACTCATGGCCAGGATATATACTTCAACTCCGGAAAGTATGCGCCGGAGAATAGTCAAGGCAAATTCCTGCTCGCACATGAACTCACCCATGTAGTTCAGCAAAACGATGGCCTGCAGGAAACGGACATCCAACGAAAAGTGATAGGAAAGAATGTCACAACAAGTCGAGCGATGCTCGAAACATTAGGAATGACCCGGGAAGAAGTTATCGCGGCGCTTGAGGCAGCTGATGCTGACGCGATAGTCCTTGCACGGAGTGCGGAAGACATGCTCATCGCTCAGCTTGCACTTGCAGTGGCTGGTGATACGGTAGATGCAAATGCGGAGCAGATATTAAATGAAGAACTTGGGTTGTCCTATAACAACCCTACACATCGTGGTCTGATACGTCAGCAGATCCGGAGATTTAAGACGGTACGCGAGACGCTTCAAAGTGGTTACCTGCGGTATATAGCATTGGGAATTGGAAAAGTACAGTTGATCGGGTGCCAGGTAGGCGAATGTGGACCGAATCATGCATTCAGTTGTCCTGGCAATCGCCTCGTCGTCCTTTGCCAGGCTTACTGGGATAATACGGCTGCTGAAGACCGCAGCTCTACCATCATGCACGAGCCTTTTCATATTTGGTTTCATATGGCCAGTCATGATACTGGAGCGTTGCGTAGAGCCGATGCAAGCTGTTTTGAGTCCTTTGCTCTAAGGGCATCCGGCAAAAGTGCTCTCAGGTCATGTGTGGATCATACAGGAGGATAATGTATGTGGCTTGGAAAAATAATATCATTCTTTCTGAGAAAACGTAAAGTGAAACTCTTAGCAGCTCCGAGCCCAACTATTGCCGGATTATTGGAAATTAAGACGACGGGTGAAGAGAAAAATAATGAAGACAAAGGGACGATCATAAAAATGCTGACTATGCAACACGAAGACACAAATCATTCAAAGGAATTTACCTACCTGGAAGAACTGATCCGGTATCGTCTGAATCGGTATTTCCCTACTCCTCGTGAACACCCGGATTATGGAAAGCATGACAGACCCCCAACGCTTCCCGAACCATCGGAATGGCGTCTGCCTTTCTTTGACTTCGTGATGAATACAAAGCCACGGCTCACCGATAATGAGATCGTTCTCGCTTTAATTGGTCTGGCCCCCCATATACAGCCGGATCTGTTTGACCGGGCAATAGAAAGCAAGTTGCCGAAAGACAATGAATTTTACACAGATTTCCCAAGGTTGGGCGGAGTGCGTGGGAAGAACTGCCGTTTCTTTCTACCGACCGGAGAGACTGCGTTATTCCTGATAGCGGGTGACAATTACAAGAGGAGGTTAATGGTGCAGCAGTATTTTGCGGCGGAGCATCAATTCTGGCAAAAGAAGATTTTATGGTTGGAGGATATGCAGAATGGAGAACCAGCGATGCATGGCCGCCTTATTATCTCGCCAGATTATGTCGATCTAATGACTTTCGGCAAACACAGGTCTCCACAATTTAGCATCAGTTTTCCTGCCAAGAAAATTGCTCCGGAAGAAGAAAAGGATATGAAAGTGGAGGAGGAGGAACTAAAGAAAATAAAATGTAAAAAGGAAGAAGAAACCCATGATGATAAACCAAGGAGGGGAGTGGCTTCATTTGATCAGTTAGTCATTCCAAAAGAATTGAAGGACCAAATAGATGAAATCAAGATCTGGTTGAAATATAAGGATCAGTTGATGGACAAAATGGACATGTTAAAGAAAGGGTACAGGACACTATTCTATGGGCCGCCGGGCACGGGTAAGACATTCACGGCGAAGATTCTTGGAAATGAGCTTGATAAGGAAGTGTATAAGATCGATCTGTCAATGATCGTGTCCAAGTATATTGGGGAGACGGAGAAAAACCTCGAGCTTTTGTTTGCGCAGGCAGAAGGGAAGGGGTGGATTCTATTTTTTGACGAAGCCGATGCGCTATTCGGTAAACGAACCAATGTTCGCGATGCGCATGACAAGTATGCCAACCAGGAGGTTTCCTATTTGCTGCAACGAATTGAAGACTATAATGGATTGGTGATACTGGCAACGAATATGAAGAATAACATAGACGATGCCTTTGTACGACGGTTCAATTCGATTCTAAGCTTCCCGTTCCCAGATGCTGGTTCGAGGGCAAAGATTTGGAGGATTTTCCTTCCGACCGGAAAATTGAACACGAAAAAGATTATTTATCGTGAGAAACCTGGAATGGACCCTTACCCGGATAGATACCATGATATCTGCAATATTCCGGCAATGGATGTTGCAGTTGATATTCCCGAAGCAGTTAAGAAATATGAATTGAGCGGGGGTAGCATCATGAACGTGGTGCATTATGCTGGTCTAAAGGCTATAGATAGATTTAACACTGCTATCGAGGAGAGGAAAAAGCTTTATAGAATTCCTCTAGTGGAATATAGTGATGGCCCAACTGCAATTGAGAAAGAAGACCCATGTGATCCTACACCACAGTTTATCATTTACCTATCGGACGTGCTCGACGGTATCAAGCGGGAGCTGGTCAAGGAAGGGAAGCCGTTTACGCCGTAGGCGCGGGAATCAGGAATCAGGAATTAGGAATTGGGTATTGGGGCCAGGAGTTACGAAAATCTCTCAACCATATTTTGAAATACACAATACATAACGATGTCTGCCAAAAAAAATAAAGAAGTTGTTCGAAGGTTTTTTGACGAAGTGTGCAATGGAGGCCTGGATGAAAAAGTATATGACATATTTGCCGACAAAGTAAGCTTTAACGGTAAGCAGGGATCGCCTGAAGGGGTCATTCGCTTTCTCAAACGAATACGTATGTCTTTTGCACTTTTAAGGGTGGAGGTTAAAGAACAAATTGCAGAGCGGGATATCGTTTCTACGAGGAGGGTTTGGACAGGGACTCCCAGGAAGAGAAGCCACCCTTCTTTTGGGAAATTGATTACCTGGAATGAAATCAGTATTGTTCGGTTGGTAGATAACAAGATAGTGGAGGATTGGAAGGAGGAAAGTAAGCGCGTACGGGTAATTCGCATTGCCAGAAAAAAATAGCAATAGTCAATAGTCAATAGACAATAGTCAAATCGCAAATACACCACTTCCCTGACGAGTCTCGCCGCCAACCCATGTAATTTGTAGATAGGGTAGCTAGGCGGACTCGTCGAGTAGGTCAGTTCGAATGAAGCCTGGTCTCAAAACGGTCCAGCAATAAAAGGAAAGTTCGTTTGCCACTAACCCTATGGTTGAGATGAGGTCTTTGCACAAAAAAAGATGAGCATTTGCCCATCTTTTCTTAATGATATACAACGTACTATCAATATCTCTTCGCAATGTTGAATACAAATCTCTTTGGTTCGCCAATCACTCCACCTGCCGCTCTTCTTTGTTTCAGCATATCCGATTTCCAGTACGCATGAGCCTTGGCCGTATCGGTGATTGCCGTTACAAGCGATACTTTTTTATTGTCATCCATATCGTGACTGACAACCCTGTCAACAATTCCGTTGTCTATTCTTTCCTGCTTGCCTTCCTGGAAAGATTTAAACCACGCATCCCAATCTTTTACGGTAAATGTGCTCATAGATCGGAGTGTCGTACTGATCTGAGCCGTATCCTGCCACTCGCTGATGTTGTGGTAGAAAGTAGGTGTACTGGTGACGCCTCCCTTTTGCATAGCCGCCTTCAGGTTAGGGTCTTTGGAGAATGCCTGGGCTTTCTTGCCATCATTGGCTTTGACGGCCACGAGTACCGTGTTCGGATCGTCTACTCCACGCCCTACCACATAACTACGTAAGCCATTTGCGACGCGCAAAGAGTCGTGTGCTTCGTACGATGCCAGCCATTTGTCGAAATCAGCTACCTTATGAACAGCTACCATCATACTCTCCGGAGTGGTGACAATAGTGTTAACTGGCGCGGAAGTCGTGTTTGAAGTGTTTGTACTCGTCGTGTCATCAGTGGTTTTCTCATCGCTTGCGTCGTTGTTGCACGATGTTAAGAAAAAGGAGGCTGTCAAGAATAGCAGACAGGCAAAACTGGTCCGTTTCATTTGTTGTTGATTTTTATGGTTAAAAAAGGGAGGGTATGGAGGGCTGTTACAGAGAGTAGGGGGGCATTAAATGTAGGGTTTATTGGGGAACTAGCCTAAATATTTTTATGGCGATTCATGTTGAAAGTTTAATGGTTTAAGGGTTTAAAAGTTTGATGGTGTTTGAAGATTCTTTTCCGTTGGGAAAACTCGAATGTCACAACCCTTAAACTTTTAAACCCTTAAACTTTTAAACCGTTAGACTTCTAACTCTTACGCAGTGTCGCCACCACCGTCAAATCACCCGTTTCAGCAGGGTGAAAAAACTGTTCAAACTAATACGAAACTTTTACGAGTTTTATGAATACTCTAATCATAGGCACTTCTTAACAATACGCCGTGACCGGAAGGTCAGTGAACCAATTCTCTCCCTAGGCGAAACCATTAGTTCCGTCAAACCTACCTCTATGAAACAGGAGTAATCCCCATCCCAAGAATGAATGTATTTCAATTCTCGTGGTCGTTAAAGCAATTAAAACTAGCGATATGGAAAATATGCGGGCGCTATTAAATAGATTGTCAAAAAACGTTGGCACTCTCACGCACATGGTGCGGACAGAAAATAAGGCGGGAGACACGAGTCTAAATGTTCATCTTGAAGGGTTGGTCATCAAAATAATGAACATTGTGTATGGTTTTAACTTCACCACTGCCAATGAAACAATATTCAATAATGCAGCCGTTGATGCATATGATAGATCTAATAGAGTCATTGCTCAGATCACATCCACATTTACTACTACAAAAATTACCGATACCCTTAGTAAAGCTCTCAAGAACGGTTACCAAGATTCTTATGACAGGCTCATCATTGTTTTCCTCTCTGAAAAGGGGTCGTTAAGCGATCCAACAAGGACCAAAATTAAAAAATTGACAAATGGGGAGATTTCATTCGACCCTACTAACGATCTAATCGATCTAAATGATATTTATAGTAAGCTGGCTCATGAGCAGGATGCAAAAAAGATCCTCGATGTTCTGGCCATAATGGAGCAATACCTTTACTATACCCCGGTCGATAAGGCCGTTGGATTCTATGCTGTTAGTATTTGCTTTCACGATGAGGAAATTGAAAATGCTTACCTGATTACTAACTTCCTGCTTCAAAAGAGCATTAATGTTTACACTGAATCGGCGAAGCTGTATGACCTGGTCAAGAAGAGAGAGCATGGTTACAGCGACTACCTGCTCTTTTACCAGGATCCCAAGCAATCAATTCCCATAAACTTTTGCCTCCCGGTACTTTCGACGGGCTTTGTCATAAGACAGATACAGTCCGGCGATGCATGGAGTCCTTTATTGCAGACTGCTATCGAATTCGAGGACCCCATTTATGCTATCTCGTTTAACCGATACATTAAGGACATTGAGAAAGTAAATCGCCCCCAGTTTAAGGCGTCGCAGTTTGTCACCCGGGATACCTTTGATGATAAGATTCAGGAGCTGATCACCAGCAGTCAAGTCGCTAACTTCCAGGAATATGTTACAAACGAGGATGTTATTGAGCATATAAGAAATAAGAACCCGAATTTTCAACTAGAGGAACAGTTTGACGAGGAAGGTTATACATTGCTAAATTTTTGCCTGAAGGAGCATACCACGGTTACATTGAAATACCTGCTGTTAAACAGGACGGCCAATATCCCGGTATGTGCAGCCCATTTCCATTCGAAGTTCAAGGATCAGTATAGGAAAAACCTGAGTATTCTCATGCACAAGGAAGCGGAGAGAGTCAGGAAGAAGACCGAGCTTGTTCAAGCGAATTTTCAGACCAGCTCGATCATTTTCATCCATGATCTTTTCTCCGACAAAATTGAACAGACGTTTCATCCCAGGCGGTTACTTGAGCCGTCTGAATATGTTTCACCAATCTTTAGGCAGAATACGAAACTGCAGATGATCTCGGATATACTCAACTGGATCGCATATAATGCGACTTCGTTTGTAGGAATTATCCATGGGGCGGGCGGCGTTGGCAAGACTACTGCTTCTGAAATTGTTCACGATACAATCGTATCGGCCTTCGATTCATCATCATCGGGCAGGAAATATGTACTTTTTATTGAGGCAAAAAGTTATATCGATGCCTTTAGTACGCGTTCAAATCTCGATCTTTCAAAGTATGATTTGTATACGATTTTTCGAAATTGTCATCCGCAGGGAAATGAACTTAGGGAAGCGGACTTTTATTTGAACTACGCGATAGGTAATTTGATTATCATTTTCGATGGTGTAGATGAGATTGTCTCTACACTACCTTATTTCAATTTAACTGATTTCCTGGTAAACCTCGAGAAAGTCAGGCAAAAACTTGGAAGGGGCAAAATCCTGATCAATTGTCGCGATGCTTACATTTCTACTTTAAAGGACTACTATGATCTGGAAGAATTGAGGAAGATTCAGTTCTTTGAGTTGCTTCCCTTTAACGAGGATCTCGCGACCTCGTTTTTCAGAATGTATTTTGCGGATGACGCCAAGGTTCACGACTGCATACGGCTTGCCAAGGAGTTCCATCCGGAGAACGGAGATAAAAAGGAGTTTAAATTTCCACCCTTCATTTTGCAGGTGATTGTACAGATCGTTGACTCCGATTTCCGCTATACAGAAATTGATCTCGAGTTTAAATCTTCCATTCTGCTCAATACCGACTATAGCGATCTGCTAATATTTAAGGTTTGCAAGCGGGAGTATTTTAAGAAAGAGCAACACGGATTTCAGTTGAATGTTGATGATCAGGTAAAGTTTCTATGTGCCCTGGCAATTGAGGAGAAGGGCGAAGGTAAAGATGATCAGTTCCTGTACTTGCTGCGCAGGGTGGGAATTACAGATCGGATTGCAGAAGTTGCAGACAGTCTTAGAGACCATCCATTCCTTTCCCCGCAACTGGATGGGCAGTATTCATTTCGTTTTGAATTCATGAATATTAATTTTAAAGCGATCGCGATTTTTAATTTGTTGATAAGTAAGAATCAGTTTGCTATTACTGAAAGGCTTCTTACAGTGATAGGCACAGAGTGCCACTATAATACACCTCTGTCGGCCGCTCTTACACACAAGGCGATCCATTGTGATATAAAGTTTGAGGATTGTCTGCTTCAGTCAAAGGAGTTTTTCGATAGTATTTTAAAATTCAACCCGCAAAACGATTACTTTTTGAGTTCGCTGAAAAAAAAGTGCATCTGTAATCTTTTTATTGTTATTGTTAATTCGAAACCAAGTTATATCACCAACAATGAAGTAATTGATGCCTTATTTACCGATGGAAATAAGCTGGTCAAGAATTTCTATTTGTATGATATTCCAGCTGATGCATCATTCCGGATGGAATTTAGCAATCTCATCTTCACTAGTTCGGAAATTGACAATTTTGCGCATTTCTTTTCCTGCCCTTTTAATAAGGAAACACTTTTTGATGATACGTGCCGGATTTCAAATGTGACAAATGAAAAGATTAATCTGAAGCAAATCACCGCGACCGATCAAAATTTCGATAAAAATATTCAGGGTGATAACTCGATCTTCAGAACCTTGTCCAGGAAGGCGGGATCCGAAATCGACATGAATCTTTTATTTAAGGCGTACTTCAAGCCTTTCTTCAAGAATCGAACGTTTGAGAATGATTTTCCAGCCAGCTACATTAACCTGCCACCCCATGTCCCATTTAAAGTGCAGTCGATAACGAAGTGTCTTCAGGATAATGATATAATTGATTCCTTTAACAATGGCTTAATTCATCTCAATTCCAGGTACGTGACTAAACTCCATAAATTTATCGACGAGGGTTTGATATTCAAAGAATTGAACAAGACTATGCAGGCTGTTCGAAAGATATCTGAGCATGCGGTGGTGTCGTGAGAATTACATTTTGTAGAAGTTGCCAACTTTAGACAACTAAATGCTTATCACGAGTTTTCCCTTGTGCTCAGCTCTGCCAAAAATCCTGAATGCATTTGCTGCTTCATCGAGACTGTACGGGCCGTCGATAACCGATCGTATCTTTCCTGCCTCGAAAAGTTCATTCATATAATCCAGGTCTTTGTTTGGCTTCAGCATCACAATTCGAATGTATTTTTTCCTGAACGCCCGAATCCATGGTTTCAATAACATGGCCTGGAGAAGGCGGGACATTGATCCACCGACTGTAACATAAACGCCTTGTTGGCTAAGTGCGCGAGTGTAATCCCAAGTTGACCGGTTTGTCTTCACATCTAAAATCAGGTCATAATGTTTGCCATCCCTGGTGAAATCTTGCTGAGCGTAGTCGATAACGTGATCAAAACCCATGGAACGCATTGAGTCCAATTTTGCGGCACTGTCAACGCCTGTGACTTCGGCACCATACAGTTTTGCGATCTGTATGCCATACGCACCTACACCACCACCAGCACCATTGATTAATATCTTTTGGCCCTGTTGAATGTTTCCTATATCACGAAGTCCCTGTACCGCAAGCATCGCTGCCTGGGGAATTGCGGCGGCCTCGACCCATGTCATGCGGGATGGCTTAAGAGCTATTGATTTTTCCTGGGCGCAAACGTACTCCGCCATTCCACCCCACCGTCCGCTCAGGTCGCCGTATACTTCGTCACCCGGCTTAAACTGCCGGACATTTTTCCCAATAGCTTCAATTTGTCCAGCGATGTCTGAACCGAGTATATTTTTCCCTGGCTTAAATAATCCAAACATCATACGATTAACGAAGTCGCCCTGAAGAAGACCCCAGTCCCAATCATTAATGGAAACCGCATGAACTTTTATGAGAACCTCATCATCTTTTGGAAATGGTTTTGGGACTTCCTGAATTTGCAGAACTTCCGGACCTCCGTAGTTGGTATAAACAAGTGCTTTCAATTTGAGGGGGTTGATGGTTTAATAGTTTAAGGGTTTAAAAGTCTAATAGTTTTTCGGGGCACTTCCCTATTTCACTGACTGGTCTTTTTGGACAACTCTTAAACCTTTAAACCCTTAAACTTTTAAACTCTAAAACATCACCAAAACCTAATATACAACGCTGCAATAATCCCCAACACAATAATAATCATCGCCAATATTCCCGGAGACACCCTATACATACTCCTGTCGACCTGCAACGCATTTATTTTTTCGCGTCCTTTCTTATCGAGCAGGCTCACAATGATGATCAACAGCATGGTGAAGAAGAATACCCATCCCATCTGGATCAGGAATGGAATTTCATATGCTCCTGTACCAGTTGGGTACGCCGTATACAGGAAAGTGTCATTGCCCGCGAGACCGGGTAATAATTTGTCAAATAGGATTGCTAGCAAGACTCCTCCAATGATGCCCGCAATAGCGGCCTTCGAGGTCGTCTTCTTCCAGAAGAATCCCAAAAGGAATACAGGGAAGATGGCTGGTGAAATGTAGCCCGTGTATTTCTGAATAAATTCGAATCCACCCTTTCCACCGATGCCAAGTGCATCTTTCCAGTTGACGGCAACTGCAATGACCAATGAAACTACCACCACGATTCTCCCGATCCATACCAGGTTCTTTTCGCTGGATTCGCGTTTAATATATTTCTTGTAGATATCGAGAGTATAGATAGTGGAGATGCTATTTGCTTTTCCCGCCAGGGAAGCGACGATGGCCGCAGTCAGCGCTGCCATAGACAGGCCTCTCAATCCTGTGGGAAGGAAACCCAGAACGGCGGAGTAGGCGTTATCTTCCCTGAATTCCCCATTAGTTAACATCTGCTGTTGCAATTCACCTTGCTGGTGGAGCACATATGCTGCAATGCCTGGCAGCACCACCAACAAAGGCATCATCAACTTCAGGAATGCCGCGAATAATATTCCTTTCCGTGCAGTCTGCAGATCGGCGCCCAACGCACGTTGCGTGATGTATTGGTTGCAACCCCAGTAGTTAAGATTAGCCACCCACATGCCTGCCGCAAGCATGGCCAAACCTGGCAAGCTGGCATAGTGATTCACTTGTTGCTGAGTGGAACCCGGTCCGGGTTTGTCGAAGATCATATTGAAGTGACCGGGCGCGGATTTGAACAGCTGATTGAAACCCGCAAGGAAATCCTTGCCATAGCCGAACTTCTCACTTACCACGGTCAATGCTATGTACGATGTGACTAAACCACCAACTATCAATACGATCACCTGTATCACATCTGTATAGCCAATCACCTTCATTCCACCGAGCGTGATGATCAATGCGAACACTGCAAGTGCGATCATGATGATATGAAAATTATCACCTCCGGTAAGATTGTTGATGGCGAGCGTGCCTAAGTAGAGGATAGAAGTTAAGTTGACGAATACATAGAGGAATAACCAGAAAATTGCCATGATGAGCGCAACGGTCTCATTATACCTCGTCTTTAGAAATTGCGGCATCGTGAATATCCGGTTCTTCAGGTAGATAGGCATGAAGAAAACCGCCACTACGATCAATGAGGCCGCCGCCAACCATTCGTAGGCAGAGATAGCGATACCCAGCCGAAAACCATTTCCCGACATGCCGATGAATTGTTCCGCGGAGATGTTGGAAGCTATCAATGAAGCGCCGATTGCCCACCATGTGAGCTGCCCTTCCGCCAAAAAAAAATCAGTTGAGGATGCGTTCGCATTCTTCTTACGCCTGTACACCCATATACCGTAGGAAGAAACAATTAGAAAATACACGATGAAGACGATGTAGTCGGAGGTTGCAAGTCCCATGGTAGTTTGGTTTGTCGATGCTAAAATAAGGGAACTGTTTGTTTCGACGGCCCTATCATCATCTATTTTCCAAAACCGGCGTCTTTCTTTTTCGAACCACCTTCTTTTTCTCCGAGGGGATAGCCAGAGACACGTTCGTAGCCACAGGCCTTCCGAAGTAAGGTGTGCCGTCCTTCGTCCAAATGAATCGTTGTGCCCGCGGTGATCTCCATTTTCCACAGCCCAGACCCGGCTTATCATTCGCATGATAGAGGATCCAATACTCCGTTCCATCCGGTGACCTGAAGAATGAGTTATGTCCAGGTGCATACACCTTGTTCTCGGGACTCTGCTTGAATACAGGCAAGGGGTTCTTCTTCCACGACGTGCTATCCATCAGGTCCGCTGTGGCGGACGACGTAAGCATACCCAATGAATAATGTTCCGTCCAGCAACCACTAGCCGAATAGATCAAGAATAACCTGTTTCCGTATTCAAGTATTTGGGGACCTTCATTAACATCTACGTGAGGAACGTCATTCGGATTATTAAGATCGCCATGCGTCTCCCATTCGAGCTCCGGCTTCGATAGGAGCACACGTTTTCCAGTAACTGTCCATGGATTGCTCATGGCAGCAATATAGATGTCTTGCCGCCCATTCGTATCACCCTCCCAACCTGACCAGATGAGATATAGTTTTCCTTTATGATTGTACACGGATCCATCGATGGACCATTTATCATCCGGTGTTGTCAATTTTCCTTTTAATACCCATTCACCTTGCAAAGGATCCGGTGAACTGTTTTCCAACACCCACAATCGATGATCGACATTATTTCCACTATCAGCAGCAAAATAGATATACCATTTGCCAGCCAAAAAATGAATTTCGGGTGCCCAGATCTCCTTTGAGTAGGGACCCTTCGCAGGAGGATTAAACACCACTTTCTTCTCAGCCGTCTGCAATCGGGCAATTGACTTCGTCTTCCAGACTGTTATATTTCTACCGGTTGTATTGGTGTAATAGTAGTAACCGTTTTTGTAGGTACACCATGGATCGGCACCCGCGGGTAAGATTGGATTGGTAAATCGCTGTGTTTGCTGGTCGTTTAACCCGTTAATGACGAAACATCCAACGAACGCCGTATAGATGAATACTCTTGCGATTTTCATACTGCTGTTTATATCCGGAAGTTAGTTTTTTAAAGTGAACCGGTACACGCTGGTAGTCCTGTACGTCTTTCCGGGTTCGAGTACCTCTGTCGGAAATCAAGTCATTAATATTACGCGATTGAAGAGAGCAGCTGTCATTCTTGCCGAGGGAACTTAAAATGTAAACGAAGTAGCGGTGATGGTGGGGTATACGCCGCCGACGCATTTTGGGAGAAATTTTCAAAAACAGTTTGGAGTTACGCCCTCAGAGTTTTTAATGAGGAAGGAGCATTGATGTTGCGGGCGTGTTTAACGTTTAAGGGTTTAACGTTCTGCAGGTCGAAACTGGATATAAGGATTGTAACTGATTTAAGAACGTTAAACGTTAAACGTTAAACGCGAAAGCTCAGTTCTGCTCGATATACACTTTCTTCCCCGTCATCACTGTTAGCGAATCGAGAACGCGCGTAGTATCGCTTGTTGCGGGGAGTAGCATGTATAATTTATATTGGACGGAATCGGCAGTCTCAATTTTTACTTCCCATTGGTTTTCCTTAAGCTGGTTAAACCGTCTGAAGGCACGTCGTTCCTTCGCCACCTCAAGAACATATTTATAGCTATCAGTAGGTTCGGTTTTCTGATTCGAGGCCATCAGAAGCGATGTCGCCTGTGTTGTATCGATGAGTGGAGTCGTGTTTTCTATTGCTTCAGTAAGAGCCTCGTCACTCTCTGAGTTTCGTGTAGCGATGGTGTATCCTCCCCAAATTGCTAAACCAATACCGCAAATGATAAGGAGTGCAATAACTGGCTTCCTCCATGGCGTCTTCATAGTTGGAGTGGCTAAATAGGCCTGGTATTTAGCATCAACAGTTTCCTTTCTGGTAAGTCCATGTACTTCCTTGTCGCCAGTCTCCATGATCTTATCTGTGATCATGGTGCCGGGAGTGAACTCAAATTCACCCGCTCTCATTTTTACAAGGTTGCCGATGCCGTCAAAAAGAAAGGGTTTGCCAATGTTGAGAAACTGGTGTGCGAGCTCGAGATGTGATGCGAGGTCCGCAATGGCGAGCGCCTTCATCTTTCCCGAGGTCGTCGAGATAAAGCTGATCAACTCAGGCGAATCCTGGATGGCAGGATTGTTCTTAAAGCTGATTCCCTCTGTGATCGAGGAACGCTGTTTACTATTTTCGGGTTCAATTGTGACGGTCGGGTCCAATAAAAAAGTCCCTATACCGGGCAGGTCAAGCCGTTTGTTGGTGTAGAGGTATTGGGCCAGGAGGTAGGCAAGTTTCAAGGTATTGGAATTAATTCTCACAATATATATATTTAGAATGGTCGGCGCAATAGGGAGATTCCTTAGTTAATTTTGCCGCCATATGCTAACCGAGGAAGAGATACGATTCATGGAATATTGGGAGGCTAACCGGCTAAGGCGAAAAAGAGGCTTCCGACAACTGGCGATCGGTCTTCCTTTGGCGGTGGTGCTGGCTTCTGCCATCTTCATTAACTTCTTTTCTGGCTTAATCTGGTATAAAAAGGCGGATATCGAGCTCCATTCCCAGACTCCAGCCAACCAGGCGACTCTAATATTAGTGGTCATCATTGCTGCCCTTCTCATTGTTGTTTTTACTACGGTATTTTCCATCCGTCATAAATGGGAGATGTATGAGCAGCGATACCAGGAGCTGCTGGCGAGGAAACAGCAGTCATAAATTTTCCGTATCCTTGCAGCAGAATACGATTATAGCTTGTCTATCTGATGATTGTAGAAATTAAATCGATTTACTAGTGCGAAACCCTACTTACCCCCTGGCGCTGTTATTTTTGGCTCTCATAGCCTCCGGTTGTTCCAAAAGCAAGACCTGTAGTCCAAAATCCGTGGCAGGCGAGGCCACCCAGATCCAGGCTTTTGCTACGTCGAGCGGCATGAATGCTACTCAACATTCCAGTGGCCTTTTCTATGAAATCGTAGATCCGGGTTCGGGCGCTACCGCTACCCTTAATTCGAATATTGCCATTACCTATACGGGGACACTGCTTAACGGTACCATTTTCGATCAGCAGACCACCCCAAACAATACGGCATCGAATCCACCCTGGCCACTCGGGCAACTAATCGAGGGCTGGAGACTGGGGATACCCCTGATCAAGGAAGGCGGGCATATCAAATTAATCGTTCCATCGGCTATGGCTTATGGCTGTACCGGGTATGGGATCATCCCTGCAGACGCGATCCTCTATTTTGATATTACCCTCGTCGACGTTCAATAATTCAACCCAATACTACCTGCATAGCCTTGAGTCTTAAAATGCTCAAGGCTTTTTAATTGTAAATTTGAGTTTCAAACGTCTGCATTTGACCTACGAACCTATTTCAGTCTTCGACATCTTCAAGATCGGCATCGGACCCTCCAGTTCTCATACTCTCGGGCCGTGGCGGGCGGCACAGCGATTTCTTAGGACGTTGGAAGAGCAAAACGCATTATTCGAAGTGACGAGTATCAAGGTATTATTATATGGATCACTTGCGAAGACGGGAATCGGTCACGGAACCGACATGGCCGTTCAGTTAGGGCTAAGTGGTGATGATCCTGTTAGTTTCGACGTCAACAACATTCATGCGAAGCTCAACGATATAGTTGCCATGAAGAAGCTCATCATGGCTGCGAAGCATGAGGTAGATTTTGATCCAAGGGAAGACATTGAATTCCTCATCACGGAAACACTTCCGCATCATCCAAACGCCCTGACTTTCCTCGCAAACCTGAGAAACGGCGCCAATATCGCCGAGACATACTATTCAATTGGTGGTGGGTTTGTGATAAAGGAAGGGGAGGAATCCAGGGGCGCTCAGAACGCCCAGCTACCATTTCCAATTAATACAGCGGATGATATTCTTCACTGGTGTCGCAAGACAGGTCTCGCAATTCATGAGGTAGTATTGGAAAATGAGAACGCGTGGAGACCGGAACAACAGACGAAAGATAATTTATTGGAAATATGGAGGGTGATGAAAGAATGCGTCTACCGTGGATGCCATACGGAGGGAACACTTCCTGGGGGACTTGAAGTACGAAGGAGAGCAGCGGGATTGAACAGGACATTGTTGAAAGATGCGCAGTACGAAGGTGTAGATGAGTGGGTTGGTTTGATAAAGAAAGGGGGCAACAATTTCAAATACATTCTTGACTGGGTGAGTTGTTTTGCGCTCGCGGTCAATGAAGAGAACGCATCTTTTCGACGAGTGGTGACTGCACCGACGAATGGAGCGGCTGGTGTCATACCTGCAGTTCTATTTTATTATATTCTGTTCAACGAGGGTGAGTCGAGTGAGAAAGTTATTAGATTCCTCTTGACAGCCTCGGAGATCGGGAGCATATTCAAGAAAGGCGCAACGATATCTGCTGCGATGGGTGGCTGCCAGGCGGAAATCGGTGTTTCTTCATCTATGGCCGCAGCCGCACTCACCGAGGCAGTGGGTGGAACGCAACGCCAGGCATTAATGGCGGCGGAAATAGCCATGGAGCACCATCTCGGTATGACCTGCGATCCAATCGGTGGTCTCGTGCAGGTGCCGTGCATTGAACGTAATACCATGGGAGCGATCAAGGCGATCACCGCATCTCAGCTCGCGCTACAAAGCACACCCGACTATGCCAAGGTATCACTTGATGGGGTGATACGTACAATGTGGGATACTGCACTCGATATGAATAGTAAGTATAAGGAGACTGCGGATGGGGGGTTGGCGGTGAATGTGCCGTTGAGTTTGCCAGAGTGCTAGGTTTCACGCAAAGACGCAAAGCTTCGCGAAGCCGCAAGGAGATTCATAAAGTTGACGTCTCTCATTCATTAGCGTCCTTGCGAAACTTCGCGTCTTTGTTGAACCTGAGATCCAGGTAAATGAGCCCAATTTGAAAAACGGTGAGGGCGTAGAACTTTCCATTCTAAGAATCTCTTTGCGGCTTCGCGAAGCTTTGCGTCTTTGCGTGAAACCTAGACCTCTGCGTGAAATCATTTATACCTCATAACCATAGATTCGAATTTCTTGAAGTCCCTATCCAGGTTGTCCCTCAACCTTTTCTTTACCTCGGCCTCCTCAATGAAACTATACTGAATACTATTATACACCATTCGCTTAATATCGGCATACTTGATAGCGGGATAGCGGCTCGCAAGTAATACATATTGTTCGATGAGATTCGTACGAAGTATTCCTTCGTCATCAGTGCTGATTACTATGGGAACGTTGAACCGCTTGTAAAGTAGAATTGGATGTCTATCCTCTTTAACCTTGAGAATAAATTCGTTGCTTCCGAGATTGATCTCTATCGGTATATCCTTCGCACGCATGTGTTCCAATAATGCATAATTTTCTTTCTCATAAGCGATGTCCACGCCATGACCGATACGTGCTGGCTTCGCCTGGTACACTGCCTCCGAGATATGCCAGGTGAGGTCCTCTGGCTTCACGAGCCCTAGCGTTAACTCACCCGCGTGCATTGAATACTTCACATTCGGGTAGCGGGCTTTGCAATAAATGAACATCTGCATGTGGAGCCAATAATCCTGCATCGCTACATCATAGTGTTCGGGTGCAACTATGTTTACTCCTACCAATAACGGACTTCGGTCTGCTGCCTCGAAGGCGACCACAAGATTCTTGAAAAGCGTCACGGGATCCTGAAGTCGTATTACGAAGGCCTGGTAACGAAGTGTAAACGAACTATCATCGAGTTTTAGGGATGCATGGAGTTTGTGAAGATACTCTTGCGTAAACCCAATTGCGCATTCGGCAACCTTCATCGACTGGAATTGTGAATACAGGCTATCCAACGTCCGTCGGGTCAAAGAGTAATCCTTCTTCTCCTGGTAGCTGCGAAAAAGGGAATTGACTTCGGTAGTCTCTCCAAGGTCTTTGTTGCATCGGATGACCCGGAACATTGTTTCTATATACGACACATTCTCTGCCTTCGCCCGCGATTTTATCTCAAGCAGACCTTTCTCCTGGCTGAGGTCGGTTGCAGGTCCGAAATGATCGAAGGATTCGAAGAACTGCCGATGTGAAGGATAGTCCGTCTCATTATAATCACGAGCCGACCATTTCCTGAATAAGCGCTGTTTGAAATCGAACAACAGTCCATCTCTTTTAATTTTAGAGAAACGCGTCCAACCGGTTGTGTCTACCGGCGCTTCTCTGCGAATGGCCAGTGTTATGGGGTGTACATAAAAATCATTCTCGACCGCCGCATCGATGAAAGTCTCGGTGTAAACAGACCCGGAGAAATGATGATGAAGGTCGCCGCCCTTCGGCATCTGGGAAAAGAAAGCTGTCAATTCAACGGCACTGTGCCTGATCTTTTCAAAGTAATCATTTATTGTCTGGGCGTGAAGCGACGGGGAATAGAGGAGGAGGAGCAGTAGTTTTTTCATAGCTCAAATATATCTGAAAGTCCGAAAGTCCGGAAAGTCCGAAAGACCTTTCCGTTTTCAGACTAGTCTTTCGGACTTTTGGACTTCCGGACTAATAGCTTTTTATCACATTATAAAGTGTTCCCCTCTCAACCGGCCGCCTCTTCGCCTGCTTGATCAGCGTAACTAACTCAGTCGTGGTCATGGCGGGATTTTGTTCCTCTGAACCGGCCATCGAATAGATCTTAGTAGTATCGTCGATGGTGCCGTCAATATCATTTACACCAAACGACAAGGTGAGCTGAGCCTGCTGTCTGCCAAGCATGGGCCAGTATGCCTTAATATGAGGGAAGTTGTCCATGTACAGCCTGGCCACCGAATACATCTTCATGTCTTCGGCCAGTCCCGATTCAGGCACGTGGCTCATATCATTATCCTTGTTTCGAAATTTTAGTGGAATGAATGTGTTGAAGCCGCCCGTCTTATCCTGCAGAACTCGCAGTCGCTGCATATGATCGATGCGATGATTATAGTTTTCGATGTGTCCATAGAGCATCGTGGCATTGCTTTGCATTCCCAGACGATGCGCCGTCTCATGAATATAAAGCCAACCATTCCCATCCACCTTATCGGGACTGATCTGCTCCCTGATCTCGGGATGAAAAATTTCGGCTCCGCCACCCGGTAATGAATCAAGACCTGCAGCATACAGGTAGGCCATACCTTCCTCTATACTTTTCTTTGCCTTACGAAACATATAGTCCAGTTCTACCGCCGTAAATCCCTTGATATGCAGCTCAGGTCGATGCGCCTTAATGTTTCTCAATAGTTCAGCGAAGAACTCCAGGTTCATCTTCGGATGGACGCCTCCCACAATATGTACTTCCGTGACTGGCTCACCATCGTATTTCCTTACGATGTCCATCATTTGCTGCATGCTTAATTCCCATCCTTCATCGCGATGGGCATACAAGCGGCTATATGAGCAAAAATGACAACTGAATACACAGGCGTTGGTGGGTTCGATATGAAAGTTGCGATTGAAGTAAGTGACATCCCCATGTTTTTTTTCTCTCACAAAATTCGCAAGGCTGCCCGTCAGGCCTATGCTCGCCTTCTCGAAAAGCAACAAAGCGTCTTCGTCACTGATGCGTTCACTCCCGATTATTTTTTCACTTACCCGTTTCAGGTCTTCAGGTAATCCGGTGGTATTGATCATTGCGTTGAATTCAACTGCAAATTTACGGTGCGGGAAATAAAAAAAGCCTCCCGCTTGTAACGGGAGGCTTGTATTAACAGAATTGACTGATTAGTTTGACTTAAGAACCCTGATCTGCTGATCCTTGCTCTTATCTGAGTAACCCAGGTTTACGATGTAAACCCCTGCTGCCTTACCTGTAAGGTCGATATTGATAACATTGTTAGTGCTACCGCTACCGAATACCCTGTTCCAGATCAGCTGCCCGCTAGCGTTGTATACACTTACATAGCGAAGATCAGCCGGAGCCTGTACATACCAGAGGTTGAATTGTTCGTTGAAAGGATTAGGATTAATAATGAATCCTTCTGCTCTCAACCTGGTTGGCAATATGCGTGTGCTAATGTTTACGTTATCAATGAACACGTTGTTTTGATTATTCGTCGTGTTCCTGAACACCACTTGCAATGGACCATTTGGAGCGAAGGCAGTGAGATTAATTGTCTCCCTTCTCCAGAGGTAATATGCATTCGGAGTAAACTCAACATTTACTGGGTTGTTTACGTCGCCGATGGTTTGAAGGTCTGCGCCGGATTTCTTGTATACTGATGTAAACGTGTTACCACAATCCCTGGTCACAAGCACTTCGAGTGTATCCATTGCGGTGGCTGCATTCGGTGCATCCTTTGTAGCCGCTGAGACATCGAAGGTCAGTCTCACTGAATCCACGTCAGTATAGGTGAGTGTAGGAGTATAGAGTTGATCACGCTGACCATTTGCGAGATATCCATAGTTTCTCACATAGGCGGAACCATTACTGTTGAAGCCAGTCGATGCTCTCTGCCATGTAGTTCCACCATCAGGATTTGAAACACCCCAACCTGCAGGAGGGAAGCCACCTTCGAATGTCTCGAGGAATGGAGCCGCTGTCGTGCCGGTAACGTAGGCCGTTCTCCTCGCAGTGTCGTTAGACTGGAATTGATCGCCAGTTCCGCTTACTGTTACGGGGTCGAACGTATAGAACGTAAGGATGTTTCCACCAGCCGCGAGTGTTCTTGGAACAAGCGCTATGGTAGTTGTCGCATTAGGTGCGAGGCTGATGCCTGTCACCGTTGTTGTATCCGGAGTGCCAGTACCTATGCGATATGCCACCTTGAAGGCAGTGACCGTCTCAGTACCATTGTTTCTTACAGTAACTGAAGGCGAATATGCAGGAGTACATTGAACCTCCGGAGTTGCACTCACTACCATCAGATCTCTCTTGAATTTCGGAGTTACATTGATGTTGTCGATGAAGATGTTATTTCCCCAATCGTTCATCGCCTCAAATTGTATGATAAGGTTACCACCAGTGAAGGCGTTATTCAATTTGACTGTATCTCTTCTCCACTCATTTGCAGCAGGGTCGATGAAATCATCTTCTGAGTCCCCAGCAGTCGCGAGTGTTGGACCTGACTTAGTATAAACAGTAGTGAAGGTAGCGCCACAGTCTGTCGACACGCGAACTCTTAACCTGTCGAACGATCCCGGGTAATTCTTGTGGGCCACGTCAAACGTGATATACACTGAATCAGCTCCGGCTGTAGTGACAGCAGGCGATTGGAGGATGTCCAATTGTCCCGGAGTGTTGTTGTTGTAGTTGTCTATGAATGCAGAGCTAGCACTGAATCTTCCTTCGTTTGCCTTCACCCAGGTGTTGTTATTGTTTGCATTGATCAACGTCCAGTTCGCAGGTACGAAGGTGCCTTCAAATCCTTCAGACAGAGTCGCGAAGCTTTGAGAAGACATATTGAACGCGCGTGTGAGCGTATCGTTGCCCCTGTTACCATCGGCGGTTCCCGATGCTGTAAGCGGATCTGCTACGAATATGCGAATCGTATGCGGACCAGGTGTGGGGTTGACGGATGGGAAGTTTACAGTTGTCGTTGCTCCACTTACAAGGCTGGTATTAACACCCTGAATTACCGGAGTGCCTCCATCAAGAATGTAACCCACCTTGAATGAATTTACTGTCTCGGCACTTCCGTTCCTTACGGTAAGGCTTGGTGCAAAACCTGCACACTCGGTAGCCGCAGGTCGTACGATTGCGTTGGCTACGAGGTCAACGCTCGGTGGCGCTGCGATATTGATATTGTCAAGCCACATCCGGTTGCCGAATCCTGAAATACTTCTGAATACTACGAACAATGAACCAGTAAGCTGAGCTGGCGGTATTACAATCGTTTCAGTCCTCCACTCAGCGCTGTTAGCAGGAGTGAAAGCTGTGGTCGTGAATCCAGCCTTGGTTGCAAGTTGTGTTCCACCTTTCCTATATACTTCAGTATATGTCGAGCCACAATCCCGGGAGATCAAAACCACAAACGTATCGGTGAATGTAGCAGAGAAAGGAGAGTAGGCGATGTCAAACTTCACAGTCAAAGCAGGAACTCCGGTTGTGTTGATAACAGGAGAACGGATGTCGTCGAACTTGCCAGCACCGTCACTATTGAAGTGATCAATCACAGCAGAGGTTACATTTGTTGGAGCGCTCGGTGGTAGTCCGGCAGGTGTTGCAAGTTGCCAAACGGGTGCACCGACAGATTGAACTGTCCATGGAGCTATCGATGGGTTATCAAAATTCTGGGCGGCAGGAGGTGCAACCGGCGTAGAAATATTGACCGTAGTGGTGATAGTGTCGTTTGCAGGCACTGGGTCAGCAACACCATTCGGGTTGCTGGTAAAGAACTTCAGCACGTTTGCTCCCAGGACCAAATTGATCGAAGGAAGAGTAACTACCGTAGTCTGGCCAGCGGCAAGGCTAAGGCCTGTGACATTGGCGGTAACAGGAGTGCCTGTTCCGATTCTCACACCTACCGTTACTGAATTCATCGTATTGAGACCATTGTTGGTAATTCTCATTTTTGGAGTTACTGGACCGGGACAGATCGGTGTGCCATAGTTCACAACTGAACAACCTGTTCCAAGTTCGCTTCCACCTGGACTCACTACAAGCAATGGAGCAGCGTCTAAACTGGCGCCTGTAGCAGGAGGTGCGCAACCCATAGAAGTGATATATCCAGCACGGCAATTCGCAACTACCCACTCCATGCGCAACGCTTGCTTGGATGTGAACAGTGTCATACACGCATCATCAGTGTAGTCCATGTAGTTTTGATACATGTCGCCGGGAGGATTGGGAGAGCAGCTATTAGTTAAGTTGCCTGAGGGACATCCAAAGTTCTGGTCGCCCTGGCTGGGAGTATCGCCAATTGTATTGTCGCCTGCGGTACCCGCAAGTGTTGCATCTGTGATAAGACATGTTCCTGGAAGATTTCTGAAATCGGAACCGGTACAAGCACCGCCATCATCACCCCAGATATGAAACAATCCGAAGTAGTGGCCTGCCTCATGGGAAAGCGTTCTACCCATGTTGTAGCTAGGGTCTACATAGCAGGGGTTAGCAGCTGTACCAATGATGTCGGTAACGACACCTTGCTGTGAGGCATTGGAGGTACCAGGGAATGTAGCGTATCCGAGGATGCCGCCACCGCCACCGACCCAAACGTTGAAATACTGGTTAGCATCCCAAACATCAAGACCACCCGAAGCGGTGCTCTTGATCGGATCTGAAGCTCCTCCTGTATAGGAAGTTCCGCTCGCCCTTCTCTCTATACCGTTTGTCGGCAGACCTCCGGGTGTGCGTTGTGCAAGGCAGAACCTGATCTGGGTATGACCCCTGACACTTTGGAACTGGGTAGGCACATTGGCGCTGTCACCGTTCAAACCCGAATAATCGAGGTTCAAACGATCAACCTGGGCCTGGATGTCAGCATCAGTCACGATATAAGGATTTGGCAGAACGATATGGAAAACGATAGGTATCGTAACTATCGCATTTAACCTCTGATTTTGGTTCCCCTGGGCAGGACCTTGTCTGAGCTGATTCAGTAATAATTCGTTTGCTTGTTTCAGGCCTGGATTTTGCCTGTAAACGTCCTCAAGGTGGGACATTGTACCACAACGAGAGTCCTCAACGTTTGATTTGATTGGCTTCACACCCCCAGCTGCATGCTGCACGGTAGTTAAGGTAGTTCGTTGTTGCGCCGATAGGGCAAAACTAAACAACAAGAATACCATCAAAGGCAGGTAAGTAAATTTTTTCAAAGCAGTATAGTTTTTAAATGTTGAAATGGAGACTTGGTCCTCTGAAAGCAGCTACAATTATACAGAATTAAACAAACACGGGGAAAAAAATCTTAGCCTAAAACAGCTGGACGTTACTTTCTTATTTTCAATCATTTTTCCGGGGTACCGGGATGTACTGAAGCATTGATTTTGGCCTCCGAAATTAGTAATTGAAAATACTTATCTTCCCTTTTCGGTTACTCGATCTCTTCAACCCAAAACCACCGCGTGATGAACATCAAATTGAGGCTGACGATTCTTAGTTTCCTGGAATTTTTTATATGGGGCTCCTGGCTCATCACGATCGGGGCATATTGGTTTCAAAATAAACAGTGGGATGGCGCCGATTTCGGTAAGATATTCTCAACCATGGGCATCTCAGCAATCGTGATGCCGACTGTATTCGGCATCATCGCGGACAGATGGATTAATGCGGAGCGTCTACTGGGTATCTGCCATCTTCTAGGCGCAGTGTTGCTTTGTTTGTTGCCCGGCGTCGACAATCCCGATTCTTTCTTCTGGATGTTGCTGTTATATATGGTTTTTTATATGCCTACCATATCACTGGCCAACACCGTTTCCTATACTTTACTGATCAAAAACGGCAAGAATGTAGTCAAGGATTTCCCCCCGATTCGCGTTTGGGGGACCATCGGTTTCATCGCCGCACTCTGGACCATCAGTCTGCTGCATATCGAGACTTCCTCGGCGCAATTTTATGTAGCCGCAGGAGCATCTCTATTGTTCGGCATTTATGCCTTTACCCTTCCAGCATGTCCACCCGAAGGAAAGAAACTTCAAAGCACATCATGGATTGACACTCTTGGGCTGAGAGCGTTTTCCCTCTTTCGCACCACAAAAATGGCGTTGTTTTTTGTTTTTGCACTGTTGTTAGGTGCTGCGTTGCAACTGACAAATGCTTATGGTGATACCTTTCTCCATGACTTCGCCAACGTGCCGGAATACAAGGATACGATGGCCGTAAAATACCCTGCGATCATCATGTCGATTTCTCAGATATCCGAGACGCTCTTCATTCTCGCCATCCCATTCTTCCTTCGTCGCTTCGGGATCAAGCAGGTAATGCTCATTTCGATGGTCGCCTGGGTACTTAGATTTGGATTGTTTGCCTACGGAAATCCAGCAGACGGTTTATGGATGATCATTCTCTCCTGTATCATCTACGGAATGGCTTTCGATTTCTTCAATATTTCGGGCTCGCTCTTTGTAGAGACGCAAAGCCCATCCGGTATCAGGGCAAGCGCACAAGGTGTGTTCATGATGATGACGAATGGATTTGGGGCCTTACTAGGCAGTTATATCAGTGGAATTATCATCGATAAATATTTCACCTACGCAGATAAGAGTAAGGACTGGGAGGGAATCTGGATCGCCTTTGCAGGGTATGCACTCGTGGTGGCCATTCTCTTTGCTATTCTCTTCCGGCACAAACACGATCCCAAAGAAGTGCAGGTCGTTCAGCACTGACGATTAGCTGCAAAAAAAAACCCGGCCTAAACCGGGGATGTACCCGGAAGGTATTCCGGGAAAAGCTCTATTGAGAGGCAATTAAATATGCGCTTCGATCTTCTTGACGAAATTGCCTTTTGGCTGTGCGCCTACAAGCTTGTCAACTACCTGGCCGTTCTTAATAAACAATATTGCAGGGATAGATGTAATGCCATAGTTCATTGACACTTGTGGGTTATTGTCCACGTTCACTTTACCTACATTCACCTTTCCATCATATTCCTTAGACAACTCTTCAATAACCGGCCCGATAGCGCGACAAGGTCCGCACCATTCTGCCCAGAAATCGACCACAGTTAACTTATCAGAAGCCAGAACATCAGCCTGGAAATTGGAATCATTGTATTCTTTTGCCATTTTATTGATTTTTATTTTTTTCTAATTATTCAGTCCCGGGGACTACTGACGGACTGCAAATTTAAGTCCGATAATAATAACAGCTGTTGAGGCCGGAAAGTTGTGTAAAACTTGTCATTGTTTACCCGTTTTGATGACAGAAATGCCTGCTATAAAGGCACTGCTTATGAGTTCGTTAACACATGAATCTCTAGTTCAGGCTTATTCTCCAGGAAGTGGATCAGGTCTTCATTCATCTCAATCGTATTTGTACCTGTTGTAAGATTTACCCTCAGATTACTCTTAGGCTCCGTGAGCACAAAACTCAGTGAGGTTTTGCCTCCCCTAAAAGAGCGCATATTCTTCTCTACAAATTCAACCATTTCTAGCGTAATATCCTGCGGGTGCACTTCGATGTTTACCTGTTTCGTCAAGTTCTTCTTCAGCGTTTCTGCAAGCGACACCTGCTGCACTTTAAACTCATATTCATCTTTGTTATATCGCGGTTTGAAATACCCGGTGATAAGCACAGTGCTTCCTTGCTGGAGAAATGGTGAGATCTTCAGGTAGTCTTCACTAAAAAGAGGAAACTCAGTTTTGCCCGAATAGTCTTCGATTATGAAGTTGCCGTACTTATTTCCGCTCCTCGCAATCCTGTGCTGGGCATCGGCGACCAGCCCAAGAAGCCGGAAGGACCTGCCTGGATTTGGTTGCAAACTGATAGCCTCCTTAAATTCATTGAAGTCCGAGACTGCGCTGATGCCATAATGTTTCATCTCGAACCGATAATGGTCGAGCGGGTGGCCACTGAGGAACATGCCCGTCACTTCCTTTTCCTTGTCGAGTTGCGTTGTGAGCGACCAATGTTCACACTCTGGCAGGCGGGGTGGGGGAATTTCCATCGTGACGGGAAGATCCCCAAACAATGTATTGGCCGAACTGGCATTCTGAGTTGAGATGACTTGTCCGTATTTGATGATCCTCTCGAGTCCCGTGACAACTTCACCGGATGGAAGATAAAAGTATTGCGCGCGATGATGTTCGGGAAAACAATCGAAGGCGCCTGCATAAGCAAGGCTTTCCAGTGTCTTCTTATTCACTGTACGCTGGCTAATGCGTTTGATGAAATCAAAAATGTTTGGATAATATCCTCCCTTCTGACGCTCTGCGATGATACTTTCGACAGCCGCGTCGCCTACGCCTTTCAAACCTCCCAAGCCAAAGCGTATCTCTCCCGCCTTGTTCACTGCGAAACCTTTCAATGATTCATTTATGTCCGGCCCAAGCACGGGCAATCCCATTCGTTTGCATTCCTCCATAAAGAAGGTGATTTTGTCGATGCTACCTGCGTTATTCAGTACAGAGGACATGTATTCCGCGGGGTAGTGTGCCTTGAGATAAGCAGTCTGGTAAGCTACATATGCATAACACGTGGAGTGTGATTTGTTGAAAGCGTACTGTGCAAACGCTTCCCAGTCTGTCCAGATCTTTTCGAGGCGGTCCGAAGCCAAACCGCGATCAGTCGCACCCTTGATGAATTGTGCTTTCATCTTATCGAGTACCGACTTCTGTTTCTTTCCCATTGCCTTACGCAACACGTCGGCGTCGCCCTTACTAAAGCCCGCGAGCCTTTGTGCTAGCAGCATCACCTGTTCCTGGTAGACCGTGATCCCATATGTTTCTTCGAGTATCTCCTTCATTTCGGGGAGATCATAGGAGATGGCCTCCCGGCCATGCTTACGATCGATATAATTAGGTATGTATGCAATTGGACCAGGTCGATACAATGCATTCATCGCAATGAGGTCGCCAAATTTATCCGGCTTCAGTTCGCGGAGATACTTCTGCATGCCGGGGCTCTCGAACTGAAACGTTCCGATCGTTGAGGCATGTTGGTATAACTCAAAAGTCTTACTGTCTTCGAGTGGTATGTCGTCGATGTCGATCGTGACGCCATGATTCTGTTTAATCAGTACAAGAGCGTTCTTGATGATAGTAAGTGTCTTCAATCCGAGGAAATCCATCTTGATGACGCCCGCCTCCTCGATTACATTTCCTTCTATCTGCGTCACCCAAAGCGGCGAATCTTTCGCAATGGCCACCGGGATTAATTCCATCAAATCTTTTGGAGCAATGATGATTCCGGCGGCATGTATGCCCGTGTTTCTCACCGAGCCCTCCAATCGTTCAGCCTCGTGCAGCACGCGGCTGGTAATGGTGTTTTCCTGCTTATAGATTTCCCGAATCTTCTTCACATTTTCGAGGTCATCATTTCCCAGGCCATCTTTTTCTTCCAGTGATTTTTCGCCGTCTTTGATCTTCATAGGCGCATGAAGTACGCGTCGAAGTTCAATGCCGGGACGGTCTGGAATCAACTTGGCTAAAGCATTCGATTCTGGAAGAGGTAGGTCCATTACCCTCGCCACGTCCTTGATGCTCATCTTGGCTGCCATCGTGCCGTACGTAATGATCTGCGCTACCTGGTTCTTACCGTATTTGTCGACCACGTAATCGATCACCTTCTGTCTTCCTTCATCGTCGAAGTCGGTATCAATATCGGGCATCGACTTACGATCAGGATTCAGAAACCTTTCGAAGAGCAAATTATACTTGATCGGATCTATATTAGTTATTCCGGTGCAATAAGCAACTACTGATCCCGCAGCCGATCCACGGCCAGGTCCAATGAAAACGCCAATGTCGCGGCCGGCCCTGATGAAGTCGCTCACGATAAGGAAGTATCCCGCAAATCCCATCGTCTTGATGGTGAAAAGTTCGAAACGTATCCGCTCATCAATCTCAGGTGTTATCTCGGTGTACCTTTTTTTCGCACCTTCCCAGGTGATGTGTTCGAGATATTCATCCTGTGACGAAAACTGCTTCGGCACCTGGAAAAAGGGGAGAAGGATATCGCGCTTGAGATTGAGTAGATCGATCTTTCCCACGATCTCATTCGTGTTGTCAATTGCTTCCGGTATGTCGGAAAACAACTTGGTCATCTCTTCAGTGGACTTGAAATAAAACTGGTCGTTGTAAAACGCGAATCGACGATCCTTCACGTGTACATCATCATCCGTGAAATCGGTTTGTTTGGGAGTGGCAAACTTTTCACCGGTATTAATGCAAAGCAGGATATCGTGGGCATTGTAATCCTCCACGTCTACATAGTGCGAATCATTGCTGGCAATGATCTTGACGTTATACTTCCTGGCAAACTTGATCAGTACCTTGTTCACCTTGTCCTGCTCAGGCATCCCATGACGCTGCAGCTCCACATAAAAATCTTCCTGGAAAACATTTAACCACCATTTGAATTCATTTTCTCCATCGGCCTCCCCTTTTTTCAGGATGGCCTGTGGTACCGAAGCACCGAGACAGCAGGTGGTAGCAATCAATCCCTGGTGATGTCGGAGAATGAGTTCTTTGTCGATGCGTGGATACTTGCCATATAGGCCTTCGATAAAGCCAAGAGAGGTGAGCTTGATCAGGTTTTTATAACCTTTCTCGTTCTTGGCGAGCAGGATCTGGTGATATCGTTTGTCTTTTACTTCTTTGGTAAACGTCTTCTGGTGTCTCGTTTCAGTCACATAAAACTCGCAACCAACGACCGGCTTCACCTTCAGGTTTCCGTTCTCATCTTTGTGCTTATACGCCTCTGCCACGAATTCGAAGGCGCCAAACATATTCCCATGGTCACTGATGGCCAGTGCAGGCATTCCATCTGCAATCGCTTTCTTGTAGAGGTTTTGAATCGAAGCGGCTCCATCGAGCAGGGAAAACTGGGTATGTACGTGAAGGTGTGAGAATTTCATATCGAACGTGCAAGTTCTCGATAATTTCTTAAATGTTGGAGAGTGTGAAAAGAACGTTCAAAGTTTATGTTGTTTGGTTTAACGTTTAGGGTTTAACGTTTAACGTTCCCTAACCAGTGTGCTCAAAAACGTATTGACATCTCTAGTTAAAGAACGTTAAACTCTTAAACGTTAAACGAAGCCGAGATTATTGTTTTTTAAATGTAAAAACGCTTATCGACCCATTCGAATAGCTACACACCCACGCCTCCAATTTCTCATCATCTTCAAACACATCTACACCAACGGGATGACCTTTGCAGGGGAGGGAGATGACTTTTTCAAAGCTTTTGTCCTTGATCTTGAAAACTTCTACGAAGTCGCTGTTGTAGCAGGTGACGAAGATGAAGCGTTTATTCTTGGAAAGTATGATCGTACGGGGTTGTGCGTGCGTGGAGGCGGTGAATAGGGTCTTTCCGGACTCGGCATCGAGACATGCAATCTTTGCTAGCTTATTATAGGAAACAAAAATATGTCCGCTGGTGTCCATCACGATGTGACGAGGGTTAGAAGCTACCTGCAATTCGCCCTCTTTCATCCAGACTGTATTATTGATTACTGTAATGCTTGCTCCACCCATGATCGCGACATAGGAACGGTTTGTCTTGTCGTCAACAACAATACCACGCGGTATGGACGGCACCGGCACAATGCTTACAACCTTTGCGTATGGAAACGTACTTATATCCGTTTCAAGCACACTCACATTATAAGAATGCCAGTTGCTCACCAGCAGGTGTCCGCTATTCTCCGTGCGGGATATAATTTTTGGTGTCTTCCCTGTCTTAATCAACGGCACATAAAATGAGTCTACGTTCTTAGTTCCCGGATAGATGACACGCATCTTCTTCAATGACTGATTTTTTTTCCTGTATGTTGCGAATTCTCCCGGTGGCACATTCGCCTGGAGCGAATCGATCCGTATCGGGACAATTCCGTCGGCATTATGGAGGGAGACCCATAAGAACTTATCATCATGACTGAAACAGGCCTCCACTGGTTTCTCTTCATAGGAGGGAATGGGTTTATCCGTAGCATAGTCCCAACCTGTCCCTTTTGTAGGACTAAACTTGAATTCACGCAAGACCTTCCTGGAAGGTTGGTCGAATTCATACACGCTCATTCCTTCCAGGTTCATGGCGTATAAGCGGTTTCCAGCAGCGTTGAAAAGGACCGATTTTGTGCCTGGTGCAGCTCTTAGCAATTCCGTCTTCGAATAGGTCAGGGAATTGTATGGTTTAAGTATAGTGGTATCTTCCAAGGGGACTACCACGATCGTATCGGCCTCCGCTATCAACAGGGGGATATTGTTTTCCGACGTGGCTGCACTTTGGCATCCCGCGACGAGAATGGATACGATAATATATATGAATAAATAGCGCATGAACCGGTTCTCCAATATAGTCGAAATATGGATGAGAATTTGGAGGGAGCGCACGTAATGGCTGTTAATTAACAGGCTAAATCACTTACCTACAGTGGTTTATTCCGGGGACAATTTTATTAAACAAATACCGTTAGTAAGGGGTTGTTTTTAAGGATATTAAGACCTATTTTTGCCCTTCCATCTTTTGATCAGGCAAGGTTTTTGAACAAGCCCGAAAACTTTTAAAAGCGTCTCATGATCAGGAATTTCTTATCTGCTTTCACTTGCATTGCCATACTCGTCAGTTGCAGTAATACAAGGCCACCGGTAGCAAAGGCCGCCCCCCGACAGGTGAACACGCCAAATACTCCCGAAGCAAAAAAGAACGATATCAAATTCCTGGACGAGATCACAGCAAATCCACATCTTTCAGAGGCAATTCCCGACGTTGAAGCCGAGAAAAAGCCGGCAACAGTTACCAGCAGTAGGGTGCTAGGTCCGTCCGGTAGCTCCTCCAACGTTTCGGCACTTCAATTGAAATATGCCCAATTATTGGGAACAGACCCCACCACAATCGAGGCTACGGACTTGCTTAAGAGCGTGGATCATTGGTATGGTACAAGGTACAAGATGGGTGGTACATCCAAAAGCGGAATCGACTGTTCCGCCTTTGTCCAGGCTGTTTATATGGCTGCCTTTTCGTTGATGGTTCCCCGCACTGCCTATGAGCAGTTCAGGGTAACAAACCGGATATCTGCGGTTGAAATGAAAGAAGGCGACCTTGTTTTCTTCAATACAACTGGTGGAGTATCTCATGTTGGAATTTATCTCCGTAACAATAAGTTCATACACGCCTCCTCTTCCAGGGGTGTAACGGTAAGCGATCTTTTCGATCCTTATTATCTCAAACGTTTCCTTGGTGTAGGCAGGTTGGAGAAACCACTTGGAACCCGTTAATCATTTCTTCCCCTAAATCGTTTCCTGATCGTTTGCAAAACTGGTATTACATCTGGCGAAAGCTTGAGGTAAAATACACCTGCGCCATAAATGATGATGAAGCCGAGGGTACGTACAATCATCCCCGGTATTCCATGCAATGATCGAAACAGGTAATAGGTGATAACGAAGCAAGCCGCAGCGAGCAACACAGTGTAAGCGGATTTGATGGTGAAAGGGAAGAGAGAGAAATTTCTCCAGAGAAATAAAATCCTGATGCCATTATATATGGTGATCGAGATCATGTGAGCGATAGCAGGCCCGATTATATCGTATTGCTTTGTGAGAATATAAGTGAGAGGTAGCATCAATACGAGCAGTATTACCCCGCTGAAGAGTTCAAATTTCCAGTATGTGGATGTGGCAATGATCTGTGCATTCACACCGGTGCCGAGGTCGATCACCCGGCTTAGGCCTAGTAAGATGAATACGTCGAATCCAAGAAGATATTTTTCTTTCAATTCAAAACTGGTGACAGCTTCTTTATAGTTAAGCGCAATCAATATGAAGATGCCCGAGGCGAATACAAGCAGGTTTATCGATGAACGCTGATAGATCCTACGCAAAAGTTCCGTGTTTTTTTCCTTCCATGCCCTCGATAAATGACCGATCGATGCCGCTACGATTCCACGCTGGGGAACCTGGATGACGCTCGTCATCAGTTGTGCAAGTCCAAATATTCCGGCCTTGCTAAGGCCATCATCGAGGACCGCTGCAATCACAAGTGAATCGGCCACCTGCGAGACTGTGAAGATGATTAGTCCCGAATAAGCGTACACGCAGAGGTTTACGATGTTTCGGAAGTAACGCCGACTAACCCTGCTTACTTTAAAGGTGAAATGAATTTTCTTTTTGATGACGAGGTATAAGAAAAGAATAAGCGCAAGGACTGGATAAGTGAACGCATACAGCTTGATGAAAATATCGAAGTCGCTAATGCTATGTGTAAGATAAAGTGCGATTAGTATACTGACGAAGATTCGCCATTGTACTTCCTTCAAGAAATTAGTCAATACAGATTTGCCTAGATTCCAGGAATAAACCTCGAGTATGTTATATATCGTCACACCAAATCCCATCACAAAGGTCCAATAGTAATAGCTGACCAGCATCGGCGAATTCTCGGAGAACTTGCGGATGATGACCTGCTTTAGAATGATCCCTGTAATAACCACCAGGATAAAACCAACGGTGCTGACGAGCAACGCCCAGGTAAGCATGTCATTCTTTTTCGGAGGTAGGTGATCGTGGTAGTAAGGATAAAATTTGAAGATAAAAGTTGGCATGGCCATATTGGCAAAGGCCATGATCATGCTTGTGATGGCAATGAAGATAGTAGTGAGTCCGTACTCGCTCTCCGTAAACGTTCCCTCCCTGGTAAAAAAATAGGTATTCAAAAGCCCAATGGCAAAGCCGAAATAGATGATCCCAGTAGAAATGAGGCTTTGCTTCCGAATGGTGCTCATGGGGTAAAGATAATAGGCAATAGGCAATGGGCAATAGGCAATAGGCAATGGGCAATGGGCAATAGGCAATGGGCAATAGGCAATTGCGTATTGCCCATTGCCTATTGCCTATTGTCTCTGTACCCTCTGGGTCATGATGTAAAAATTCGGGTCTGGTGTTAAGGAATTTCCCTTCATCGTTTCGCTTAGCACCATTGTCTTCCACTTTGCGGTGGGTTGGATCCAGGCGGCCTTTCCATTGTTGAGCATTATTCGTAGCGGCATTGTGAAGCCGTTGACACATTTGGTCCACCGGTAGGAGAGGGTCTTTCCTTTTAAAGTATACTCCAGGATTGGAATTTGTATTGTTCGCAGGTATTGATCGAAAATTTTAGACAGGTCGCGACCCATTTGTCTGCTCATATATTTTTCTACATCTGAAGAGGTTATGGTTTGGTGATAAAATACTTTGTTGAGCCCACGAAGCATTTCTTTGAATTTCGCATCTGTAGTTAGCTGGCGAATAGTATGAATAAGGTTGGCACCCTTTGCATACATATCGCCACTTCCTTCTTTGTTTACTCCATATATACCAATAATAGGTTTGTCATTTTGAATTTTCCCTCTATGGCCTAAAACATATTCAGTCATTGCATCTTTACCATAATGGTAATCTACATAAAGAGCTTCGGAATAAGTAGTGAAGCCTTCGTGTACCCACATGTCGGCGACATCCTTGGTTGTAATGTTA
>JACMKU010000063.1 GCA_014379965.1 Chitinophagaceae bacterium
ACAGAAAAAATGCCTATGCTCCAAATTATGCTCCGACAGGGGTAACAGATACGAAACTTCTGTTGTTTCTTCCTTTTGAAAACTCAACAACACCATCTGTTAATGCAAATAAAGTAAAGTCTTTTCCGACACCAACATTCTTTCCAGGATGATAAACTGTACCACGCTGACGAACGATGATGTTACCAGAAATTGCTGCCTGGCCTCCGAAAATTTTTACACCAAGGCGTTTACTTTGTGAATCGCGACCATTCTTTACACTACCCTCACCTTTCTTATGTGCCATGATAAATGATTTTTTATTTTGAAATTTCTATATAAAGATTTGCTTCAATCAACGGTTCATTTAAATGCCGCTTAAGCAATACTTGTCACTTTTATTTTTGTATAAGCAGTACGATGACCTTTCTTTTTATGAAAGCCCTTCCTTCTTTTCTGCTTATAGGCAATCACGGTATCACCTTTTACCTGGCCAACGATCTCGGCTCCGACTTTCGTCTTCACAGAATCGCCTACTGACAACTTACCATCGCCATGCGCTAGTAACACTTCGAGTTCTACTTTATCGCCTGCATTACCCTCGAGACGGGGAACGAATAACGTCTGGTCTTTCTCGACTTTGAACTGCTGGCCGGCTATTTTTATTACTGCTATCATAATCTAAAATTAGGGATGCAAAGGTAAGGGGAAAATCGCAACCGGCAAACGGAATATCAAAGTTTTATAACAGTTCCGCCGGTGGGTTTGCCTGCCCTTTCCTTTATATTTGCAGGCCCGTAGTGGTGGAGTGTTTTCGAACTGCTTCATTATCCAGCCATTCGGATGTGTATTTGGCCGTATTATACGCTGAAATCATGAAAATCAAGTCATTCCTTGCCAAACCGTTTGCCTCCTATATATATAAAGGTATCCGCAAAGGCATGGGAACTGCAGTGGCCGACCAGGAGAACATCCTGAAGAACCTCGTCAAGGTTGGTCGGACCACCGAGTTCGGCAAGCAGGCGGGGCTCGACAAGGTGGGCAGCTACGAGGAGTTCCGGCAGGCTGTCGCCATTCGCGACTATGAAGACATGAAGCCCTTCATCAACCTGATCAAAGAAGGCAAGCACAATGTGCTGTGGAAGGGTCGCCCTATCTATTTCGCTAAGACCTCTGGCACCACCAGCGGCACGAAGTACATCCCCATCACAAAGGATTCTATACCCAATCATATCAATACAGCGAGAAATGCCCTACTATGCTACATGGCAGAGACGGGCAATACCCGCTTCGCGGACGGTAAGATGATCTTCCTTTCCGGTTCGCCCGAACTCGAACGGATCGGTGACGTGCCCACAGGTCGATTAAGCGGGATCGTGAACCACCATATTCCAAGTTACCTCCGCACCAATCAGCTTCCTTCGTATGAGACAAATTGCATCGAGGATTGGGAGACTAAGCTGGCCAAAATCGTTGATGAGACCATTGATAAGAACATGACCCTGATAAGCGGGATACCACCATGGATGCAGATGTATTTCGATGAATTGATCGCCCGCAAAGGAAAGAAGGTGGCAGATATCTTCCCGAATTTCAGTGTGATGGTTCAGGGTGGAGTCAACTTCGAGCCCTATAAGGCGAAGCTGATTGAAAGCATTGGGAGAAAAATAGATACCATCGAGCTATTTCCAGCTAGCGAGGGATTCTTCGCCTTCCAGGATTCGCAGACATCAGAAGGACTTCTGTTAAATACCAATAGTGGCATCTTCTTCGAATTCGTGCCCGCAGGCGAAATCAACAAAGAAAGCCCTACGCGACTATCGCTAAAGGACGTGAAGGTGGGTGAGAATTATGCGATGATCATCAATAGCAACGCCGGATTGTGGGGCTACAATCTTGGTGACACTGTCAAGTTCGTATCTACAGATCCTTACAGGTTGTTGGTGACTGGTCGTACCAAGCATTTCATTTCTGCCTTCGGCGAGCATGTGATTGGCGAGGAAGTAGAGCATAGCCTGTTAAGGGCAGCAGCCGAGGCGAACGTTCATATCACCGAGTTTACGGTAGCACCGTATGTCAGCGGTGGCGATGGTAAATCTTACCACGAATGGTTCATCGAATTTGAAAATACACCAGGTAACATGCAGGAGTTCGCTTTGAAACTTGATGAGCATCTCCGCGCCAAGAATGTGTATTATGATGACCTCATTAGCGGGAACATATTAACTCCCTTAAAAATTACGTCCGTACGTAAGAACGGATTTATCGATTACATGAAATCAGTTGGTAAATTAGGGGGACAGAATAAAGTGCCGAGGCTGAGTAATGATAGGGTGATTGCGGATGAGTTGGTAAAGTGGACGAATTGAGACGGGAATCAGGAATTGGGAATTAGGAATTGGGTGACACTCACTACGGTCATGTTCCCTGATAGTTCAGGCCCTCCATTCCTAATCCCCAATTCCTGATTCCTCAAAAGAAACTACATGAGTAAAGAACAATCCATACGGCGTATTGCCCTCTTCGGCTCCACAGGTTCCATAGGAACGCAGGCGCTGGAAGTCATTGCGGCTAATGCAGACAAGTTTTCTGTCGAGATACTCACGGCTCATAGCAACGAAGAATTATTGATCGAACAGGCGTTGAAGTTTAAGCCCAATATGGTGGTGATCGCCGACGACAAGAAATATCTTAAAGTAAAAGAAGCACTCGCAACATCAGATACAAAAGTCTTTGCCGGAGAAAAAGCACTGGAAGAAGTGGCGGCGATAGATTGTTATGACTTGATGCTTGCAGCTATTGTCGGCTATGCAGGACTTCGGCCTACGCTCCAGGCCATCAACATCGGAAAGCCCATCGCATTAGCTAATAAGGAGACACTCGTAGTTGCGGGCGATATCATTATGCGAAAGGCGGTGGAGAATCGCGTCCCGATTATTCCCGTTGATTCGGAACACTCCGCCATTTTTCAATGCCTGGTAGGAGAGACGAGAAACAAAATAGAGAAAGTGATTCTTACTGCCTCCGGTGGTCCTTTCCTCGGACGCAAACCAAATTACCTGGTGAACGTGAAACGCGAGCATGCCCTACAGCATCCTAACTGGAACATGGGAGCCAAAATAACCATCGACTCCGCGACGTTGATGAATAAGGGACTCGAGATGATCGAAGCGAAATGGCTATTTAATCTTCAACCCGAACAGATACGTGTTTTGGTACACCCACAGAGCATCATTCACAGCATGGTGCAATTCGAGGATGGAAGTATCAAGGCACAAATGGGCTTGCCCGATATGAAGCTGCCGATTCAATATGCTTTATCTTTTCCTAAGAGAATCCCGAACCAGTTTCCACGCTACGATTTCAAGAAAGTGAACACCCTCACTTTCGAAGAACCAGACATCCGGACGTTCCGCAATCTTTCGCTGGCGATTGACGCACTAAACAAAGGGGGCAATCTACCCTCTGTTATGAATGCCGCAAACGAAATAGCCGTTTATGCATTTCTAAAGAATCGCATCAATTTCCTCGATATGACGGATGTAGTTGAGAAAACAATGCAGAAAATTCCTTTCATCGATAAACCCACCTTGGAAGAATACTTCGAGAGCGATGGTGAGGCAAGGACCTTCGCTGCGGATCTCATTAAACTCTAAACCCGAAAGGATCCGGAATCAGGAATCGGGAATTAGGAATCGGGGCTTCAAGTTGAAATTTCTTTTCTTAAATCAACGACTTCTGACTGGTTCCCAATTACCAATTCCTGATTCCTCATTTCCTCTGCGCCTCTGCGCCTTTGCGTGAACCTTGCCAATAAATTCAAATAATTGATCAATGGCTTAGTAAAATCTCTTATTTAACTGATATTTGCAGATTATTTAAAAAACAGGCTTTAGCGTTTCAAATATGATATTATTAGCTATCAATTGGGCAGTGGTCGGAATCAAAGTAGCGCAACTGCTGCTCTCGCTGTCGATATTAGTCGTGCTTCATGAATTCGGTCATTACATCACAGCCCGCTGGTTTGGTTGCCGCGTTGAGAAATTTTTTCTCTTCTTCGATCCATGGTTCGCCATCTGGAAGAAGAAGATCGGTGATACCGTTTACGGAATTGGCTGGCTGCCTCTTGGTGGTTATGTGAAGATTTCTGGTATGATCGATGAGAGCATGGATAAAGAACAAATGAAGCAGCCACCAAAGGAATGGGAATTCAGGAGTAAACCAGCGTGGCAGCGTTTGATCGTGATGTTGGGCGGCATCATAATGAATGTCCTCGTTGCATTCGTAATATATGCTTTCGTGTTAATGATCTGGGGTGAGAAGAAGGTTCCCGCAAGCTCCATGAAATATGGCGTTCACATTGGTGACAGCACTCTAATGAAGATCGGCTTCAAAGATGGTGACAAGATCCTTGGTGTAGATGGAAAGCCTGTTTACGATCTTACAAAATTCAGGAAGAAGCTGCTTACTGCGGAGCAAGTGCAGGTAGAGCGTGACGGCAAGCAACTCGACATTAAACTGCCGATAAACTTCATTGGTCAATTAATAGAGAACAAGAACCAACGCAGGACCGGATTCGTGGATGTGAGAATTCCTGCCATGGTATTACAGGCCCCGGATACTTCTCACGCATTTAGGGCCGGTATTCGTAAGAATGACCTCATCGTCGGTATCGATTCTACCCGTGTTCAATTTTATGATGAGATGTATTCTCAACTGCAACAACACAAAGGGAAGGACGTGCTATTGACAGTTAACAGGGATGGAAGGGATACCAGTTTCCCAACCAAGATCCTGATAAACGAGGAGGACGAGGGAATACTCGGCGTTAGGTTGTACGGAACGGCACAACAGATGGACAGCCTTGGCTGGCTTAAGCTCGAAGTGACGCGATATAATTTCGCTAGCGCTTTTCCAGCGGGGGTAAAGAAGACCTTCGCGGAACTGAACGATTACCTGCAGCAATTCAAGTTGATTCTGAATCCAAAGACGGGAGGTTACAAAGGAGTAGGTGGTTTCAAATCTATCGGTTCTATCTTTTCGCCCACGTGGGATTGGGAATGGTTTTGGAGAATGACTGCGATGCTCTCCGTGATCCTGGCCTTCATGAACCTGCTGCCGATACCTGCATTGGATGGTGGCCATGTGATGTTTACATTGTACGAAATGATCACCAGGAGGAAGCCCAATGAGAAATTTCTTGAGTATGCGCAGATGGCTGGCATGATATTGTTATTGTTATTGATGCTCTACGCGAATGGAAATGACTGGTTCGGCTGGGGAAAATAATGAGATAGGTTTTCGAACATTTGATAATAGTCAATTGTATTATAGTCAGGGGCTGTCCCGGTTTTGACAGCATAGATCTTTGAAAGTGTAAGCATGCAGTGCATTGTGTAATCAGCACTTTAATCTTGAATACTCAACCTATAAATGGCAATACTCAGTATGCCATGGCTGCCTAATCAGTGATTAGTTAGTCATTAGGGCCGCGGATGCAGGTTGTCCTGTTACCAAGCTTCGCCGCCGACTCAAAAACAAAACAGGATGCTGTTGTAGCGCGCTGGAGCTACAACAAAAGATCACAGCTAAGTTGTAGATTGGTTTGTTCGTTTCCTGTCTACAGCCGACAACTAATAATGAAATAAGCATGTAGAAAGCTTTTGCGGAATATGTTTGGACGCGGGTTCGATTCCCGCCAGCTCCACTTAAAGTTAGTAGCGAACGAAACGATTTGTTTTCAACAATTTAGCGCAGGCCAATGAATAAGGGTAAGTACTTATTTTGTTGGCCTGCTGTTATTTGACAATTGATATTTTATTTTTTGGAACAAATCGTTTGTCATAACTTTTAAGAACAAACCTTATCTATTAATTTTCAAGTAGCAACATGAGACAGATCTCCATCATTTTGGTGGATGATCACAAATTGATCAGAGATTCGTGGTCATTCATACTCAATAGCGATCCGAGATTCACCGTCATCGGTGAGACAAGCAACGGCGAGGACGCAATTGAGATTGTAAAGAAACTTAGACCAGACATTGTACTAATGGATGTGAACATGGCGCCTGTTAACGGTTTCGACGCCACTCGTCAGATTACAAAGTATTCGCCTGGTTCCAAAGTCATCGCTGTTTCAATGCACACAATGCCGGCCTATGCCAAGCGCATGATACAGCTTGGGGCCATGGGCTATGTCACTAAGAACTCATCGAAGGACGAGATGATCAAAGCGATCATTGAGGTCAGTTCCGGGCGAAAATACATTTGCGATGAAGTGAAGAATATCCTGGCTCAAAAGGAATTAGAAGAAGAAGACGCACAAGGGGATATGAATAATCTCTCCCGACGTGAAATCGATATTATTCAACATATCAAACAGGGTATGTCGTCGAAGGAGATCGCCTTACAATTGGATATTTCGTTGAAGACGGTTGAGGTACACCGCTATAACATCCTAAAGAAGCTCAAGCTGAAAAACACAGCTGCGCTTGTCAATTTCATTAATGTAAATGGACTGTAGGAAATAGCCTGGTTTGAAGACTGCCTGCGGAAAGCGGTCTAACTATCGGATTTACCCATTAACCCCTAAACCGGGAGTTGCTGTTGACGTTCATTGGACAGCCACCTTTGCGTGATGAGTAACAGGAAGTTATCGTCATTACGAGGGCTATCAGGGCAATAAGGGGAAGAAATCTGCTCTTCATTTGAATTACTTTGTTGTTAAACGAAAGGGATACGCAATTATTATGCAAATATAGAGCCCCCCGGCGTGCTTTTATAGCTTTTGACCGGATTTATGGCCCTCCATACGTGTATTATCCTCTAAAATCTCCCTTATTTAATATTCTTACGTGGTATTTTCCTTTTGTTTAAGAAAGGGAACGGCCTACCTTTACCGCCTTGATTATTAAGACAAATCGCTAATCTAATGTTGCAATTGAAAAAACCCCTCGCGTTTATCGACCTGGAAACTACCGGCACTAACCTCGGAACCGACAGAATCATCGAAATCGCGATCGTTAAGATTCTTCCTGATAACACCCGGAGCATAAAGCGTAAGGTCATTAACCCCGGGATTCCCATTCCAAAAGCTTCTTCCGACATACATGGTTTTACCGATGAAATGGTGAAAGATGCGCCCTTGTTCAAGCAGGTCGCCCATGAACTAAAGCAGATGCTCGATGGCTGTGACTTGGCAGGCTACAATTCAAACCGGTTCGACATCCCGATGTTGGTTGAAGAGTTTCTTCGCGCCGGGGTCGATTTTGAGACGAAAGGACGCAAGCTTCTGGATGTACAGAAGATCTTTCACCAGATGGAACAGCGCACTCTCGGAGCAGCGTATAAATTTTACTGCAGCAAGACCCTCGAGTCGGCACACAGCGCCGAGGTTGATGCATCGGCTACCCACGAGATTTTCATTGCGCAACTCGAGCGTTATCCAAACCTCGGCAATACCGTTGATACAGTTTTGAAGTGCATCGGAGAAGAAGTTATCGTTGACTTCGCACGTCGCTTCGCTATGGAAAATGGTGTGGAGGTGTTCAACTTCGGCAAGTTTAAAGGACGTCCCGTATCGGAGGTCTTAAAAGCTGAGCCTCAGTATTATGATTGGATGATGAAAGGAGACTTCCCGCAACACACCAAGCAAAAGCTTACTGAGATCTATACCCGCACGATGTTGAAGAAGGTCTAATTTACCACCTTGCCTTGTGAACAATTTAACAAGGGTTCTTTTGCTGATTATCGTAAATTCGTTACTCGCCACTGCCTTATATTGAATGGAGAAGTTAGTCGTCATACCAACCTATAACGAAAGGGAGAATATAAGTAACATCCTGCACGCCATCTTCAATCTTGGTGAACAGTTTCATATACTGGTTATCGATGACGGATCTCCCGATGGCACAGCAGATATAGTCAAGCAACTTAAGTCAAAATTTCCCGGTCAGTTATTCATCGAAGAAAGAAAAGGCAAGCTTGGTCTTGGTACCGCCTACATCCATGGCTTCAAATGGGCGATGGCGAATGGCTACGCGTTCATTTTCGAGATGGATGCAGACTTCTCTCATAATCCTAATGACCTTCCACGTTTATACCAGGCCTGCAAGACCGGTGGTGCCGATCTCGCGATCGGTTCACGCTATGTTAAAGGGGGCGGTGTTGTCAATTGGCCGGCCAACCGTATCGCATTATCCAAAGGAGGCTCGCTTTATACCAGGATGATAACCTTCATGCCTGTAAAGGATCCCACTGCGGGCTTCATGTGCTACCGCAAGGAGGTATTAGAGACGATCAATCTCGACCAGATCCATTTCACCGGGTACGCTTTCCAGATTGAAATGAAGTTTGCCGCATGGAAACTCGGATTCAAGATTAAAGAAGTTCCCATCATTTTCCAGGACCGCACATATGGCGTCTCCAAGATGAACAAGGGCATCGTCAAGGAAGGAATACTCGGCGTATTGAAACTCAGGTGGCATAGTTGGTTTACCAATTATCGCAAGAGGGTGAAGAATACTTACACTACAACGAATGATTCCCTTGCGCAGAATAAGGTGCTGGCGGAAAGCAAGTAAGTTATTTACTAGTTTAAGAGTTTAACGGTTTAAAAGTTTAAAAGTTCCTTTATTCGAAATTTCTCTTTAGAAGTGAATTGCGAGGTTTAGGAACTTTTAAACCATTAAACTTATTAAACCTTCAAACTTCCTCCCCGACTAATTTCTCATTTCTTCTTCCTTTCGTTAGTTTGCGCCAGCAATGAAAAAGGCTTTCCTGCAGCTGCATATCGCCGTGTTCCTGGCCGGATTTACCGGGATACTCGGTCGTCTCATAAGCTTCAACGAGGGAATGATCGTGTGGTACCGTCTATTGTTTACAGCCGTCACAATGTGGATTCTCTTTGGACTTAGAAAGAAGATCAAAAGAATACCCACTTCAGATATTATAAAAATAGCGGGGGTGGGCTTCATCGCTACTCTTCACTGGGTGACATTCTATGGCTCGATAAAATATGCGAACGTCTCCGTAGCGCTCGTTTGTTTCTCTGCTATCGGATTCTTCACCGCTCTATTTGAACCGTTACTGTTGCGTAAGAGGATGAACTGGACAGAACTCCTCCTTGGAATAGTCACGATGGTTGGTATATATGTGATCTTCCATTTCGATACGCAGTATAAGATCGGTATTATCATTGGCATCATTTCAGCCGTCCTTGCTTCGTTGTTTCCCATCTTCAACCGTGAATTTCTAAAACGAATCAATGTAGAGACGATGCTCACCTGGCAGCAGACCGGGGGATTGGTCATATTGTCCGCGTTGCTTCCATTTTACCTTCAGCGGTTTCCGGTAGACAACTTCCTGCCAGGATGGGAAGACTTTGCCTGGTTGCTGGTCTTATCCTGGTTTTGCTCAGTGGTGGCGTTTCAGTTTTCTTCTAATGCGTTGAAAAAGCTGTCTGCTTTCACCGTCAACTTAACCTATAATCTCGAGCCAGTCTATGGGATCATTCTCGCCTTCGTCGTAAAGGGAGAGAATAAATATTTGAGCGAATGGTTTTATGTAGGCTTCGCGATCATCATGGTTGCACTCGTTATACACGTTATTATCCTTCGCCGGCAGACATTGCGATCAACAAATGCAACCCCTTTTAAACCGGAGCCCCAGGCATAAACTATTCCTATATGCAGCCCAATGATTACCATAAGAAGATCATCGACTATTACCAGGCTACCGAACACGCCTATAAGGATTCCTGGGACCTTGATAACAGCCTGGCCATTCACTATGGCTATTGGGATGACGAAGTGAAATCATTTCCTGAATCACTGGTGAGGATGAACGAAATAATGGCCACTACGGCGCGGATCAGAACTCAGGACAATGTACTCGACGCCGGGTGTGGCATTGGCGGCAGCAGCATCTTCCTGGCGGCAACGCGAGGCGCCAGAGTAACCGGCATCACATTGAGCGGAAGGCAGGTGGAGCAGGCAGTCGCACTGGCTAAGCGAAAAGGAGTGAATCACGTGGCGGACTTCAAGGTGATGAACTACTGCGCCACCACCTTCCCTGATGCTAGCTTCGACGTAGTATGGGGTTGTGAGAGCATTTGTTATGCCGACAGCAAAGAACAATTTATCAACGAGGCATGGCGTTTATTAAAACCCGGTGGACGAATGGTGGTCGCCGATGGCTTCGTATCAGCATTTGCGAACAATGACCATCCGGTGATCAGGAAATGGCTGGACGGGTGGCAGGTGAATTACCTGGAGACGCCCGGCCGGTTTACCGAGTTCATGGAAAAGGCAGGATTCATTTCCGTACGATATAGGGACATAACAAAAGAGACACTTCATTCATCGCTCAGGCTGTACAGGTTTTATTTCCTCGCCAGCGCTTATGTCTGGTGGAAGAGACTGAGGTTGTCATCGCCGTCAGCATTACAGGTGGGAAACATCAAGGCGTGCAAATACCAATATCTAGGGATGAAAAGAAAACTGTGGCAATATGGGCTAATTGTCGGGGAAAAGCCACGGCAATAGAATCAGCGATCATCCATTATCTTTAAAAATAAATTACGACGATGCGAAAGAGCTTACTGTGTTTGATTTTCCTTTACTCTCAACTAGTGTACGCGCAAAAGAAACCACTCGATCATACTGTCTACGATAGTTGGCAAAGTATAGGCGAAAAATCCGTCAGCAATAACGGCCAATGGTTAGTGTATTCTATCCAACCACAGGAGGGAGATAATGAATTGGTAGTTCAATCGTCTGATGCCACCTACAGACGTGTGTTTCCCCGAGGCACCAATGCTGTCTTCAGTGATGACAGCCGGTTTGTCATCTTTCGCATCAGGCCTTACTTCAAAGATCTCCGTGATGCTCGTATAAAGAAGAAACGCGCGGATGATATGCCGAAGGATTCACTCGCAATCTTATCACTTGCAGATGACCGCATCTGGAAGATGGCGAGAGTAAAGAACTATAAAGCGCCAACGGACAGCTATGGCTGGGTCGCCTACCACCTTGAGAAGTCGATGGAGGCCGCACCACGAACTCGGGCCACCACAACTGATCCAAGGCGTACGACAGACAGTTTAACGAGGATCATCGATTCGCTTCACCAGTTGATACAGGAAATGCCGAAGAAGAAAAAGAAAAATAAGGATGGAGACGGTGGAGACGACACCGAATACATTAATGCAAGCGATGCGGAAGGAGATGATCCGCCGACAGTAGCGATAGAGGCAGGTACCAACCTTATTCTTCGCAAACTTTCGAATGGAGAGGAGAGGGTATTTAGTAACGTGCTGGAGTATGCATTCAATAAAAAAGGCCAGAAATTATTGCTGGAGATAGCGCGAATGCCCAAAGATTCAACTAGTCGCGCCCTGGTCTTGTTGTATGATCTTAACAAGGGATTCGCGGATACGCTAAGCCGCGGAGGAAACGATTTCAAAAATTTTACACTTTCTGAGGATGGATCAAAGGTTGCGTACATCGCGGAGAGGGATGCAAAACCCAAGGACCTGCAGAAGTTTTATAAGCTCTGGCATTATTCGGAAGGAATGGACAGCGCCAAATTACTCGTAGATAAGAATGCCGTGGGCATGAAGCTTGGAATGACCATCAGCGAATTCGCACAACCTTACTTCAGCAAATCCGGAAAGCGTTTGTTCTTCGGCACGGCACCCATCCAGCCGCCAAGGGATACCTCCATAGTGGAAAGTGAGCAGGCCAAACTCGACATCTGGCATTATAACGATGACTACCTGCAGAGCGTTCAGCTGTTCAGGCTGCAACGCGATCTTCAGGAAAACTTCCTCGCAGTCTATCTATTTGACAGCGAAACTATTCAGCAACTAGGTTCGAAAGATTTGCCCATCGTCATTACGACAAACGAAGGTGACGGAGCGCAGTTTGTAGGAGTAACGGATGTTGGAAAGAGAATCGAGAGCCAATGGATGGGCAATACAAAAAAGGATATTTATACGATACAGGTAGATAAGGGTGAGAGCAAATTGATAAAGAATGACATGACGGGTATCATTACACCTACGTATGTTTCGCCTTCCGGCAGGTATATTATGTGGTACGATACAAAGGCAAAGAACTATTTTATTTATGATGGCGACTCTATCCGGAACCTTACATCGAAGGTCAAAGTTTCATTATTCAACGAGGAGCACGATTCTCCTTCCGACCCCGCGCCTTATGGCGTGATGGGCTGGCATGAAGGCGACTCGGCGGTCTATGTATACGATCGCTTCGATGCGTGGAAGCTAAACCTCGCCTCTCGCAAAGACCCTGTTAACATATTCGGTCCTGCATATTCGAATCGTAAGAATAAAACGGTAGCAAGGTATGTAAATACCAATGCTGACAAACGATACATCAGGCAAGGGGAGGTCGCACTTTTCAGGGTGTTCGACGACGATACAAAGACCTCGGGATATAACCTGTTGCGTATGGGCGTTTCAGGCAACGATAGTGTGTGGATCACCTCGCCTTACAACGTTAGTGGTGTCGCAAAGGCGAAAGATGCACCGGTGTTTGTTTATTCATTCGAGAACTATCAACTTTCTCCAAACCTAAAGGTGGCGACGGTAGATACGACTACCGCGTTCGCATGGTCGAACAGCATTCAGAACGGCAAATTGATCACCAGTCTCAATCTTCATCAGAAGGACTACAACTGGGGAACCGCCGAATTATTTAAGTGGAAGACGTTTAAAGGCAAGGACGCGGACGGTATCGTTTATAAGCCGGAGGACTTCGACCCCAACAAGAAGTACCCGGTGATTCTTTATTTCTACGAAGAGTTGTCCGATGGACTGAATACCTATCTGCCTCCGACACCTACAGGTAGCAAATTGAATATTTCCTTTTTCGTCAGCCGCGGGTATATTGTATTCGCCCCGGATGTTAAGTATACTATTGGACACCCGGCGAAGAGTGCATACGACTACATCGTTAGCGGTGCTCAGTCCCTTGCGAAGAACAAGTGGATTGACGCGAAGAATATGGGAATCCAGGGGCAAAGTTGGGGAGGAATACAGGTGGCCCAGCTAATCACCATGACCGATATGTTTAAGGCCGCATGGGCGGGCGCCCCGGTTGTGAACATGACGAGCGCGTATGGTGGAATTCGCTGGGAGAGCGGCGTCAATCGCCAGTTCCAATACGAAAGGACGCAGAGTCGAATTGGCGCCACATTGTGGGAGAAACCTGAATTATATATAGAGAACTCTCCACTCTTCCATCTGCCGAAGGTGAAGACTCCTCTTGTCATCATGTCGAATGATGCGGATGGAGCCGTGCCTTGGTACCAGGGCATTGAGTTCTTCACTGCCATGAGGCGGCTCGGGAAGAAAGTATGGCTGTTGAACTATAATGGCGAGGCGCATAATCTCGTCGATCGTAAAAACAAGAAAGACATCCAAATCAGGGAGCAACAATATTTCGATTGGTTGTTGAAAGGAGAGAGGCCAGCGAAATGGATAACCCAAGGGGTACCAGCGGTGCGGAAAGGGAAGGATCTTGGACTGGAGTTAGTTGACTGATTGGGAATCGGTAATCGGTAATCGGTAATCGGGAATCGGGAATCAGTAATCGGGAATCGGGCGTTACGGTCGAAAAGTGTCTACGAATTCGTAATGCCCGATTCCCAATTCCCAATTACTGATTCCCGATTCCCTATGCAGCAGCCTGCGCACTAATATATTTCACCAAACTCCGTTTTGCAACCGGTAGCAAGGTCTCATCTACAGGGAAGCTAAGTCCCACCTCTATTGAATAGACTGCCGGGTTGGGAAGTGCTTTATGATACTTGATCAGGTCAGACTTGATGTGTTCGTAGGTATTGACCAGTCCGCGGTGCCACATGTCTATATAGGCTGTCTTGATGCTGCGATATTTCTCGTCATGTTTTTCGAAGATGGAGAGACGGTAATGATAAACGCGCGTACTTTTAGTGTTTCCGCTGCTTAGGAAGAAATACCCCTCCTTTATATCCAAAGGAATCAAACCGATTGGCGTTATGCTAATCTTATCCTCCACGAATTCATAGATGGAAACTCCGGTCTGCAGGGTCTTCTTAAGAACAACCGCCGAATAGTTGATAATGTCTTCCAGTTCCTGCATTAGCTCTGTGTCCTCGATCATCTGCTCGTAAAGCACCTGCAATTTTTCCATTTGTATGCCGGTCAGTTTCTTGGGGAAATGTTCCTGGAGGAATTTCTTATTTTCCCGGAAAGCGACGAGGTTATTGTAATGAAATACGATGTCGGCGAGTTGGGGATAGAGTTTGTTTTCATTGAAGTATTTGTTCGTCTCCTGTAGATAGGCGAGGAGCGTATATTTCTTCAGCTCGAAATCAATGTATCCTTCTGCGAACCAGGTCTCGGAAAGTTGTTTCATAAATGACGGCTTTAGTATTCCTAATTTACAAAAAGAACGCCAGTAATGAAAGGAAAGTGTGAGAAAGAAGTGAGATTTAAGAAAAATTCAGGAGTTTTAACGGGTAAAACATTTGATATGAAGCTAAAAATACTCCCTGCGATCTTGTTATTGATTTGCTTTACCTCGTGCGCACAAACCTATTATGTGGTGAGACATGCGGAAAAAGCTGCCCCGGATGCAACTATGAGTAGTGATGTTCCATTGAGCGCCCAGGGAGAGCAACGCGCCAAAGCGCTAAAGGAATTATTGAATGATAAAAAGATTGAGGCCATCTATTCCACTAATACAATTCGCACCAAATCGACAGCGGCTCCGACGGCTGCCCATTTCGGATTGAATGTTGAAACCTATGGTCCTCGTCCGGATTCCGCCTTCATTGCCCAATTACGTGCTTTGAAAAAGAATACATTAATAATAGGCCACTCAAATACTGTCGACGACATCGTGAACCTTCTAACCGGAACAAAACATGTGCCTGCAGATCTGCCGGATAGCGAATACAATAAACTTTATATTATTACAATTACTGGGAATAAGGTTGAATTTAAGGAGGAGGCGATGATCAGGTGAGTGGTCAGATGTCAGCAGTGAAAGCGAATAGTGAATGGTCAATAGTGAGTACACCCTAGTCCTTGAACTTTCATTTTCCATACGAACTTGCAGGTAGAAATTTCGAATTGTAATTGAATATACAATACCAGTGAGCTACTCACCATTCACTACTCACTATTCACTATTCTCAATCCACATTCCCCGGAATCTTCTCATTTGGATTCTTGTGTGCATCGACCTCTATCATCAAGGTAAGTTGGAAGAAATGCTTGCCGGCACCTGAAAGATTGCGATAATCAAATTGGTAGGCATAGCCTGGCTGTACCGTAAAAGTTTTGTTGAACTGGTAGCCAACTCCCGCAAAGAATCGATTACGTTCGAAGTAAGGAGCGACATTTGTTAAGAATACTTCATCAAAGGCGGAGATGTACAATGTCTTTGGGCCCATTTTCTTATTACTAAGCGGGGCGGCAGCGTTGAGTCGGTAACGAAAACGGTTACGATAACCTGTCTTGAACCACCGTTGCTCAATTCTATAGCGATGTTCAAATTTCAATCTTTCCAGGTAGTGATTCATGGTTAACTGTTGCCAGAATCGCGTCTCATTTGCCGTCACAGGTTTCTTAAAACTTCCTTCGTCACTATAAGTAATATACTTGCCGGTGCCTAACAGGATTGAAAAGCTCTTGTTTACTGAATAGCTGACACCGCCTTTGACCTCGTAATAGAAGTGATTGTCATAAAACGACTGCGAACGGAGTTGGAGTTCATTGAACAAACCCCACTTGGCGTCAAGTGTAATCTTCGTATTGATTACGTTCCAGGAACCGAAGTCTTTCTTCTGAGAGTAGGTTGTGATGCACAGCATCATCAAACAAGAACATAGGAAGATTCTCATGGACTGCCAGAATTATAATTCTCTTTCGCCATTGAAGTTCTCTAGTTCGTTCGCGACGGCGGTGAGGAATGTAGCGCCAAGGCTTCCATCCACGATCCTATGATCATAACTAAGGGATAGGTACATCATGTGTCGAATAGCAATGCTGTCACCGTGCGGCGTCTCAATAACTACTGGTCTTTTCTTTATGGCGCCAACAGCAAGGATCGCCACCTGAGGTTGGTTGATTATCGGCGTACCCATCAGGCTTCCGAAAGTGCCCACATTTGTCAGCGTAAAGGTTCCGCCCTGGGTATCGTCAGCCTTCAGTTTCCCATTACGTGCGCCATCTGCCAGGTTATTGACCTGCCGCGTTAGCCCAACGAGATTGAGTTGATCGGCTCCTTTGATCACCGGCACAATCAGGTTGCCACTAGGCAACGCGGTTGCCATGCCGATGTTGATATCCTTTTTCACAAGTATCCTGTCGCCGTCGACTGAACTATTAATCAATGGGAATCTCTTGATACATTTTACGACCGCCTCCACAAACAGCGGAGTGAAGGTGATCTTCGTGCCTTCCCTTTTTTCAAAGTCTTTCTTAACCCTCTCTCTCCACATTACCAGGTTGGTTACGTCGGCCTCGGTAAAACTCGTCACGTGTGGGCTCGTATGCTTGCTCCTCACCATATGGTCGGCGATCAACTTGCGCATCCTGTCCATCTCGATAATCTCCACATTGCCGGAGTAAGACGGAGATGTTCGTGGCTCCTGCGTAGCGAGCTGAACATTCTTAGTTATTGAACTTGGCCGATCCGCATGCCTGTCTTCATTCTCCTGTTTCCTGCTTCCCGATTTTCTATCACTCATGTATTGAAGAATGTCTCTCTTGGTCACACGGCCCTCATTTCCCGTACCGGGAATATGCTCCAGTTCAGACATGCTAATACCCTCGCTCGCCGCTATATTCAATACGAGTGGTGAGTAGAATCGATTAGCAGAAGAGGAGCCATTCGACCCATTCGAAGTGCTGGCCTGGTAGTTGGCTGTTTGAGCTGGAGCTGTGTCCATCACCATCGCTTTCTCTATGGGAGGCGGTGGTGCAGGGGGACGATGTCCTGCTGGTTCCTCGACTGAGGTTTTTATCCTGGCGATCACGGTGCCTATTGGAACTACATCGTTTACGTTGAAGAGAATTTCCTGGATAGTTCCTTCCGCCGTACTTGGTACCTCGCTATCTACTTTGTCCGTAGCTATCTCCAGTACAGTTTCATCCAACTTAACCGAATCACCGGCTTGCTTATGCCACTTCAGGACAGTAGCTTCCATAATACTTTCGCCCAGTTTCGGCATTACCAAGTCGACTATTGCCATGATCAGTTACAGATTTAAGACGTCATTGTTATTTATTCTCTTCACCTTAATCCGCCTGATTTGAATCTGCGGTCTTCGTGTGAAGGAGTGGAAGCCATTATCCTCAGGCGCCAAAGGTAATGATTTGGGCATAATCATGCGATCAACTGTTAGTCACAATGAATTTCCTAAGCATGTCCAATGCCGCGATTGCAGTCTGTTCTATGTTGCGGTTTCGTTCGAACCGGAAATTAAAGACATGTGATTTAATCTTTTCGGCATTGCCTACGGCGATCCATACCATTCCAACTGGCTTTTGCTCCGTCCCACCATCAGGTCCCATGATTCCCGACGTGGCGATGACGAAGTCCGTTTTCAATTTCTGGAGACCTCCCACCACCATCTGCCGCACTGTCTGTTCACTTACGGCGCCATGTTCCTTTAGAACCTCCTCCGACACCCCGAGCAGATCGGTCTTCACCTGGTTATCGTAACTGACAATACTCCCTTTGAATGTGCGAGATGAACCAGCATCCCGGGAAAGAAGATGGGCGATAAATCCACCTGTGCAACTCTCCGTAGTGGCTACTGTCTTGTTTCTTTCGCGAAGTAAGGCAGCTATGGCTTCCTGCAGGCTGAGATCATCGTCTACCACGAGCCATTCTCTCACCAGCACTTTTAATTTTGAGAACTGCTCGGATAGTTCTGTTTCCAACGCCTGCCTTTCATCGCCAGTTCCCGTTATCCGCAACCTCACCATGCCGTAGTGGGGGAGGTAGGCCAACTTAAGAAAGGTGGGAAGTCGTTCCTCCCACTCCCTGATATGTTCGGCGAGCATGGATTCACCTGTACCCGCGGTCAGCATTGTCTTGTGAAGAATGACTGGTAAGGTCTCGAAGTGCGCTTTAAGCCGTGGGATTACTTCCTTCTCTACCAGTCCTTTCATCTCATGCGGAACTCCGGGTAAGGATACAAAAATTCTGTTAGGCATTGTCCCGGCAATATTATCTTTAGCGTGAGTGACAATCTGTTTTTCGAACCACATGCCGGGGGCGGAACCTCGCGCATTATGCAGTACTGTACACACGTCGGGTACTTCCGCCTGTTTTAGATTGCGTTCGAGTATTGGGCCGGGACGGCGATATACTTTTTCGAAGAGGTATTTGACATGGTTAAGTACATCTTCATTTACCACGAGCTTTCCTCCAAAATACTTACATAGCAAAGGCTTTGTGATATCATCGGCCGTAGGACCCAAACCTCCCGTGATAATGATGATATCCGAATGTTGTGATTCCTCATCCAACGCCTGCCAGATATCGTCCCATAAATCGCCCACGGCAACTCTTCTTTTCACCCACACGCCCATCTTATTGAGCTCCTGCCCGATGAAGGCGCTGTTGGTGTCAATGGTTTGACCGATCAATAATTCATCGCCGATGGTGATAATGGAGGCAGTTATTTGATTCATGATTTAGAGAAATTCGAGGCAAATATAGTTCACGCAAAGGCGCAGAGGCGCAGAGGATTTTTTAATCTTGGGAGCAAAATTTTTTATCCGCTTTTGATATGTGATGAGCAATAAACTAATTTTGATACTATCGTCGGCGCGGAGGAACTGGTTCACGCAATGGCGCGGCGGAAAGGGTTTCACGCAAAGGCGCAGAGGCGCAGAGGCGCAGAGGATTTTTTAAATGTTGAGTAAAAATCTTTATCCGCTTTCGATATGTGATTGCAAGAAACAAATTTTGATAATAACCTCTGCGCCTTTGCGTCTCTGCGTGAAATTTATACTATGAAGAAAAAATTATTACTCGCTTCAATCATATTCTTATTTGCTACTTCCTTAAGCCTTGGTCAGACCATCACCCAGAAAATAACTTCTGCCTATAAGCAGTTTGAATCGGACTCACAACTTCGCCATGCCATTGCTTCTCTCTATGTTGTCAATGCCCGCACGGGCACCGTGATATTCGATAAGAATTCACGCGTTGGGCTGGCTCCTGCATCCACTCAAAAAATAATTACAAGCGTCACGGCCTTCGAATTACTTGGTAGCGCCTACAGGTATGAGACGCGATTTCATCAGTTGGGTTCTGGCCTCTTCGTTATGGGCTCCTACGATCCGACACTCGGAAGCTGGCGATACGGTAATACCAGGGACACCAATTTCTTCGATGCGCTAACCAGGGGTCTTAGGAGGAAAGGGGTTGCTAAGATTAGTTCCATCAGCTTCGCAAGAGAAGGATTGAAGAATATCCCCTCGGGTTGGATATTCGAAGACATAGGAAATTATTATGGAGCGGCCCCACTAAAATTCAACTGGCGTGAGAACCAGCAAGACATACATTTCATTCCCGGTGACAAAGTAGGAGACGCAGCGAAAATTGATACTGCCCTGACTTCTGGATGGGCAGATTTCGTCAATGAGTGTACAACGGGTCCAAAGGGCAGCGGAGACAATGCATATGTTTATTTCATTCCCGGCAGTACGAAACTTTTGATACAGGGAACAATACCCGCGGGCGTCAGGAGGTTTAGTATTTCCTCCGTAGTGGTAAATCCTGCGTGCCGTTTCACAGACGAGTTTGGGGCCTACTACCGATTGCTGAATTTCCAGGATGAGAAATTTGATTGTGAAAGCGCGATGTCGGTTACCGCACCATCTACTGAGCCAGCCTACATTCACTATTCTCCGACGATGGATTCCATTATCTATTGGTTTAACAGGAAAAGCATTAATCTGTATGGTGAGGCTTTGCTAAGAACGATGGGTTATGAGAGGAAAGGAGACCATCATACAGACTCAGGTGTGATTGTAGTTCAGGATTTCTGGAAGAATAAAAACGTGCATCCCGACGAATTGAATATGCGGGATGGATCGGGGCTTTCGCCGCTTAACCGAGTCACCACGCATGCCCAGGTAGAGATACTGAAATATGCGCGATCAAGAATGTGGTTTCCTCGTTTCTTCGATGCTCTTCCTGAATTTAATGGAATGAAGATGAAGAGCGGCACGATTAGCGATGCCAAAAGCTTCTGTGGCTACCATAAGTCGAAAGATGGTAACGAGTATATTTTCTCCTTTATCGTAAATAATTATAACGGTCGTGCTTCCGCTCTTGTAAATAAGATGTATACGGTGTTGGATGTGTTGAAGTAGAATTTTGGCTGCCCCCGATGAAATGAGCTACTTTCGATCCTGCAGTGAATTTTAATTAACCCAACTGAACGTTATGAGTGAACAGAATTACAAGAACCATACTCGAATCCTCCCAATCTGGCATTTTGTAGGAGGCGTAGCAATCTTCGTAGTCTTTGTTGCCAGTATCGTCCATTTTATTAAGTCATACCCAGACAACATTCTTGGACCATTAATATTACTGTTGATTTCAATCATTCTTATTGTGATCTATTGGTATGCCCGGAGGTTTGCCCTGTTGGCGCAGGATAGGGCTATTCGCGCAGAAGAGAATCTTCGACATTACATACTAACCGGAAAAGCTCTCGATCGCAGGTTACATATGGGACAAATCGTAGCGTTGCGATTTGCACAGGATGAAGAATTCCCGACGCTTGCAGAGAAAGCGCTAAAGGAAAACCTTACCAATCGCCAGATCAAGACTGCAATAAAAGTCTGGAAGCCTGATCACAACCGTGTATGATGTTCCAGGAATCGGGAATCGGGAATTGGAAATCGGGCTTACGAATTCGTGAATACTTTTCGAACGCGAGACCTAATTCCCGATTCCATGGTTTTTGCGCTTTACTCACCCTCAACTTTTTTATGGAAGTGCCCGGCGTAGGTCGATTATGAATGGCACCGCGAAGCATCCCACCCAGATAATTATGATGAGGATCTTGCGTGCAATGGATAAATCCTGAACTATCGTCCGCTGTAACAAATTTTGCATTAGAGATTTCACCTGCTCTTCTTTGGGGGAATATTCATAAGGCGGCGACGGAGGAACGTCTTTCAACGCGGCATGGTTACGTATGAGGATATTCCTGATCTTCCAATAATTCTCGTCGCTTATCTGCTCATAGCTCGTGTCCAAATCAATTCCTTCATCCTCTACCTTTTTTGTCAACCGGTCAAACTGCGAGTCAGTTACCATCCTGGTGAGGAGGAAAAATGGGATGATCAAAAGCGCGTAAATGGGTCTCTGCATACCGAATAAAGCGAACCACACCATTGCGCAGATCGACAGGATCAGGAAGATCTTGCTGATGATTTGGCTGTTGTCGAGAAACAACCTGTTAAGTAACTGGCCGCCGTCAAGCGGATAAATGGGTAACAGGTTCAACAAATTCAGATATACGAGTACCCAGGAGATGCTTTCAACTAGATGGGCGTCGTCACCAAATTGCTGGGCCGTGAGATTTAGGACTACCCCCATAATGATCCCCGGAACGGGACCTGCAAGAAGAATGATGGATGATTGTAGTTGGGATATCTCCTGTTTTTTTCCAGATGCATATGCACCAAGGAGAGGAATGAAAAAGATACCTAGCTCGGTGTAGTTGAAGTATTTCATCGCCATGAAGTGCCCTAGTTCATGAAAAACCACGACTGCGGTCAATACAATCACAAGTGTCCAGTTCTGGTTGAAGAAATAGTAGCCGATGACAAAGTAAAGGAGAAGACTAGTCACTGATCGCAGCCATACGCTGCTGCGACTTCTGGGTTCCTCGGCGGGAGGCTTTGGTGGAATGACGGTTAGTTCCGTCACCGGTGTAGTATCGGGCCCTGGCGGCTCCTGGTACGATGGGAAGTTTTCCATGAACAGTTTAAGTAAAATAAGGTTTGAGTTGATTCATTAAGGGTTCCGGCATCACGGTGCGTTTCATAGTTTTCGCTTCCATAAAATAGATAATTATCCTGGCAGTAGCTAGCAATTCTTTCTTCTCATTAAACACTTCGTGGAAGAACTCCACCTTGTGATGGACTGGAAGCTCCTTCACTATTACTTTAACTGTCAGCAGGTCATCATAAAGCGCAGGTCGGATATACCTGCACTGCACCTCGATCACGGGCATTATTACGCCCATTTTCTCCATGTCGACATAGGTAAAACCCAGGTTCCGGATAGATTCCGCCCTGGCCGATTCGAAGTAAGGAAAGAAGTTGCTATGATACACGACTCCCATCTGGTCCGTTTCCGCATACCGCACCCTTATTTTTAATTCAGATACGAACATGCAGTCAGTTTTGAGGAGTTGAATCGAAGACGAGCTCGTCCGCTTCATCCCTGCGGATGAGCCAGTCGGAAATTCGTTTCGAGGAATAGATGACAATGATTGCAAGTAGGATCTTAATGAAGTTGATCACGAACGAATATTTGTCAGCGCTGGGATTATAACCATCCGCGATATCCAGGATACCTCTTGGTCGTACCTCGTTTCGAAAGGCATCGAAAATATAGAATATCAAATCAGACACAGTAGTCAGGATAATGAACAGGCAGAGGGCGATAAGAATCACCTGGAGCAATGATCTTTTGCCGATCTTGATGGCAACATGCTCATCCCCCGAAGGCTGGCTGAAGTAGGCTGCCAGCCGGTGGCTATTCCTCAATAGAATGAACAAGGCTATCCCGTAAACTGCCGATATCAACAAAACCCTGAGAATGTCGGCGGCAATATCCGGGTACCCCCAACCATAAACGATTTGAATAAATAGCGAGAGGATTGACTCCACGAATTTGTATCCGAAGATCAGCCCGATAACAATTATGCCCCATTCGATGAGTTGCACTCTTTTCATGAAAGGAAGGTAATAACTATTTTCCTATCACTTTATCAATGCTGAATTTGCCGGGTCCTGTGAAGAGGAGCGTAACATAAATCCCCAGGTAGAGTGCCGCATGTTCACCATCGGTGAAAATATGTCCCTTATGAGCGATGAAAAGTGCCACCACCATGGCGATGATCAACGGGATGCATGCCAGGCGGGTGAATAATCCCAGAATAAGGAAGATGGAGCAGAAGAATTCCGCGAATATCAATAAGGCGAGCGAAACCGAGGGCCCAATACCAAAGGGGTCCATGAAGGTCGGGGCCATTTCGCCAAACTTATTCATTTTGTCCAGCCCGTGAGGAAGTAATAGTCCTCCGCCGAAAGCTCGTAGAATAAATAATCCAAGTGAAAACCAGGTTTCAGAGTACCTGGTACTGAAAAATCTTTTCATGGTTTGTGGTTTTGAAATGCAATAATAAAAACATTGTTGATTCCTTTAACAACTCAACTGACAAAATGTTAAACAAAAGCGTAAACTGAAGTTATTAACACCTGTTTGGAACGATGTTTGGTCACCCTTGAAAATAATTTGAATATTGCGGCGTTAAACCAGCATCGGTTAAAGGACAATCAGCATGAAGAATCAAATACTGTTCGCGATAGCCATTGCAGTCAGCACGGCTAGTTTCTCCCAGCAAACCCGCTATTATTCAGATCCGCAGGAGAAATTCAAAGAAGCTAAAGAGTATTTTCAGAAAGAGCAGTACAATCTCGCGTATCCACTATTGAAAGAATTGCAGCAGTCCATTCGGGAAACTGATAAGGCAAACAATCCGATCACCGTACAGGAAATTACCTACTATACGACAGCCTGCGCGCTCAAGCAGAATGAAAGCAGCGCAGAGGATAAGGCCATCGACTATATCGATGTAGAGAAAAACACTGCCAGGGTTCAAATGATGAGTTTTCACCTCGGCGAGTATTACTTCCGCAAACAGGATTTTTCCCGCGCCGCCGACCA
>JACMKU010000064.1 GCA_014379965.1 Chitinophagaceae bacterium
TCCTCGATACACTGGTCGGTATTATAATACTCTTCAGTAAGTTGAGTCACCAGTTCTTCTTTGGTGAATTTCTTACAGGAGATCGAAGCCGTTATCAAAACGACAGCAGCGAAGATCATGCAGGTATGTTGAAGTCTCATTGTTTCTGTTTTAAGATTAAACATGCTGGTTATTATAATCCGATCCTTACGCCAAAGACCATGCTTCTGAAACTGTATGAATTGGGTCCTGTATTATTAGTTGTCGCCGCAAACTGCTCCGCGTATGGAATAGTTTCCGGGTCATAGTCAGAATGCTTATGAAAAAGGAATGGGTTCACTGCGTTTATGTACACTGACAGTGAATTAGCCTTGAGTTTCGACAGGATGGAGGCAGGGAAGCGGTACGTCAGTGAAATATTTCTCACCCTGGCGAAGCTACCTTTACGATATCCGAGGGCTTCCCAATAGGTAGGTACATCGGAGGTACGGGTTGGCTGCTGATACTCGTTCGAAGGATTTGTAGGAGTCCAGTAGTTTACCTTGTTCGACTGGTATCGACCAACGAGGCCTGGGCGAGGGGCGCGATACATACCGCCTTTGCGGATGTATATAAGGAAATTCAATTCAAATCCTTTGAAGCTGACGGTATTCGCAATACTGCCGGTCCAATCCGCATTATCATACCCAAGAATCATCTTATCGTTTCCATCGATAAGCGTATCTCCATTTACATCTCTTACGCGAATTCTGCCTGGATTGAAAAGGCTCGCCGCTCTTGTGGTAGCCGTCGCTGGATTGTAGTTAACGAGTTTCTTTCGGAAGTAATCGGTGAGGATACCACCGCGCGCCGTATCGCTGTACTGGAATATTCCCTGTGACTGGTAATTATAGTATACACGAATCGGCTGGCCAATGAAGAACAGATTTGCGAGGTTGTTATTTGGACTATTATCGATGTTAATGATCGCCTCTTTATTCTTGCTGAACACGATGTCAGTCGTCCACCTTAGCCCGCTTTTCGAATTGATATTGATCGTGCTGAGTGAAATGTCGACCCCCTTATTTCTTACTTCACCCAGGTTCACCAGCATATAGGTTACACCATTGGTAGCCGGAATCAACAGGCGTTGCAACATATCTCTCGTAGTGCTTTGATAGATATCAACTGTGGCGTTGACTCTATTCCTGAGCAACCCGAACTCAAGTCCGAGATTCTTAGTCGTAGTCTTCTCCCAGGTCAGGTCTGGAACGGGAAACGTGAGTGGTGAAGCACCAATCGCCGCATTTCCATTCAGCCAATTGTAATTGGTGAATTCGAGAGGACCGTTTGTCTGGTAAGGATCGATCGAGGAATTACCCACGCGACCGATACCCAGACGGATCTTCGCATTTGTGATTATTTGCTGCTTACGGAAAAAGTCTTCATTGTCTATTCTCCAGGCAAAGGCTGCAGAAGGAAAGAATTCGCCCTTCTTGCCTTCGGCAAGTACTGAGGAATTATCATACCTGTTGCTGACAGTCAAGAGGTATTTATTTCGGAAACCATATTCTATCCTGCCCATGAACGACTCGAGCTGTGAGGCCGTGTAAGTACCAGAGCCTGTCACCGTCGCAAGATTATTTCTTTGTAGTGAAAACCATTTCTGTTCCTCGAAGATGAGGTTCTGTGCCGACATCGTCAGTTGATCCTGCTTGTTGAGGCTCTGCATCTCATGGAGGAGTGTAACGTTGAAGGAATGGTCGTTCTTGATCTTGAAATCATAGTATATGAGGTTATCAAAGACCCACGACATGCTATTGGTGATAGCGTGACTCGCATTGGCGAGATTACCCTGTCTCACCGAAGACTGTGCACCATTGAAAGTGCCCTGTCTCGCATTTCTCGAGTCGATTCCGAACACGGCTTTGTACCGCAAGCCTTTCAGGAATGTGATTTCTGCAAAAACATTACCCATTATCCGGCTAACCTTCGTCTGGTTGAATACCGTGTTGACATCATTAGCCGCATTTATGATCTGCTGATCGCCGTTCGGATACAGGAGAAACTTTCCTGCCGTATCATATGGCTGGCTGATCGGGAGCATTCCGGATGCATTACCATACATATTCGTCGTACCGTTCTGTATGCTGTTCGTATAGGATACACTGTTACCGAAAGTGATGAACTTGGCTGGCTTGAATTCATTGTTGTTCCCAACCGTATAACGCGTATAGTCAAACCCATACTCCACACCTTTTTGTTTAAAATAAGATCCGCTAAAACTGGATCTGATCTTATCGCTGCCTGCAGTTACTGAGATACTATGCGAATTCGTCACGCCCTGGCGCTTGAATTCGTCCTGCCAGGGATAACTTGTAATCTTTGATGGATCATAGGCATCAACGCTATCGAGGACCTGTAGGCCAAGATTGCCAAGCAGCGCTTTTTCTTCCGGCGTAGTCGCTCTCTTGAAAGCGATGTAAGTGTTCGTTGTCCTGTCAAACACACGGAACTGGTAGGCATTCCTCACGGCTTCCCACATATAATAATTTCCACCGAATAGTTTCACATCGGACGCCGCATCCGGGAAGTAGAGATTTGGACTCGTGGTATTCTGCGCGAAATTGTAAGCCCTGTCTGCATGAAAAGCCTGTCTCCAGGAATCGACAAGTTCCGGTCCATTGAATACGGGAATATCCTTAAGCATGTTGTCGAAGCCAACGCTTCCATTATAATCGATAGTGACCTTGCCCGCCTTTCCTTTCTTAGTAGTGATCTGGACGACGCCGTTAGCGCCGCGTACGCCATAGATGGCAGTAGCCGATGCGTCTTTTAATACATCAATGGATTCTATATCGAGAGGGTTAATATCGTCTATCGTATAGGTGACGGGAATGCCATCAACTACATACAGTGGATCGTTGGTTGCGAACAATGAACGGTTGCCCCTGATACGTATCCTTGCGCCTGCGCCAGGTCTGAATGATGAAGGCGCAGCTTCGATACCTGCAATACGACCTTGCAGAGCCTGCGTCACATTAGTCGTCGGCACAGATCTGATCTTTTCACTGTTGATAGATGAGACAGAGCCTGTAACATCGAGTTTCTTTCGAGTACCATAACCTACGACAACTACATCTTCGAGTGAACCGGCGAGTGGCGTCAATATCAGGGTGATGTCGCTCTTGCCATCAAGGGCCAATTCTCTATCGAGAAAACCCACGTGGCTAATGACGAGAACGGATCGTTCTGAAGGTACCATGAGTTCAAAGCTACCGTCGGTTTTTGTAGCAGTGGCGGTGGATGTGCCTTTTACCTGCACGGTCGCACCGTCGACGGGCTTGCCTGAATCGTCCGTTATTTTACCGGATACCTTAAAATTATTCTGAGCCTGGGAGAAGTGTGCAGACAACAATAGAAATAGAATGATGCACGCATTTTTCAACACGGAAAGGTTTCTTTTCATATAGCAGTTTTTAGGAAGGGGCAATCGGGTAAGGAGAATTAAATTTATTATGGCTGTTCGCGGAAATCATCCTGCACCATCCTGTAACCAATTGAATTTCTACGCAATCGTTCCCGGAACTCTCGACGACCATGAATGTTGAAGAGTAAGAGACGTTTAACGTTTAAGGGTTTAACGTTTAACGTTCTTAAGCTCGAAGAGGGTTAATGTATTCGTTTCTAAACGATGGAGAGTTGACACGTTTTAGGGGACATGTCTATGGGAATTGGGATCTTCTGCTGTAAGAACGTTAAACGTTAAACCCTTAAACGTTAAACGACTTACCACAGTTGTTTACCTTGATAATAATCGAGAATCTTCATGCGCAATACATAATCGTACCTGGCGATAATCAGGTTGATTGATGCGCGGTCGAGGTTGTTTTTCGCCGTGAGGTAGTCGATTGAAGTTCCTACGCCCTGCTGGAAGAGTATGCCTGCGGCTCGGAACGATTCATCGAAGGCAGACACCTGTTCCAGTAAAACCTTGTACCTGTCCGCCGCACTCGTCATGTTTACAAAGGCGAGTTCGATATCCTGGCTCAACTGTGTCCTTGTCGTATTCGCAACAAGTTCAGCACTCCTGAGCCTTATACCGGCCTGCTTCACCCTATTTCTTTGAACTAATGAATTGAAGATGGGTATTGACAAGTTGAAACCGAAAGAAGTATATAGATTATTATCGAGCTGGTCCATGTACCCGATCTTGGTCAGGTCCGTAAACTTATCCTGGTAGCTGAATACGGGATACCTCACATTGTTAATAATAGCGGAGTCTGAGGTCGGCCCGTACACCGTGTTCACGTATTGATTCTGGCGGGCTACACTGGAATACCTCGTCGATGCGCTTCCACCGAAACTCAACGTCGGCCACAGTTGACCCCGTGCTACTTTTACCCCCCTCGCGGCACTTTGCTTTCGTAGGTCTACAGCTTTAATCAACGCGAGGTTTTCTAACGCAGCCTGGTATATGGAGTCCGGGGCGCTTTCATATGTCGCCGCGAAGGATTCGGGAAGAATTTTCTCCAGGTTTATGTCCTTATTATAAGGCACATTCATTAACCGGCTCAAGTTCACTTTCGATGTCTCGAGTGAGTTCTGAGCATTAATGATGGCTAATTGATCGCCTGCAAGTTGTCCTTTCAGGTCGGATAGCAAGGAAGGCCTAACGGCGCCCTGGTCGTTCAACACCTGTAGCCGTTCCACCTGTTTGCCAGAGAGAGCATGCTGGTTTCTTGCCTGCTCCAACTGATCAGCATTGCTCAACACTTGTAAGTAGGCCAGGATAATATTAATGGTGAGATTATCCTTCTCCTGCTGCCATTCCATTGAAGCTGCCTGGTATGTGAGGGCATTCTGCTTAGTGTTGTGGTGTATGGCCAGTCCATTAAAAAGAACAACATTACTGCTGATACCGTAGCTGGAGGAATTGAATGACTGAGTGATTGGTGAATTGGTATAAGGATCGATGCTTCTACCCTGGTTAAAACTGTGTCCGGCGTTAGCATTGAGGTCAGGGAAGACGTTTAGTCTTGATTGCTTCCAATTAGCTCTGTCACTTTGGGATTGCAACTCTCGTTGCAATACATCCAGGTTGTTTGCAATGCCAGTCTCGATGCACTGTTTAAGTGTCAGTGGTCCCTGGGTCATGCCTTTTGAGGTGAACGCCAACAACACAACGATCAATATCACGGAAAAAAATGATTGTTTCATACTATACCTTTCTTTATCACGAGGGTTTGAATTTTAATGATACTATTTTACAACTGGTTCATTTACGATCATCCCGTCAAGCAGGTTGATCACCCGGGATCCATATCCCGCGTTTTTCTCTGAATGCGTTACCTGTATGATGGTGACGCCTTCATCGTTGAGTTGCTTGAAGAGGCTCATGATCTCTTCGCCTTGTTTCGAGTTGAGGTTACCCGTGGGTTCATCCGCGAGTAATAACTTTGGCCGTGCAATGAGTGCCCTTGCTATTCCAACCAGCTGTTGCTGCCCGCCGGATAGCTGGGTAGGAAAAAGATCTTTTTTGCCGACGATTTGGAAACGGTCGAGAATATCGGCGACCATGGCCTTCCTTTCCGATGTCTTCACATCCTGGTAAATGAGCGGCGTCTCTATATTCTCATATACAGTCAACTCATCAATGAGGTGATAAGCCTGGAAAACGAAACCGATATATTGTTTATACAACGCAGAGCGTTGTTTCTCCTTAAGCTTGTGAACGGACTCATGGAGGAAATGATATTCGCCCTGGTCAAAGGAATCGAGCATGCCTATTACATTCAGCAGGGTGGATTTGCCAGAACCTGACGGGCCCATGATTGAAATGAACTCACCGGCTTTCACCGACAGGTCAACATCCTTTAACAGGAAAGTCCTGTTGTTACCCGTATTAAACCATTTGTAAATTCCTTTAAGTTCTAGCATATTTATTCAGTTGTGAGTTGTCAATAGTGAGTGGTGAATGGTGAGTAGTGAATGGCTGACCTAAAGGCTAGCCCTCGCTCTCGCTCTGTTCCTGTTTCTGTTCCTGCCTCCTGCCTTCAGCCTATCGCCTCCATCCTTCGCTACGCTACGGCGTGCGCGTCCCGCTCCAGGTCACCCGCCTACCGCCTATCGCCTACCGTCTCCCGCCTCTCCTACTCGCTTCTTAGCGACTTCACCGGATTCGCACTCGCCGACCTGATCGTCCTTGCACTCAAAATAATTATCGCGAGCAACAGCATCCCTGCCCCACTTATGGCAAATATCCACCAACTCAACCGGGTGCGATACGCAAAATCAATCAGCCAGGTGTGCATCGCCCACCAGGCGAGCGGAAGTGCAATAAAGAATGCCACCAATACAACCTTGACAAAATCCTTGGACAACAATGTTACGATTTGCGTAATCGATGCGCCAAGTACCTTACGAACACCAATCTCTTTAGTGCGTGTATTCGTAATGTAAATCACCAGACCCATCAATCCGAGGCAACTAATGAAGATACAAAGCCCGGATGCCCATTTCAACAACCGCGAAATATCCTGTTCCTTCTTGTAAAATGTTGCGATGCTCTCATCGAAAAAAGTGAATTCAAGTTCTTCTCCAGGATATAATTGGCTAAACTCCTTCTCAACCTTATCGAGCCCTTGCTTCCAAAGATCCGGCTGGTCTCCCCGCTCCTTGAGTGATAGGTGCACAACATAATTATTTTCTGTTTCGAATGAGTATGCCAGTGGTTTGATCGCGGTATGCGTGGAAGTAGTATTGAAGTCTCCAATCACGCCGACAATTGGTATCTTCTTGCCCCTATCCACGAAGAGTCCGACGGCTTTCAGTGGATCTTCCAAGCCGAGTGACTTTGCGTACGTTTCATTGATCAGGTATTCTTTTACCGTATCACTCGGTTGAAGCCATCGGCCTGCTATTAGTTTCAGTTGATAAATATCGAAATAATTCTCACCCCCGTATTTCATTTCGACCATCATCTGCACAAGTTTCTTTCCATTGTCTACCTTGAGATCCGAAGTCGACATGCCATTACTGGCGGGCGGAGATCCCCCAAGGCTTACCTTCTCGAGTTCAGGGATCAATCTTAGTTTCTCGACCAGGCGAAATCGTCGGTCATCCTTTTTTTCGTCAAAAAAGTTAAATGGAACCTGGAAGTAAACGATTGCATCCTTTTTATAGCCAAGATCTTTGGCCATCGAGAATTGAATCTGTTTGCTGACTACAAAAGATGCAATAATGAGGAACTGGGCGATCACAAACTGCGTCACGGTTAGGGTTTTTCGTATCCATGGCTTACCTGTGCCCGACTTCCCTGTAAATCCCGGGCTCTTCAGGACAGTTACCGGTTGAAACTTCGTCAATACCCATGCGGGATAGAACCCCGAGAGAAAGGTGACGGCGACTGTTAACACGCCAAGGAATATCCATACATGTGGTTGGTTCAGGGACGAAAAATCTACCTCCGGTGGAATGAAATCGCTGAAGATATTAAGCAACCAGGGTACCATGACGACAGATAAAATCGTGGCAGCGAGTGTTAAGATAAATGTCTCGCTGAGAAATTGCATTATCAGCTGACCTTTTGTACTTCCGGCAGTCTTCCTGATCCCAATCTCTTTCGCCCGTAGAGCAGATTGAGCCGTTGTCAAGTTGACAAAATTGATACAGCCAAGCAACAACAGAAATATAGCAACGGCCAATAATCCCAACATCGTAGACCGGCTACCCTGGCGTCGTCCAAATACATCGTACATCGGGTTGAAGTGAAGATCAGTCAGAGTTTGAAGGTGGTTCTCCATCCCATCTTTCTCCCCTGCTGGAGTCTTAGCATGCCGACTACGCAGCGCCGGAAGCTGTGCTTCCACCTGTTGGGCCAGTGTTGCTCCATCGAGCTTGACGAACATTTGGCTGCTGGAATTGATGCTTCCCCATTCGTCTCCTCCATGATGATATTTCAATCCCGTTGTCTGCGCAGTACTGAGGGAAATGAATTCGGTGAACTGGAAGTCCGTGGTTCTCGAAGCATTATCCTTCACTACACCCGCTACGGTCGTTTTTATCGAGTCGTCGTAGATGATTGTCCGACCAATAATATCTTGCGGCTTCATTTCCCCGAAGTAGGTCTTTGCTTTCGTCTCCGTCAATACTACCTGGAATGGATCCTTAAGCGATGTTTGCCTGGATCCCGCGACCCATTCGTAGGTAAACATCCTGAAATAAAACTCGTCCGCGTATATGATCTGATTCTGTTTCTTGAATACAGCAGGGGACTCGCTGCCTACGAATGGCACTTCGACCTTCGCCTCGTTCGCCGTTATAAAGTGGGTGACCATCTCAAGGCCTGGCACTTCGGAACGTACAGTCGCTGGCATCGGCATTGGTACGCCTGAATTAGGGAATAAAGTTCCATCCGAAAAGCAAAGGTCTGTAGTGACACGGTATATCCGATCCCTATCGTTCTGAAATTTCTCGTAATTGAACTCATGTTGAACCACAAGATAAATCACGAGCGCGGCGCTAATGCCAATACCCAGCCCGGCAATGTTTATGAAAGAAAACAACCTGTTGCGGTTGATCTTCCTTAACGCGATGATGAAGTAGTTTCTGAACATAAGTTTCGTTTTGCTCTGTTTACAGGTTTACAGGTTTAAAAGTTTAAGAGTTTAATGGTTTAATAGTTATCCTATAAACGACCTAACCTTTAAACTATTAAACTCTTTAAACTTCAAGTCCCCACCACCCCAACGCTATGCCAACGGTGGAACCCACTGCCAGCCAATGCCGCAAGACCGAGCCTCGGGCAAAGGTGTCCGAAAACGGACAGTTCCTGCTCATATTCGGACAGCATTCTATTCCGCCCGGAGCGAACGCACTGGGTTGATGATAGCAGCTTTCAATGCTTTTAGCCCGACAGTCAGCAATGCAATTAGCAAAGCCATGATTGCCGCAATGGCGAATACCCACCAATAAATTTTCGTCCGATATGCGAAATCGTCCAACCAGTTGTCCATCGCCCACCATGCTACAGGGATGGCAATAACCGAAGCGATCAATACCAGCTTGACGAAATCGCGCGAAAGCATTGAGACTAAGTGAAACACCGACGCACCCAACACCTTCCGAATTCCGATTTCCTTCACTCGCTGTTCGGCCGCATAAGTTGCGAGGCCAAACAATCCAAGACAGGCAATCACGATTGTCATGATCGCGACGCTAAGAAAGATGGCCTGTCTCTTCTGGTCCTCCTGGTAAAACACCTCCCAACGTTTATCAAGGAAATTATATTCAAACAAATGGTTCGGATCTATTTTATGGAGAATCGCCTCCATCGTCTTTAATGTCTGTTCGGCATTGGTCGTATTCAGCCGTACAGTAAAGTAATCGATATTATGTACAGGGTTGTTTGGAAAAGACATGATCAGCGGTCCAATCTTCTCCCGCAGTGAACGGAAGTTAAAATCTTTCACGATACCCACTACCCTCGCCACGAATGGTGTGCTAAGTGGTGTTACGTTCCCACTGAAGTCAACCGAAGGTATTTCTATAAGTTGTTCTGCTGGTTCTTTGATTCCCAACATCGCGGCGGCTGTTTCGTTGATCATTAAAGCCGAGGAATCTCCCGGGTGCGTAGTAAAGTTTCTTCCCTTTATCAATTTCACCTCGAAGGTGTTCAGGAACTGGTCGTCGGTGACCATGTAAGACATATCCTGGCTTTCCATTGCTCCGCCCTGCGGTTTCGCCTTCACTCTAGGTATCACCTTCCATTCGCCAGGCACGCGCGATGTGGCACTTACGGATCTCACAGCGGGAATCCTCGCATATTCGGTTTTGATAGTCTCAGCACCACGTCTTACAAAACCGCTGTTGATATCTACGACCAGCAATTGCTCTTTGTTGAAACCCATATCTGCCGTCCCTACATATTTCATTTGGAGATAGACAACTAACGTAGCGACGATCATGATTATGCTCAGTGAGAATTGAAAAACGACCAGGCCTTTGCGCAGCGATAACTGCCCTTTACTTTGCTGGATCTTATTCTTCAATAATTGGAATGGCCGTTGTCTCGATTGGAAGAGCGCTGGATACGCGCCGGCAAATAAACCGACGATCAGGACTGTCACCACAATGCCAAGCCAGACGCGATAGTCTGTACCAACACCTAGTTGAAGTTGCTTCCCGGAAAATGCATTGAAATATGGAAGCAGTAGAAATGTAGCACACAATGCAAGTACGAGTGAAAGCAACGCCATCACGAACGCCTCAGCGAGAAATTGGCTCACGAGAGTTGCGCGTCCCGCACCCGCCACTTTACGCACCGCGATTTCCTTACCGCGGCTCGCAAACCTTGCAGTGGTCAGATTCATGTAGTTGATGCAGGCAATCAACAGGACGAATATTGCAACGATTGAGAATACATAGATATAAGAGAGGTTGCCCTTTCTCTCCGTTGGCGTACCATCAATATCCGCCGAATGAAAATGGATGGCGCCGAGTGGCTGAAGGCTGAAAGTGCTTTTAATCGGTATTTCCCCGGTACGATTGGCGGCAACTAATTCATTCAGTTTACGCGTAGCCATCGAAACATCGGCTTTCTTATCGAGGACGAAGTAGGTAGGGAATGAATTGGAGGTCCAGTCAGAAGTAATGAAATTGGTAAATCTTTCACCGGTTATGCTGCTCTCTGAGAAAATAACGTTAAACGAGATATGCGAGTTGGAAGGAAAATTCTTAAGAATGCCTGTGATTGTGTATAGCAGGCTATCGGCATCCGTGCGCAATGTTTTTCCTAATACCGAGCTCACACCGAATATTTTGGTTGCTATCTCTTCAGTCAATATGACGGAACGCGGCGCCGTCAATGCGGAGTTTCGGTCTCCTTCAAGCAATTCGAAGTCGAATACCTGCAGAAAATCCGGATTTCCAAGGAAGAATGTTTCATAAAATACATTAGTGCCTGCCGGGTCCGAGACATTTGTACGACCCACCGCACTCAACCGCGCAGCTTTTTTCACCTCGGGAATCGTTTTTAATGCTTGTTCTGACAACTGGTATCCAACTGCCGCTACTTTCGTCTCTTTTCCCTGTGCCGATAACTTCGACTCAATTACACGATAGGTATTTTTGGCCTGCTTATGAAACCTGTCATATGTTAGTTCGTCGAATACATACAAGGCAATCAATAAGAAGCAAAGAAGACCAAGGGCAAGCCCGAATATATTGATGAAGGAATATGTCTTGTTCTTCCAAAGATTCCTCCAGGCGATTTTGATGTAGTTTCTAAACATGATGATTCGGTTATTCTGTTCTTAATGATTTTACTGGCTTCGCTATCCCTGCCTTGATGGCCTGGAAGGCGATCGTAATGAATGCCACCGTGAGTGCAACTCCACCGGCCACGATGAATACCCACCATCCGATGTTGATGCGGTAAGCGAAATCCTGTAGCCATTTATCCATGAAGTACCAGGCAACGGGTGCAGCAATGACCAGGGCAACAATCACAAAGAGCAAGAAGTCTCTCGCGAGAAGTCGGACGATGGTAGGGACAGAAGCGCCAAGTACTTTGCGTATACCGATTTCTTTCGTGCGGTTCACTGCTGCCAGGGCAGCCAGACCGAATAATCCCAGGCAAGCAAGGAATACGGAAATGCCGCCAGCCCAGCCGATGATGTTACTCCATCGCCTCTCTGCCTTATAAAAACTGTCGATGCTTTCATCCAGGAATGTGTACTTGAATGGAAGATCCGGCACGATGCTATTCCATGATTTCTGCATGGCCGCAATCGCGAGTGCCGGACTCCCGGGTTTGATTTTTACAATTATTCTTGTCGGTGAATAGTCTGCATATTGGTGAAACATCTGGGGCAAGACTTCTTCTTTGAATGGGCGATAATGAAAATTCTTCACTACGCCGATGACCACGGGAGTCTTCGACTCGCTGTATCCCTGGAGTTCCTGGCCGACTGCATTCTCCACTGTCCATCCGAACTGGCGAACCATTGATTCATTAACAATTACTGAAGTCAAGGTGTCGGCACCAATCGCAGGGTTGAAATTCCTACCGGCAATCAATTGCATTCCCATCACGCCGAGGTAATCATGATCAATGTAGTATTCGTAGACATCTTTATGTGAACCTTTATACTCAAAACCTGAGCGACTCCAGCCTGCATCAGCACCAAAGCCCAACTCGGCACCCGCGATGCCACCGATGTCGGATCTGGATTCAACCGCCTGTTTGAATAAAGGAAATATTTCCTTCGCCTTGCGATAGTCTGATTCCACCAACACGATGTTATCACGATTGAAGCCGGGATTTTTACTACTCATGTACCTGGTCTGCTGAAGAATGATGATCGTGCATATGATGAGACCGATAGATAGCGCAAATTGAACAGTGACCAGCGAACGTGTGAAGAAATTTGAACCGCTTACTCGGATCTTGCTCTTTAGAACTTCGATAGGCCGGAAGCCCGACAGAATCAATGCCGGATAGCTACCCGCCAGGATGCCGACGAGGAGTGTGAGTCCGATCATCATCCAAAGCATTTCGGGATAGGCAGAAAACGAGAACTCAAGCTCTCTTCCCGATAGATTATTGAAATAAGGAAGCAAAACAACGGCAATAACCCACCCGATGATGGCCGATAGTATGCTTAACAGGACTGCTTCTGAAAGAAACTGCACTACAAGTTGCCTACGTTCACCTCCAACAACCTTTCGTACTCCGACTTCCCTGGCTCTCCTTGCTGAACGACCGATGGCTAAAGTTGTGAAGTTTATACAGGCAATCAATAATACACCACCCGCAATGCTGAGCAGAATCCAGATAGTCTTTGGGTTCACATTTTCGACTGAACCGCCGTAGATCTTGGTATCCGTATGTCCCGTACGTAAAGGCTGAAGTCCGAAACGAATCGGAGGTGTGTTCCCTGTCCACGAATAACCCGCCTTCTTCAACTGTGCTTCCTCATCAGGATAATACTTCTTCCTAAAGGACGCGAGCTTTTGCACGTCAGAAGCAAGACCGCTTCCTTCTCTCAATTGAACATAAGTAATATAGGATGAGCGATTCCAGTTATTCACCCCACGCTTCGCAGAGCCCGTAGTCTCCATAAAATCGAAATTGCCTAGCAAATCGAAACGTATCGACGAGTTCGCAGGAATATCTTTGGCCACCGCGCTTACTACGAACGGCACGTAGTCGTCCTCCATACGGATCTCGATCGTTCTTCCCACCACGTTCTCCGAGCCGAATAATTGTTTCGCCTTCGATTGCGTGATGACAATGTTTTGAAATTCCTTTAACGCATTCGTGGGTGTACCATATAGAAGAGGCAGAGTAAAAATGGAAAACAATGATGGGTCGGCATAGGATACAGAAGCACTACGCGTATTGCCATCGATCCTGACAAAGCTCTCATTCCATGCATCACGCAGCCTGACATAATTCACAACATCAGGGAGATCATTCTTGAGAGCCGCACCCAACGGTGAAGGCATGTACACATCGCCACTCGACTCCTCCCCTTTCAAACCTTCTGACCATCGGTACACGCGGTAAATATCATCCGCATTCTTGTTGAACCTGTCGAAACTGAATTCGTTGACAGCATACAACAAGAATAGTGCGAAACATGCGAGGCCGATCGAGAGTCCAAGTATGTTGATTAGCGATAGAACTTTCTGGCGGCTAAGGTTTCGGATGGCTATTTTCAAGTAGTGTCTGATCATATAAAATCAATTTATAGGAATGAATACATTCTATTCTGTCCTCAATGATTTAACTGGATTAGCGATCGCCGCTTTGATCGCCTGGAAGCTAATGGTGAACAGGGCAATGAAAATGGCTATCCATCCCGCGATCATGAATACCCATCCGTCAATAGTAATGCGGTATGCGAAATCCTTTAGCCATTCGTTCATTAAAAACCACGACAATGGCGTAGCGATCAATACGGAAATCAGCACAAGCTTCAGGAAATCCTTCGACAGTAGATTGATGATACCTGGCACACTGGCGCCGAGAACTTTACGGATTCCAATCTCCTTGATCTTGCGTTCGACTACATAGATTGATAGGCCGAACAGCCCGAGGCATGCTATGAGCAAGGAGAGACCAGCGAATCCATAAAAAACACCCTGCATCTTGCTTTCATTGCCATATTGCTGGTTGATCTTGTCATCCACGAATGCATATTGCAGAGGCAGATCAGGAGCGGCAGTTGCCCAAACCTTCTTCAGATGATTGAGCGCCTCGTCGGTATGACGTGTATCGATCTTCAACGAAAGTATACTTCCACTCTTCGCATAATTGATCAGTAATGCTTCAACGGGTTTGTGAAGGCTCTCGAAATTGAAATCCTTGACAACCCCGATTACATATTGCGTATTATCCCCTTTACCAAATCGCTTCCCAATCGCATTCTCTGGTTTCACCCAGCCGAAAGTTCTCACGGCCGCCTCATTAACCAACACTGCCTTCGTACTGTCGGTAGGGAAATCTCGAGAGAAGAAACGGCCGGCAGACAGTTTCATATCATAAGTGCTGAAGAAAGTTGTGTCAACTGCAAGACTATATAGACTGGTGGAAATTTCTTCTCCTTTGAGATTCTCCGTAGTAGTCCAGCCATTGCCAAGGCCGCCTACGACATTCTGGCTGTGCTTGGAGACATTGAGAATGTATGGGCTTTCGAGCAAGCGGTTGCGCAGCGAACTGTATTGTTCTACGACGACTTTCTCCCCAAAGAACGGTACTTCTATCACCGCATTCCCGTTGAAGCCAAGAGATTTATTCTTTATATAATCCATCTGTCGGCTTATGATTATTAGGGCGGCAACGAGACCGATACTGATAGTAAACTGGAATACGACGAGACTTTTACGGATGATGTTTCCTCTTCGGCTGAGAGAGAAGTTGCCTTTCAACGAGATGGCCGGATTGAAGGAAGATAAGATCGCTGCTGGATAGATCCCTGCGATGGCCGCGATCGATAATACGAAGCCAGCTATCAACAATACACCTGTCAGACTAAGGTTGAGCTCATATGGCTGACCCACCCACTGTGAGAACAAAGGCAATAGAGCATAAATCAATCCGATTCCCAGCAACACTGCTATCAATGACACCATTAATGTCTCGAGAAAGAATTGTCGGACTAATTGTATTCTTGTTGCACCCACCACCTTTCTCACGGAGGTCTCCTTCGCTCGTTTTACCGCGCCAGCTGTGGTGAGATTAATATAGTTAATGCAAGCTAGCAACAGGACAATTATGCCTACGATTGTAAAGACCTTCACACGGGCGAGGCTTCCATTATTCGCGGCATCGTACCTAAGGTGCGACCTAAGATGGATGTCCTTCATCGGCTGCAGATGATAGCGATATGACATTTTGTTCTCCTTCCACTCCTTTTCCGAGAACCGGGCCGCGATCTTATTGATCTCCTCCTCTGACTGTTTCCATTTCGCGGGATCACCGAGTTTCACATACGTCCTCGGCCATCCACCCACCCAGAAATTGTCTATGTCGAATTGCCACTGCTCAGTTGCCTTCTTCTTCAGAAGAGCGAAAGCCATGAGCAGATCGAATTGTATATGAGAATTTACAGGGGGATTGTCGGCGACACCCGCTACCGTAACCGGAAACTCTCCATCGAGAAGCAGGTCCTTACCCATGGCGTTTGCAGCGCTACCAAAATATTTTATCGCCAACTTCTCTGTCAGGACAACCTGGTCAGGGTGTAGCAAA
>JACMKU010000065.1 GCA_014379965.1 Chitinophagaceae bacterium
TCAGTAAAACTTCCGCTGGATTTTTTTTGCGTCCGTTTCTGTTCAAATGAGCCAGCTTCGGATAACCGAGCGCGGCAATTTCCGCAGCGAGCTGTTTCTCGCCGACGGTAGGCAGCTTTCCTAAAAACTTCTCAATCGGCAAAGCAGTTGGCGGGAGGTCGTAAACCTTGACGACCAGGTTTGCCAGAGATTTGGTTAAAGGTCGCTTCCCTTTTTCGAGGAGCGACAGATAAGGCTGCGAGATGCCAAGCCGTTCAGCCGCCTCTACTTGCTCCCAATTTCTTTTTTTCCTCGCCTGTAAAAGCTGTTTGCCGCTTATCATCACAGAAATATTATATTACAAAGTTTGTAATATGACTATCATTAATTGGTGCTAATTTCTTTTATCATTTCTCGTTTTTTGGCAAGAGAACGATGCGCTGCGCCGGAGTCCATCTTTTTGGAAAAAGCTCGACGAATTTATCTACGAACAATTTGCTTGAGGGTGAATCGTAATAAGTGCTTTCGGCTTCGAGCGCGGTATAAATAGCATTGCGAATCACTCTTTCCATTTCTTCGTCTTTTGGGGTAGATGAATAACCGTCCCATTTGTTCATTCGCTTTTTGAAATTATATTTTTCTACCGCCATGAGAACTACAGAAGCGAGCATCATCGCGTGTCGCTGGTTTTCATCCATCTGCGAAAAATATTCTGTGCTTTCATAACTGGAATAAGTTCTATCAAAAGGTGTTTGTTTTTTTCCTTCGGCAACGGCTAGGATTTGTTCGCGTACGACTGCCGCGCGAGATTTTTGCGCCATAAAGCGGCGTCTGCTTCGAGCTTTTCGCGCCGCTGGCGCTCTGCTTCCCTTTGGCGGAGGGCTTCCTGGCGCCGGCGTTCTTCGTCTTCCTTTCGGCGTTTTTCAGAAACCATGATTTCGAGCTGGGCGACAATCACAGCGACAATATCGTTCAGACGATTTTCAAGCGGCTCATTTTTGCGGTCGCTCCATTTCTGGTAATTCGACCAGTGAAAATTTATTTTGATTGTAAGCTTTCCGGTCGATTCGTATTCAAGTGGAATATCCAGCAGATAGGGCGGCTTTTCCTTTTCCTCCGGCGTTAATTCCCTCTGCCGCTTCCGCATCTGTTCGTAAATAGAAATGCAGACTTCTTCGCCTTCTTTGACGATACGGGTTTCTTCTTCTTCTCGGTGATCAGTCGAGACCAGGACATTCTAACCTCGACTCTCTAGCGCCTTAAAAGTGCATCTGCAATAAGCAAAGCTCGGCGCGCTTGAGCAGATGATACGGATAAATTTAAATATCCTTTGCCGCAGGGAGGCGAAAACCATTCATCTGTTTTAATATTCGCGTTTTGGTAATATTGGTTTGTTTTTTCAACCAATGGATGAGCATCGCTCAGCGTATCGGCGATTTTGTTTTCCGGCAAGTCTTCCCTATCAATTATTGTCTGAATGTCATTGCTTACTCGCTTTGTATCTTCATCGTCCAGCTAGATTGATAAAGATAAATCGGACGGTCTTATCCGTTGGCTCGGGCAGCGGAGCGGGTTTGTTATTGGCGCCTGTTTCTATTCTCCGCCAATACCCTAAAGGCGGTTTTGGCACATCCATCTTCCGGCAGATTTTTGCCAAGCCGACATCGGACATTCCGAACTCGCCTGCAGGTTTTACGGTCGGCTTTTGCCACACTTTTTCGTAAAGCTCTTCTCTCGTCAATTTCACCCGTTTTGACATGATTATTGAATTTTACTTGTAAAACAGGGTTCCTTTAAAGTCTTTTGATAAAATTTGGCTGGTTAATTTAAGGTATAATATTTTCCAAATAATCCTAATGTTTTAGGGTCACAAATTTCTTATCTTGCATAAGGTCATTCGTAGATATTTAGAAGCAAATCAGGCATTTCAAAAAAACCTAACACCCTTACGAAATAATGGTTGTAATTCCTATCGTTTTCTGTTAGAACTTTTAAGCAGTATGAAAGAATTGACAGCGAAAGATATTGCGCAGATCTTCAAAGTTGAAAAACGAGTTGTGCAGGGTTGGATTCAAAGAGGCTATTTTCCGAACGCGCGAAAAGAGGTACATCCCATATTCGGTGGCGTTTGGTTGGTGCCTGAATCTGATCTGAAGAATTTTTGTATTCCCCGGTCGGGCAGACCCTCAAAAAAGGAGCTTAATAAAGCCGCATGAAAATAGTTGCTATTGCAAATCAAAAAGGTGGTGTCGGAAAAACCACTACTGCCTGTAATTTGGCTGCCGGTTTAGCCGTTAAGGGTTTCAGGACGCTTTTAGTTGACCTGGATCAGCAGCGTAACGCTACGCACAGCTTCGAACTGCCTGAAGTCGAAGCTACGCTCGCGGAAGTTCTTGTCGGCTCCAAAAAAGAGCTCAAGGATATCCGTGATGCGATCTATGAAACACATATTGTTGGACTAGACCTGGTTCCGGCAAACATCCGACTCGCGCTGGTTGAGAAACAGCTAACTGTCGGCGAGCAGTATCGATTAAAAGACGCTCTTTCAAAGCTAACTGAATATGATTTTATTTTAATTGACTGTCCGCCGAGCTTGGGCGCAACTTTGACACAAGCTTTGCTCGCTTCTCATCATGTTCTGGTTCCGATTGCCGCAGAGTATTATCCGCTGGAAGGGGTGATGGACCTCGATGAAACCATCGAAGAAACCAAGCGCGCGAATGAATCACTCAAAATTTTAGGTTATTTGATGACCCGTTATGACAAACGTAATGGTATCTGCAAGGAAGCGCTGGATAAAGTAAAAGGCATGTACGGGGATTTAGTCTTTGAGGCAATTATAAGTACAAATGTTTCTCTACAGACAGCCCCGGCTTATAAAAAATCGATTTATGAACATGCCCCTGAGTCAAAGGGCAGCGAAAATTATCTGTTTTTGACTGATGAAGTTCTCGAAAGACTGGAAGTCGAAGAAGCTCGACCATTAAAACTCGTTGAAAAAAAGGAAGCTAGCTAATGGCAGAAAAAAAAGAAAAAAAGAAACCTGTACTTGAAATAAAAACACGCACCCCGGAAAAGCGTGGTATTTTTGATAATCTTGGAAACGATAGATCCAAAGAGCGCCATCCCTTACGCGACATTCTTGACTTCCCTTCTAGCTCCGACGAAAAACCTTCTGAAAATTTGGATATCCAAAGCAACGACACAGGGATATCCAATAACACTTCTACTGGATATCCGAATAACACATCTTTGGATATCCAAGCTCCCGTAACAGGATATCCAGTAGATAAAAGCTTGGATATCCAAACCAATATTCCTGGATATCCAAATGCGGATTCTTTGGATATCTTGATATCCAAAGACGAGTCTTGGATATCCAAAAAACAAAAGTCTTTGGATATCAAGATATCCAAAGAAGAAAATTTGGATATCCAAAAAAAGGCAAAAAAGGGGGATTGGTTAAAATACGATACCAAACGAAAATCGAAAGGAACTTTTCTTCGGACAAATGATGAAATCACTAAGAAATTCAAGCAGTTTTGTATAGAAAAGGGGTGGGACTTTTCCCATGGTACTGAAGTAGCTTGGAACAAATTAATGACGGATTTGGATATCCAAACGGGGGGTAGTTTGGATAGCTTGATAGCACTAGATGATAGAAGACTAAAGATGTTATATAAAACGAGGCCTTTTATCATTAATCTTTATCTCCGCTACAACGCAATTTTTAATGAAATTTCGGCAGCTTCCGCCAAAACAAACTGGTCGGCCCGGTGGACTCCGCGTGATGATGAAGCCGCCAGAAAGTACAATGAGACGGATCCGCGCATCATCGAGCTCGGAATTATTCAGACTCAAACTAATAAGGGAATCGGGCAGGGAAGGATTCAAACTTTCAAATATTACGTCGATGAAATCGAAAACGTCCTGCTTTCGGAAATCGGAACCGAGATGCTCGACACGATTTTGCAGTATCATCGGCAGGTTTGGACCAGATGGGCGGGCAGGGAAGTGGATTTAAGCTTTTTATCCCAAGAGGAATAATCCTCTCAGCGCACTTTTAATAAATCCAAATTAAAGAACATGTTCTTGATGCGTTAGATAAAAATCGCATTAGAGGCGCTCTATTCATTTTTCATGTCTAATTCTACCTTAGAGACTTAAATTCATAAAAAACTCATTACAACTTAAATCTGGGCTTAATTTCGACTCTTAAAGAAAGAATGGAAATCGAGATTAATTCCGGCGTGTCGCCGCCGATGTCGAGGCTAACGGGCGCGTATAATTGTGCAGGTTTCCCTGCAATAATCCATCATGACATCTCTTTCACCGCGCAGCTCATTCAGAAGTCCTTCCATACGGCATTTCGTTTTCTCACCGCCAACTTTTCCTGGTCAACTTCGCCGTTGACCGATGGCAAATCTTTCTTCCACTTGTAAATCGTTTTCTCAGTAACCCCGATTTCTTTCGAAATCGAAGCTACACTTTGACCATCCAAACACTTCTTACCCGTTTCTTTCTTAAATTCTTCGTCGTATTTTTCATCCCCTCATTTTACCGAGAGTTTTTTCTTCTGAAAAATTAAACCATCTCATTTGACATCCGAAAGTCATTGCGTATAATGGTGTCATCTCGCCAAGCGAGAGTCTAAATCAAGTTAAGATAAAGGAGTCTCTGATATATGACACAACAACAAACATCGATCAAAGATAAGATTGCTCAGGCCGAAGCTGCCGCGAAGTTAGGTCTCTTAGCCGACTATGCCCCGGCCGTACCCAAAAGTGGCAAAGAACCGCAGCAATCATCAAAGAGTTGGGGTTCTGCCATGCGCAGGTAGTGACCACTTCCCGAATTGTTTACTTTAATCATCAAGGAAGGAAGATTTTCTTCTTCTTTCCTTGATTGCGTTTGATACAGTTCAGGTTTCAATGCCAAGGGGCAGGATAGCTTGCTAACATTTAATAGAACCAAGTTTAGGAAGTTTTAAAACGGTTAATATTTACAGAATAAAAGTATGTAATTAACTCAATGTTTACTATATGTTTTTATTCTCTAGAGTAATTAACCTGCCTGGAAGTATATTTTTTGTTTTGTCTAAAACAGATTCACATATTCTCAGGCATCAAAAGTCTAACGTTAAGATTACGTTCTAACCGATATCGACACCCGGCTTATTGCAATGATAGACACGCGCGCACACTTCAATCCAGATCTTAGTCCTGTGGAACTCGTCGTTCTCCAAGGAACATCTTTCTGTAATCTTAATTGCTTGTATTGCGATTTGAGTCCAGAAAGTCGCCGGATCAAGTCATCCATGAGCGCTGATATTATTGATCGGTTCTTTACGGATTTGTTTCAATGTGGTCTCGCAGCACGCGAAGTGACAGTGCTCTGGCATTCCGGAGAGCCTCTCGTTCTTCCCCCATCGTACTATGACGACGCTATTGCACGTATTCTGAGGCTCAAAGATGCATTCGCATCTCACGATATCTCGATAAAATTTGGTATCCAAACGAACGGTGTCCTTATTAACGACGCATGGTGCAATTTCTTTGTGCGTCACGCTAGTCACCTTGAAGTTGGCGTCAGTTGCGACGGACCAGACGATTTGCATGACATGTTTCGCGTAAACTGGAATGGTCGCAGCACACATGCGCAGACTATTCGAGGCATGGATCCGTTGAATAGTAACGGCATAAAATACAAACTCATCGCCGTAGTTAATCGCCAAACCCTGCGAGAACCGGAGCGATTCTATAGATTCTTTTTCGAGCGGCGTGAACAACTTTCGGGATTTCATTTTAACATTTTGGCTGATTCCAACTCCTCGCATCCGGATTTGTCGTATTCAAAGGATGACCGGACGATGTACTACTCTTTCTACAGCAGACTTCTAGAAATTTGCCGCACCTCGATTGAGCCATTCGAGATTCTTAATTTTACTCAAGGCGCTGCCAGAATACTCGCACCGAAGAAAGAGCCAGGGCACAGCTTCTTTGAGCAAGCGACAGCTCCGTTTGGGGCATTAAATGTCGACACAAGCGGAAATATCACTACCTTCTACGCTGGTCTCTCGGTCGATACTCTTCGTGACCTGTACGGGGATGGCTTAGGTCTGTCTCTCGGCAATATCTTCGATATTCCACTGACAGAAATGACTAAGTCAAAGAAACTAAAGCGAATGATGAAGGATTTCGACCTAAGCAAGCGGGCGTGCCAGAAGTCGTGTGAATACTTCTCTGTTTGCCCCGGAGGATTTGACATTCTCAAGAAGCAGGCTTTAGGTTCGTTTGAGTCAAGTGAGACAGTAGAGTGCGTCATCCATGTTAAGGCATTGGTAGACGCACTTCTGGATGATATTCAAAATCACGTTACACGGACTTCCGGGTCGTTAGCCAGCGCCTAGTCTACCTACGTAAGCGCATGTGAGCAAATCCGACTTATAAACGTCTCGAACACCAATTGACCTTAGCGAGGACCTGAGAACATTAGCAAAATGCTACCGTCATCCAATATTCCTATTCCGCTAGATCCCTCCTTTCTGCTTCGGCATAGCAGGGAGCAGACCGAGATTGAACTCAGACGCATAGTTTGTAGCGTGAAATTCGAGTTGCTTGAGAAGGAAAATGCAGTCCGTCTCCTCGGACCCGAAATGAGTTACCACGAAGCAGATCCCTACCTACACAAAAGATTGGGTGAGATGCTTTTAGAGCCACGGGAAATACTTACCTATACTTCTCGCGCCGAACGCATCGACATCTGTTTCGAAGATTCGTGGACCGGATATTTCATTGCGGAACTCCTCGACGAGTGTAATGAATTGACGATTATCCACCTGGATGATCATACGGACCTAATGGCGACGCTGCTGTGTGTTTCGGATAACGTACTAGTTGATCCAACGAGTGGTGCTTTGTTCGACCCGATGTGCAGCGGCAGTTGGCGATCGGCGATTCATTCCGGAGCTCTAAATATCGGCAACTACCTGACGCCGCTTTACTACTCCGGTAGTTCGATTCATATCCGCCACCTTAACAATGTTTCGGGACGAGGTGCTTTCAGTTGGATCGTGCGTGAGCCATGCCACTATGACCTACTTCCCGGAAGGAAATTCGCGGCAATCGCCAAGGTGGATTCGCCGGGACCGAACGTCGTAGGAAGCTATTACGTATCGTCGGACCCTGATACCCTATTCATCACCGAACCTTCAGCTCGAGTCATTATTCATATCGACTTAGACTACTTTATCAACGACTTCAACGGCGCCAGTTGCGGTGCCGCCTACGTCCCTGACGTTTCGTTACGCGACAATGCGATAAACAAGCTGCAACGATTCTTCGACGCATTAATTAATTCAAACATCGAAGTAGCTCGCTGGATCATCGCTACTTCTCCGGGATTTTGCTCCGCGTATCATTGGGAATGGCTGCTGAAGCAGCTCGAGCAAAGAATCGCAGCGTATGACCATCGCGAAACGAGAGGGATTATAAAAATCTAAAGAAATGTTGCGAAAAAGCGATGTCTTAATTGTCTGGCGGCTTGACCGTTTGGGAGGCTCGATCTGCGATTTGATAGATTGGGTAAATTTCCTCGAAGAAAAAGGCATCGGATTCAAAAGTTTGTAGAAATCATCGATACGACTACATCAAGCGGTAAACTGATCTTTTGTATTTTCGCTGCCTTAGCCGAATTTGAAAGAAAGCTGATCCGATTGTAAGAACAAATCCCGGATTAGCCGCTGCCAGAGCCAGAGAAAAATTGGGAGGCAGGAAAAAATCGCTTAATGCCAACGAACAAAAACGAGCTGTTGAAATGTACTGGAGAAAGAATCATAATATGCCTACATCAGAGAACAAGAAGCAACCCAAAATACGAAAGCGTAACATTTCGCACGGATGTTCAGACTGTCCGCAAGCTGCACTGAACATCAGCCAGACTGTGAGATGTCGCGGACGTTACGAATCGGCTAGCTAGAAGCCATTCTCAGTCTGGAGGGTTTGATCCTTCATCAATCCGACCTTCTCGGAGCATACCGTCGCTTATCGTAACAATTCTGGTATGGAAGCGATGCACCTCCACGCGATGTGCGATTGAGATAAGGGTACAGTCAGGCAATTTTTCGCTCAGTAGCGAATAGAAACCCGCTTCCGCCAAAGGATCCAGAGCTGAGGTAGCCTCATCCAAGAACAGCCAGTCCGGCCGAGTCAGGAGGGCGCGAGCCAATGTCAAACGTTGCTGCTCGCCACCTGAAAGTCGCTGCTCCCAATTATCGGTCCTCGCCAATTCGGCTTCAAGATGTCCCAGTCCCGCGGCGTGAAGCGCCGCCGCGACATCAGCGTCGGCGAAATCGGCAGCATTCCGAGGATAGCAGACCACGCGCTTGAGACTTCCCAAGGGCACGTAAGGACGTTGCGGCAAAAATAATCGGTGACCTTCAGGTTGCTTGATCGAACCGTAGCCAAATGGCCAAATTCCAGCAATCACTCGTAATAAGGTAGATTTGCCGGATCCACTTGGACCCTGAATCAACAGCCGATCTCCGCGCCGGATGCGAAATTCTTCAACCCGGAATAAAGTACGACCGTCCGGAACTTTGAGATCGAGAGCGGTAATCTCGAAGTGATCGCTACCCTGGACCACTGTGAGTCTTTCACTAACGGCGCGCATCTTAGAGACTGACTCACGAAAGGTGGAAAGACGCTCGACTGTTGCCAGCCAGTCAGTCAGGGCACCATAGCTCTGGACGAACCACGAAAGGGCAGTCTGCACCTGAACGAATGCATTGCTTGTCTGAAAGATACCTCCGAGCGCCATCTTACCTGCAAAATATGCAGGCGCAACAATTGCGAGAGGAAATACGAGCATCAACTGCGCGTAACTGGTTGTAAAGAACGTCAAACGTAGAGTTACCTTCATGATTCCAAGCCAGTTGCTCAATATTGATGCAAATCGCTGTGATAGCTCGTGGGCTTGCTCTTGCTCGCCCGCATGAAACGCGATGCCCTCACTGTTTTCCAGCAATCGCATAAGGCTAAACCGGAAATCCGCCTCCACTTTTTGTTGGACGAAATGAAGCTGCGTAAGCTGCCGTCCGACTAAATGGACGAGCCAAGTGCCGCCTAGCGCGTACAGTACAGCAATCCACACTAAGTATCCGTGAATCGTGATACCGAAAACGATGACTGTCTCGGAAAGCTGCCATAAAAGCACAATGAACGAAATGAGAGACGCAACGGAACGAATCAAGCCTAACCCAAGCACTAAGGTGTTTTCGGTGAATAACCGTATATCCTCCGCAATTCGCTGATCTGGGTTGTCGGTCCTTTTGTCTATCAGCGACATACTGTAATAAGCGCGGTCCGCCAACCAGTCGCTGACAAACGTGTCAGTCATCCAACGCCGCCAACGAATCTGCAGCGCTTGGCGTAAGTACTGCTCACAAGCGGTCGCGACCACAAAAATCGCGAGGATGGGAGAGAACCCTAAAGTGAAGCCGCTGCTCGGAGAACTAGTCCACCACAATAACGATCCGATAAACGCCCACCAATCCTTTGCTTCCAAAGCATCATAGAAAGCGCCCTGCCAGTACGTAAATAGAAGAGTGGTGCCCACAAGTAGAAAGTTAAGAGTGATCAGTCCGATCAGCATAGCTCCTGCACGAAATCGGTCAGGGCTACGCCAGTAAGGTGCAGCGAGAATCCAAGCGCGTTGTAAATCCAGTGTGAGCCGATGCATCCTACTCTGTTTGAGATGGTCAAGTGTAAATAGACACTAAATTCTCTTTTCCTTCCTTATTTTTTACTTTTATTTCGGCTTCATATTCCATCGGTGTTTTGTCACCCAAACTCGAATGTAACCGCACCCGATTGTAATAACCTTCAATGTAATTGAAGACATCGTAATTGAAGACATCTTTAAAAACTCCGTTTTCCAGCAATGCTGACTTGAGGCGGGAGAAAAAACTTTCCGGTTGCTCGTTGTCGTAACAATTTCCTGAACACGGTTCGCCAACCTGCTGGTCCGACCCGCCGAGAAAAGTAAGTTCTTCACAGGCGTCGCAGCAATCAATTCCGTTGTTGCTCTCGATTCCACTCGGGTTAAACCACGCCCGGCACGTTTGGCCGGACCCCGATACTAATTCTTTAAGATGGGTTCACTCGGGCGAAAATCACCAGTCCCTAATCTCAACTGGTGTCGGCATCGAGTTTGGAAGCTTACCACAAGGAATACCCGACCAGCAAAGCGCAAGAATGATTTGGTGGAAGTTCTTTTTCTGATCGCGGTCACGGCGTGGACAGTTCAGTTTATAGACACTCCGATGAGAATTTAAGCATTGGGAATTCATCAATTCTGACGGAAACTGATGGTGTCTAAGAATCTTAATTAATCCAATAATCTGTGATCGTTCCTGAACTTGCTGATTTGAATCCGGATTGGTATCCTAAACCCGAAGTTGCTGAGTTCAGGCATCTTTTGGGATGGGGTGCTCACGCCGACTCTCAAGAAGTCGACACATTGGCGAGGCATCGCTTCCAATTGCCGGCAAAATGGTTTAATAAACCATTTTGATCTCATATTAGCGACTTTGGTGCGCTCCTGGTCGATCAACTTCAGAGACGTATGGCAGGACTATCGCGCGTCGTCCACATTTGGTCACGCATCGCCCTTCTCAGTCCTTAGAAACCTCGATTTAGGTCCGTCGCAGTGTGAACATCGTCTATGGCGCAGAAGTATTGAGCTCGTCGCAAAAGTGTATGTACCGTTGGAATCCCGTGACCGAATGAGGCTGTGGAGACAAACTATGGATTGGCTCTTGATTCGGAGGGTGTTCGAGAAACACGTTGAACGCAAATTAGCAAGGTCCGGAGGCTGAATGATTCTCGATGCTGATTTAACGAACGTGACACTCGACCGGTCAGCGCAAGTAGTCATCGTTGGCGCGGGACCGGTCGGATTGACTCTAGCGCGCGAACTGGCAGGAACAGCAGATGTGCTGCTTCTGGAAGCGGGAGGATTCGAGAACGACGGAGACCAGCAAGCGCTCCTTGTTGGTGAATGTGTCGGACTTCCATATCCTCTCACCGAAACTCGAGCACGCCAGTTTGGTGGGTCGTCAGTCTTGTGGGCGGGGTATTGCGCGCAATTCGACGAACATGACTTTCGGGAACGTGACTGGATTCCCCGAAGTGGTTGGCCGTTCGGCATCGAGGA
>JACMKU010000066.1 GCA_014379965.1 Chitinophagaceae bacterium
AGATCGCGATTGAGCATATCCACCATGTATGCGATCTGCTGCTTGTCTCTAAACTCCTGGAGACCCTCAAGTGCATCGTTGGCAAATTCATTCTCAAGCAGAATCTTCTCCACCTCGTGTTTTTTTTCCGCGGAAAGCTTGTCCTGCAGGTAGAGTAGTAACGTCTCCTGGTCAATCTCTGTAGACAAATGGGATAGTATGTCTTTGATATTACCTGGCATTTCCGGGGTTGGTCTTTTCTCCAAGTTTTCTTTCAATAGATATCCGCAGGTTACGTTTCCCGTTTTGAATATAACTCTTTACCTGCAACATTGAAAACCCTGTAAGTTCATTTATTTCCTGGTAGCTCTTCTTCTGAAGATAAAACAAAGTTACACATTGCTTCTGCTCAGCGTTGAGTTCGCCTAAAGCTTCCTCCATTACTTCTAACGTCTTGTCGTTTTGTAAAAAGACCTGCTTGTCGAGTTCTTCGTCAGGGGTGGAATGGATGTTCTCATTGAGAGAGGTTGCCAGCTTACCTTGTTTGTCCCGCAGTTTCATTAAACAGTAGTTCTTAGCCACCATGTAAACCCACGACTTAAAGTATTCAACTTTGTATTTGTGCAATTCCTGGATCACCTTGAGGAAAATCTGTTGTACACTGTCCTTCGCGTCGTCCTCATTTTTCAGATATTTCATACAGACACCGAGTAGCAGGAGGGTATACCTTTCTAATAGTATCCCAAGCCACTCATTATTATGATCGGCGTGAAACTTGGCGAGGAGTTCCTGATCTGTGATATGTGCATATTTACCTGCGTTCACAAACGAAAAATAGGGATTTTTTCACGCAAAGACGCAAAGGCGCAAAGGGTAAAGAAGCCGGAATTGGTAATCGGGAATTGGGAGGTGGAAAGTCAATTCCACTCCACTCTAATCCCAATTCCCAATTCCCGATTCCCAATTCCTTATTCCATCTTCCTCTGCGCCTTTGCGTCTTTGCGTGAACCCATTGAAACTTCTATACAAAGATGCCACGAACCAATAAATTCATAATAGGATCGTTGGTTCATTTACTATATTCGAAAAAAATATTTCTATGGATTATGCGGTTGTGGCGGTACCAGCGGCCCCGGTGAGGCGAAAGGCAAACCACCGTCGTGAATTGGTGAGCCAATTGCTGTTTGGAGAAATGGTGAAGATACTACGTTCGAAAGGTCCACTTTGGGTAAAGGTGCAAAGCCTCCATGACCACTACGAAGGATGGATGACACGCAACCTCCTTCGCGAGATCAGTGACCCGGGTAAAATGACGCGGACGGAATATACGAGTTCTGGTCTTTTGTCACCTATTCACATCAATGGGGGCATTATGCATATACCATATGGTTCTTCCCTTCCGGGTTTCGCAAATGGCCGCGGCAGTCTGCAGGGAATGGAGTATGGCTTTACTGGTTCTTATGTGAAACCCGCCGAGCAAAAACCAGGTGCGGAGAAGGTGGTGGAGTTGACTACACCCTGGCTCAATGCGCCTTACTTGTGGGGTGGGAGGACGATTCTTGGCGTCGACTGTAGCGGCTTTGTCCAGGTCAACTTCAAAATGATGGGCATTGATCTACCCCGGGATGCGTGGCAGCAGGCTCAGATAGGAAGCACGGTGAAGAAGTTGAAGGATGGAGTGTGTGGTGACCTGGTGTTCTTCGACGACAGGGACGAAATCGTTCATGTAGGCATTCTATTAAACAATACTCAGCTGATACATGCGTCCGGAAGGGTGAGGATCGATGAGATCGATAAAAAAGGGATCATAAATGGCGACACCGGAAAACGAACACATTCGCTAGAAAGTATAAAGAGGTACTGGTAAGCGAGCCATATTCCTTTGAGTCTCCATCCTGATAGTCAGGATCAGGCACATCTCATTTTTCGAATTCGGGCCTACCCAGGTCACGGCCAAAGGGGCTATCGCATAGGATCGCTCGAAGAAATTGTATGTGGCATTTTCAAGCTTGCTTTCCTTATTCTCATTGAACGTGGTCTTTGAAAAGTTCGACTTATATTTCTTGCAAATCTTCTCGAATTGTTTCTTCAATTCCGCAGTTCCTTCTTTTGTTTCGTCAATGAAGGCGAACAATTGGTAGGTATAGATCGTATCGACAGTGGAAGAATCCAATTTCGCCGGAAGCTCCTTCAATACTACCTCAGTGCGCTTTGGTTTGAAGAAAAATGGATTGTGGCTACTGTATGTCCCCTGGAAATAAAACAAAGTAGAATCAGTCCTCTTCTTAATAATCTTATCAGTAAGCGTTGGATCATTAAGCAGGTGTTTCATGAAGGAACTAAAACTCGTCACGAATGGATCAGACCTGAAATAGAGACTTGCTACTTTCTGCACAGCAGATTGCGAATGACTGTTCTCTACAAGAAACAATATGGGTAGTAGAATGAGGTAAAATCTTCTCATGAGTAGTGTGTGTTGTGAAGGTATGGGGTTGGTGGGTGTTGGATCTGTTAATTTTTTTTATGATGTTGAGTGGGTTGATTGGGTTGATTAGGTTGATTGAGTTGATTAAGTTCGGGCAGATCCTGAAAACCCGATCAACTCAATCAACCTAATCAACTTTATCAACCCATTCAACTACTTAACCAAACCATCCCCTCACCCACTTCACCACCGCCATATCCCAATGAAGCAGGCGAAACGCGGTATAGAAAAGGACGATCGCGAATATTTTCTTTACGGTATCCTGGTCGAGTCGTAAGGCGAGTTTACTACCTATCCAACCACCGGCCACAAAGGCGATGCTCATGACGCCAACTACTTTGAAGTCGATGTGCCCAGCCTTGTAGTAGTTCATGACCGCGAAAACACCTACCGGCAATAACAGCAATCCGAGGGAAGTGCCCTGGGCCTGCAATTGAGTAAATCCGAGGAAGAATACCAGTGCGGGTACGATGATGATACCCCCACCGACACCTACCAGCCCGCTAAGCATGCCAGCGAAAAGGCCTACTGTCATTAACAGCAGGATGGATTCAGCATTCATATGTTTGAATTTATTTTCCAAAAGTCTCTTTGTAGAAATCTATCGCCTCGCGAATTACCCTGCAGGCGGTGTCTTTGTCCTGGAAGTTATCGATGGCAACTTTCTTATTCTCCAATACTTTGTATTGTTCGAAAAAATTGCGTAGTTCTTGCAGGAAGTGATGTGGCAGATCTTCCATTTTCTGAAAATGATTCACTGAAGGGTCCTTGGCCGCTACCGCAATGATCTTATCGTCGACCTCCCCACTATCCATCATCTGCATATTACCAATCACATTGGCATCAACAAGGCAAAGACTCTGGATAGACTGTGAACACAAGACCAGGATATCAAGCGGATCACCATCCTGTCCCAGGGTTTGCGGAATGAATCCATAGTTAATAGGGTAGTGGAACGAGGAATAAATCACCCGATCGAGCCTCAGCAGACCGGTGGCTTTATCTACTTCGTATTTCGCACGGGATCCCTGTGGTATCTCAATCAAGGCGTTTACTTTCTGAGGAGCGTTTTCTCCAAAATGTGCTCCGTGCCATGGATGGTTAACTGTAAGCATAAGTTTGATATTAGGTGTAACTGGAAATCCTGATACCGACGTAGGTAGCGAGGAGTCCTACGACTACACTGGCAAGAATGTAAGCAAAAAATAATCCGGTGCGCTCCTCACGAAGAAGTCCGATGCTCTCGAGGGTAAATGCAGAAAACGTAGTGTACCCACCGCAAATGCCCGTTAAAAGAAAGAGTTTCCAATTTTCATTTACCGCAATTTGCTTTAAACCGATTCCCCAGAAGATTCCAATCAGCAGGCAACCCGAAACATTTACGACAAGTGTGCCCCATGGAAAATGATTGGGAAAAGCTATGCTGAACCACCTCTGACAAAGATACCGGGCCATGCTACCAAGGCCGCCACCGAGTCCAACGAGGAGGAGGTTCTTGATCATTGCAGGCTATCGGGTTTATGTTTGAAAATGTACTTAAAATCCACGAGCCACTTTCCCGCATATCTTATCACCTTCAATGAATCGCGTTGATTACGGTAAGTGTTAGAATAATGGACGATCGTTGTAGAATCGTTTTGTCTCTGGATTTCGTGAATATTAATGGATGCCGTTTTATACTTCGCCTTGTCTTCAGGCTGCATACGTTCATTATACAGTCTCTCCGAAACATTAATATCCTGGTTGTTCAGGGAATCGTTGACTATATACGTCCGTGCAAGATCGAAATTTCCATCGAGGGCAGCCTCGATAAAGCTTCGCGCTGCATCTACATCGTCTTCGGCTGCTGAATCCCTCTTGTCCTCATTATTGCAGGCGGATAAATAAAAAAGCAGGAATGAGAGATAAAATATCTTTTTCATTCCTGCAAAATAATAAATAAAAAGTAGAAGGCTTGCGGATGATCTGTTTCAGCAGGCCAATACTTAGGTTATTTCTTCGTGTACTCCTGTGGAAACTCCTTCTCATGCTCTTTTGTATAAGCACGAAGGATTTGCTTCACCAGGCGGTGACGAACCACGTCTTCTTCATCCAATTCGATGTGAGCAATGCCATCGATGTTCTGTAAGATTCGAACTGCAGTTCCGAGACCACTACGTTGATTCCTTGGCAAGTCCACCTGCGTAATATCGCCAGTGATGATAGCCTTGGCGTTAGCGCCGATACGGGTGAGAAACATCTTTAACTGTAGTTCCGTGGCATTTTGTGCCTCATCCAATATTATGAATGCATGGTCGAGTGTCCGGCCTCTCATATAGGCAAGCGGGGCGATCTCGATCGTGCGAGTCGTCATATAATAGCCGAGTTTATCCGCAGGAATCATGTCGTCCAGCGCATCATACAGTGGACGCAGGTAGGGATCGATCTTCTCCTTGAGGTCACCCGGAAGGAAACCAAGGTTTTCACCTGCCTCGACAGCGGGACGCGTGAGGATGATCTTCTTGACCTGCTTATTCTTCAGTGCCCGGACTGCGAGTGCGACGGCAGTATACGTCTTGCCTGTACCAGCTGGGCCGATAGCGAAAACGATGTCATTCTTTTCAGCTTCGCTAACCATCCGTTTCTGGTTGGCGGTACGTGCCCTTACGGACTTGCCGTTAGGACCAAAAACCAACACATCATTGGGATGATTGTCTTTGAAATTGTCTACTGTTTCTGCGTCATCGCCACCGAGGATCTGTTCAAAATAGTTCTCACTCATGTGGCCATTGCGCTCGAGATAGGAGATGAGGAGCTCAATCTTTTCCTTGGCAGTTTCTATCTGCTCCGGCGCACCACTTAACTTGATCTGTGTGCCGCGGGAAAGAATTTTGAGAAGAGGAAATTTTTTCTTGAGAATGTCGAGTTTGCCGTTATTTACTCCAAAGAACTCAATAGGGTTAACGGTTTCAAGGTTAATGATCGTGTCTGTCAATTCAGTCCAATTTAATTTAATTCACAAAGCCGGCGAAGGGCCTGCCGGATTCTGTTGCGTCTTCTGAGGTTACAGAAGCTTGACCCCTCTGATTCCAAATATAACTGAATGGAATACGTATTTCCTAAAGGTACTTATTCACAATTGTGAATAGAAATATTCGGGTAGAAAGTTTAGTTAATGCTGGAAGCTGGAAGCTTGATGCTGGATGCTTGATACTTGATGCTGGATACTGGATGCTGGATGCTGGATGCTTGATGCTGGATGCTTGATGTCGAAGCTTCACTGCAACTGAAACATTGGATACTAGATACTGGATATGGTTACAGAACTACACAACAGAAGTAATGGTGCTCGCATTAAGCATCCAGCATCCAGTATCTAGCATCCAGCATCCAGTATCCAGCATCCAGCATCCAGCATCCAGTATCCAGCCTCCATCATCCAAATCCAATCGTACATTTACCCAAAGAAAAATCCATGGCAATAGCAGTCGGCACAAAAGCGCCAGCATTTAAGCTCTATAATACAGATCGTAAGGAGATATCGCTAGAAGACTTGAAGGGATCCATTGTCATACTTCATTTCTTTCCCGCCGCCTTTACCAGTACTTGCACCGCGCAAATGTGTACCAACAGGGATGAGATGAGCACCTACAAAGATTTTGGTGCGATAGTTTTAGGAATATCGGTGGACATGCCCTTCTCACTGAAAGCATACAAGGAAAAGTATGAGATCAATTTCGATTTGCTATCGGATGCAAACAAGCGAACCATCCATGACTATGACATGTACCATTGCAATTTCATCTGCGGTATCAAAGGCGTTGCCAAACGCGGAGTGATCGTGATCGACGCCACAGGAACCGTGGCATATGTCGAGGAGACTGCGAATACCGGCACACAAGTCAATTTCGATGCATTAAAAGAGGCGCTTGCTCAATTGCGATAGTTTGCTTCGCTGCGCTCGCAATGACCTTCCAGCATCTAGCATCCCCATCAAAGGACATTTCTGTAACGGGGTGCAGTATCCAGCATCTCTTTCAGTTACCATCTTGCAACAATCTTGAAATTCACCAGCCTCGGCGTTAATCTATTAGGAAGCGTGTACGTAGTATTCGAGAAGTCCTTTATTAAAAGGTAAGAAATGGTATTGGGGCGATCGATCAGGTTGAACACTTCCAGGCTAGCCCAGATGTTGTCGAAGCCAAGGAAGGGGCTATGACTTCGTCGCTTGCTGCGGTCACTGTCAAGTAGTAAGGCGCTGAATCCGATATCGACACGTATGTATGGTGGAATCTCCAGGCCATTTCTATATTTCACATTATTGGGAATATTATACGGAAGATTGCTGCCATAAAGAAGGTTGAGATACATCTTGAAGTTTTTGTTGGTGGCCAGATAATCCTGGAAGAACATTCCAAATGTTATCAGCCTGTCCGTGGGTCTTCTAACCCAGCCCTTCTCTTTCGTCACGCTGTCGATGGGCTCATTCTGGTCATTCAGCGTATAATCTTTATAGGTATCACCCTCGATGTCCTCACGCGTCTTCATGAAACCCAGGCTTATCCAACTCTCCGCGTCTTTCACGAGTTCTCCAAACAGTCGCATCTCTATTCCGGCGGCATATGCCTTTGCTACATTCTCGCCGAAATACCGTACACGAACATTGTCGATGTCATAGGGAACCACATCGCTCATGGTCTTGTAATACGCCTCCGTTGTAAGTCGCATAGCCCGTCCCCATCCACGGAAATTGTAATCAAAACCTACAACTCCCTGCCAACTCTTCTGCGCTTTCAGGTCTTTGTTGACAGTTCCATCGTATCTCCTAAGTTCCCTATAAAAAGGTGGTTGGTGATAGGCGCCAACCGCTGCGCGGAAAATGATGTCCCTTTCCCAGTCGGGCTTCCAACTGGCACCAACACGGGGAGAGATCAGCAGTTCCTTGCTCAATGAATTGTAGTTAAATCGCACGCCCGCAGTCAGTGTATAGGAATTAAGGGAATCGCCAAACAGGATGTTGTCCTGTAGATAACCAGAAAATTTATTGATGTCAAGAGAAGCGGTCGACTTTATCACTTTGCTGAATTGCAAAAGATTTGGATCAAAGGGAATATTATACCCAGCTGAATCCTGGGCCTCCCATTCATTCAGCTTATCAGCAATGGCTGTTTTGTCGAACGCCAACCCCCACTGCCAGGCATGCTTTCCTCGTTCGAGATTTCCTTTGTGAGATACATTCCAGTTTTCGATATTGAGTGTATTCCTATTGAAGTTCTGGAATACACCTGCTCCAAGGGGATTGATGATCATTCCGTAAGTCGGCTGACTCTTGTCAAAGTCGCGCTCACCGAAAAGGTATGCGCCCGCGATGTCGACATTTTCGCGTTCATCGTTTTCAAATCTCGAGACCATCCATTTCAATCTGAGTTTCCGGCTCACCTGGTTGGTAAACGCTAGTCCAATCATGTTAGTCTGGTATTCATCCTTCTCCTGCCCGTCGAAGAAGATGTCGATGCCTAAACTCTGGGTGAAGAACGGCGAGAATACGGAAGTACTGAGTTGGCTGAATTCAGGCTTGAGGGAGAATTTAGTCTGGGATATATTCCCGAATAACTCAGCCTGCCACTTCGTATTCAATTGGTAGGTGAGCAAGATCTGGAGATCAGTGGAGGAAGGCACATAATTCCCTTGAGTCTCCTGCCGGCTCAACAGGTTCCTGTTGCTGCGGTTGCGCACGCCTACCAGGTAACCCAGTCTGTTTCCTGCGGTGAGCCCCTCTACGTGTACACCTTGCTCGAGTATGCCGACATAGGCGGAGCCGCCAAACTTCTTTGGACGTTTATATTGAATGTCGAGTACACTGCTGATCTTATCTCCATACTTTGCCTGGAATCCCCCATTATAGAAACTGATGTTGCGAACCAACTCGGGATTGATGAAACTTAAACCCTCCTGCTGTCCACTCCTTACAAGGTAGGGTCGAAACACTTCGAAATCGTTGACATAAATTAAGTTCTCATCATAGCTTCCGCC
>JACMKU010000067.1 GCA_014379965.1 Chitinophagaceae bacterium
ATTCTCACCACCATCGCTCTTCCGACTAAAACCTTTCTTTGCGTCTTTGCGAGGAACCTTTCTCTGCGCCTCCGCGCCTTTGCCTGAAACCTTCGCGGCTTTGCGAAACTTGGCGTCTTTGCGAGAAACCCTTTCTCTGCGCCTCCGCGCCTCTGCGTGAACCCTTGCGGCTTTGCGTGAAACAAAAAAACTCCCGCCAGTTGGCAGGAGTCTCGCTACAGTTAGTTTTGGTTTTTAATTAGTTCAACTTCTCGAAATGAATATCAAGTCTCTTCGCCTTCCTGTAATAATCCAGGATAAGTACCTGTCCTTGCTTGCCGGGTAATACTGCCGTACGGGTAGCATCCGATTTGGTCTGGATCTTATCGGTTGTGATCTTCCCCTCATTATAACTAATGGAGTTGAATGTACCGCCTTTGTAATTCTTGCCTCTCTCAAAATCGCTATAACATACAGTGAACGACGTATTCTCCTTGTTGGTCTGAGAGTACGAATAATCAAAGTCGCCAAACGTATACTTTACGAGCTTACCTAATAACGGTGCGCTCACAAACTCCATACCGCTGGGAAGTTCTACACTGTTCGAGTTTTTATCATAGACTTTCGCTTCCTTCACATTGAAGTCCTTGTCAAACTTGATAAGCATCATATCTGTAACTTTTATCTTCATCACGCTCAAACCGTTGCCTCGGCCGCCAGAAAGGAGCGTACTCGCAATACCAAGGGCACTCGTCACCTTCTTATACCCTTCGCCGATAGCAAATACATTGCCATCCGCCATCTGCATGATGTTGTGGACATACATAAAGCCGAAATCGGCAATCTTTCCTTTAGATGTTACATCAAGAAATTTACCCAATTCGAGATCCCAGCTGTTATACTTTTCGCTCGTGAAATTTCCTTTCTCATCGACGCCGATAAATGCGAAACCAAGTGACTTATCCTTTGCTATATTACCATTCGGATCGAAGTACTCGCCGAAGATGATCGCCTTGCCGTTCATTATCGACATGCTAGCGGGATAAACTTTATATTTCGCATTATCCGTTGGCTTCTCAAACAACTGTCTTCCAGTCTCAAGGTCGAGACCGAGCAGAAACGATTCGGGTTTTTGATCCATCATGCTCCCGAACTTCAACTCTTCGAAGTACACAACACCATTGTGTGTGCCGAGATAATCACCGATGAATTTCTTCGCCCCTAGTGTTGGAGTGAATGTCCACTGCTTCCTCTTCTCAGTAGAAAAGTAATCTACCTGGAAAGTGTAGTCTTTGTCTTCACGGCTTGGCATGTTTGAGATGAATCCCTTTCCTTCGATGGGATATAGTCCTTTGAATGTCTGCTCCTCGTCATCGATAGCTAGGTAGGTCTGCTCAAGATACCTCTTCTCCTTCTTCGTAAGTTCCCTGTTGTAAACATGTTTCTTCTTTCCATCGGCACCATAAACCTGGTACTCGAACGTACGAGCGTCTTCATTATAGAACAGGAAGATCAGGTCAGTGCCATTGAAAGAAGATTCAAGGATCGTTACGTCCTTTGAATCCTGGAATTTAATATCCTTTAGCTTCTTCAGGTTGTTATCCGTGATTTGCAGAGTGTACTCATTGGTCTTCTTATCGATCTTGTCGCTGACATAGAAGAAATAATAACCTTTCACTTCAGAACCCTCTTTGATTGCATCGGAGTTACGCAGCGTAGCCTTTAGCACATTCTCTATCGACAGTTTTTGCGACATCGAGCACAGACCCGTCAATAGCATAAGCCCCATTAGCAGTACATGTTTTTTCATTATGTGGTGTTATAGTTTAAAATGTTGATGATTCTTTGATTCGTTTAGCCTTGGTCATCTCTTCGTTGAACTTCGCATCTCCCTTCATCTTTTCAGCATACGTATTGCACAACGCATAATTGAGGTTGGCAATTTCCTCGAGACGTATCCTGTCCAGAAGACGCAGGAGTAGATTATAATCCGCTGTATACATTTTGTTCTCCTTATCTATCGCCTGTCCCAGCTTGTGATCTTTCTGCTTTTCATACAGCAGGTTCAATCCACGGCTGATGGCATAAACTGCACATTCCGTATTCTCTCCCGACTGCAACATCAATAAATGAAAATAAAGGCCGCGACTCAGGTCCTTCTGGCGCAAGCATTCCTCCGACATTTCTATATACAGGTCTTTCTTGAGTTGTTGAAATAGCTTCTCGCTGACAACGAACTGCTGCTTGCCGGCACCTGCCGCATTGATCTCATCTGCGAGTAGCGCAATTCTTTTCGAACAATCCGGATGCGTCTTGAGCGAATCCTTCTCTCTGTCCGTGAACGAACTGCTGCTTTCTACTTCGGCGAAAATGACCGACTCTTTCTGTATCCATTTCTTCTTAAAAGGATAGCTGGAGAAATTGAGCACTTTACCCAGATCGAGGGGTTCATAGAGGAGCGAGTCATCTATCTTATCGAGCAATTCGAGCGTCGTCCTTGCAGCGTTGCAATCATATCCCGTATTCTTCAGGAAGCTCAGTCCCTGCTTGTCTGCCGCCGCCTCGAATTCACGGCTGTGACGATGGCTACCGAAGACGGCCGACTTCGCAAAGTTCTCGAGTTCCTTTCCCGCACCGTATGTCGTCTTCTTTATTCGCTTCAGTTCTGCCTGGTAAGAGTCGCTATTGATGAGTTCGATGTAGTTCTTTATTTTTTTAGGCGTATGCTCGAGATAGTAGTGAGCCAGCTCATGTGAGATGGTGAACGCTAATTCTGCCTCGTTATTCATGTATACGAACAACCCCGCATTGATCACAATCGTGCCATCGCCCATGCTCACCGCATTAGGCCACCAGTCGCGGGAAAAAACAACGCGTGCATCCGTTCCTTTGAGTTCGGGATTCGAGGCGATGATCTTGTTGACGATCGATTGGATATAGCCATGCGCCTCGGTGGCCGTCACCGGCCGGCTGCTCTGCCATAAGCTTCCTATTTCCTTAAATTGTTCCTCGTAAAGATTCTTGTAATCCTTTGCATGCTCCTTGCCGACGGATGCTAACGCCATTTGCTTCTTCTTCACCGTCTGCTCGTAATAATTGCGGCGGAGAAGCGTATCATCTTTCTGAAAGGCATAAAAGGATTGTAAATGCGCTACGATAGGGACATGCGTAGCACAAACTAATAGGAGGATAAGGTTCGATATTCGTCTCATAGCTAAGGTGGTGGCGAGGTTGCCGCCCAAATATATAAAAGCTATTGGTCAGATCAAACCAAGGTCTATAAGTGCATGCCCTTATTACCCCTACTTCATGGGAAAATTGATCCCGGTCAGCGAAATTTTCCCTCTTACTCCTGTGGATTGCATCCATACCCAGCTCAAACGCATCTCATATAATATCTTCCCGCCGTTTTGCATAAATAATTAAATTGTAGTCTATTAAGATTTAATATGAAACGAATTACCCTTGCCTTATTACCCCTCCTTTTTGCGATTGCAAGTTTAGCTCAAAACCAGGCAATCATACCGAAGCCCGCGTCAGAGACCTGGGGCACCGGGAGCTTCATCCTGCCTTCGACGATCACGATCGTCACTTCTGCAAGTCCGGACCTGCAGCGAATAGCAAGGCAACTTTCGGAGAGACTGACCCGTGTTACCGGCAATAAGGTCAATACCCAACAGGGTGCTACCGCCTTGCCGCAATCGATCTTCCTGTCGCTTTCATCCGATGGGTCGATCCAGACGGAAGGCTATCGCCTCCGCGTAACAACCGACGGCGTCTCTCTTACCGCCGCTGACCCGGCGGGTATCTTCTTCGGCGTACAGACACTTTATCAATTATTACCAAAAGAGATCGAAAGCAAAACTATCATAGCGGGAAAGTCATGGCAACTACCCGTCGTCTCCATCGACGACTATCCGCGCTTCGGATGGCGAGGTCTTATGCTCGATGTGTCTCGACACTTTTTCACGCCCGCACAGGTGAAGGAATTCATTGATGATATGGTGAGGTACAAATTCAACCTGCTTCATCTTCACCTGACGGATGACCAGGGTTGGAGACTCGAAATAAAAAGCCTGCCTAAGCTTACCGAAGTCGGGGCATGGCGAGTAGAGAAGACTGGCAACTTCGGAAGATTCTCTCCTCCTACACCTGACGAACCGCGCAACTATGGCGGATTCTATACACATGAAGACATTCGAGACCTGGTGAAGTACGCCAGTGAAAGATACATCGACATCCTTCCTGAGATCGATGTGCCTGGTCATAGCCTCGCCGCCCTCGCCTCCTATCCCGAGCTTACTTGTACTCCTGGGAAGTATACCGTCAATTCGGGTGAACAGTTCATGATCTGGCCCGGAGGAGGAAAACATTTTTATGGAACGTTAGATAATACTCTATGCCCGGCGAATGAAAAAGTCTATGAGTTCGTGGATAAAGTATTTACGGAAGTGGCACAACTATTTCCTTTCGGATACATACACATGGGCGGTGATGAGACGGCAAGAAATTTCTGGGAGAAGAGCAAGCAAATAAAAGACATGATGAAGAAGGAGAAACTCGCCAACCTCGACCAGGTGCAGAGCTACTTCGTAAAACGCATGGCCAATATCATTAAGTCGAAAGGAAAGAAGATGATCGGCTGGGATGAAATTCTCCAGGGCGGGTTAGCACCCAACGCAGCGGTGATGAGCTGGCGTGGAATGAAGGGTGGGATCGAAGCGGCGAAACTCGGACACGAGGTGGTGATGAGCCCCACTGATTTCGCCTACATCGATTACATGCAGGGCGACGTGATAATGGAGGCGCCGGTCTATGCGAGTTTGCGATTAAAGAAAGCCTACCAGTTTGAGCCGGTACCAGAAGGAGTGGACGCCAGGCTTATCAAAGGTGGACAGGCCAACTTGTGGACCGAACAGATATACAATATGCGCACCGTGCAATACATGGTCTGGCCAAGAGGCTTCGCGATAGCAGAAGCTCTTTGGTCGCCAAAGGAAAAAAGAAACTGGGAAGACTTCTCCGCTCGCGTGGAGAAGCATTTCGAACGACTTGACCAAGCTCAGGTGAAATATTCGCCTGCGATCTATGATCCCTCATTTGAAGTAAGCAGGAAGGACTCGACCATCTTCGTAAAGCTGAGTACCGAGATCAGTGGACTCGACATTCACTATAGTTTCGATAATTCTTTTCCAGATCAATACTACCCCGTGTACACAGGCCCACTTACGGTTCCCAAAGATGCGAGTGCACTGAAGTTAATTACTTATAGAGGAGGAAGGCCGGTGGGAAGGATGATGGTGATGCCGGTTGCCGAATTAAAGAAGAGGGCGAAGTAACACCCCCTCGCTCCCGCTCTGTTTCTCGCTCTGTTTCTGTTTTATGTTCCTGTTTCTGTTCCTCGCTCCCGCTCTGTTTCTCGCTCTCAGGTTGAAAAAACAGAAACAGAGAGAGAAACAGGAACAGGAACAGAGCGAGAAACAGAGCGGGAGCGAGGAATACAAGAAGCCGATCATCGAAAAATCTCTCCGATCATATTCTTCCTATACTCAAATATCCCTCGCAATTTATTCTTCACAAACACCACATTCGCCAACTCCCCCACCACCCAAAACGGAATCTTATAATGAACGATATCCGTCATCTCCACACCTCCGCCTACCTCCTTAAAGTGGTGCTGGTGGTGCCACATGTCGAACGGACCGAATCGCTGCTCATCCACGAATAATTGTCGATCGACTACATTAGTTATCTCTGTCATCCAGTACAAACTGATACCGGCGAATGGTTTTATCCGATACTCGATTATTTGCCCCGGATAGATTTTGTCACTATGATGTTTAGAGACAATGGAGAAGCCTACACCCTCTTCAGTAATTCGTTCGAGGTTAGCTGGATTGGAAAAGAAGTTCCAGGCTACGTCGAGGGCCACTGGAATTTTTTGCACCATTTTAATACAATGTATAGCCATGGGGAAAAGAATGTCAGTTTTTAAATTAACTTGTTTGGCCTATATACGTTAGAAGTGTACACTCGGTTCAACTCACGGAGTGAAAAAGAGAAACAGGAACAGAGCGAGAAACAGAGCGAGAGCGGGGGCTTCCACCCCGCTCCCGCTCTGTTTCTCGCTCTCAGGAAATCTAGCTTGATCAAAAATGTAAAGCATGTCTTTTAATAAGGATAGACTCGAAAAAAAATTCAACGAGGAGTACTCCCGCCTCAACGAACAACAACGCCGTGCAGTGGATGCTATCGATGGCCCGGTGATGGTGATCGCTGGCCCTGGAACAGGCAAGACACAAATCCTCGCAGCAAGAATCGGCAGGATTCTCCTCGATACGGATACCGATCCCGCCAATATCATTTGCCTCACCTATACAGACGCGGGCGTAGTCGCCATGCGTAAACGACTTCTGGAATTCATAGGACCCGACGCCTACCGCGTTGCCATCTATACCTTTCACGCGTTTTGCAACGATGTGATCCAGGAAAATCTTTCTCTCTTCGAGAAAACTTCCCTCGATCCGATCTCCGATCTCGAACGTATCGAATTGTTCAAGCAGCTGATCGATTCGTTTCCGAAAAATCACCCTCTCAAGAGATACAGGGGCGATGTTTACTTCGAGATCAACAACCTGCAATCGCTTTTCAGCACGATGAAGAGAGAGGGTTGGACGCCTGCATTTATCGACGCCCGCATCGATGAATATGTCGACAGCCTGCCCACGCGTGATGAATACGTTTATAAAAGGAAATACAAGGAATACAATGCGGGTGATCTCAAGAGAGACAAGTTCGACGACGAGAAAGAGAAAATGGAGAAACTCCGTGCCGCCGTGCACGAGTTCGACCGCTTCCAGCAGATGATGCGCAAAAAGAATCGTTATGATTTCGACGACATGATCAACTGGGTCATTAAGGCCTTCGAAGAAAACAAGAACCTGCTCGCCGATTACCAGGAACGCTACCAATACATCCTCGTTGACGAATACCAGGATACGAGTGGAACCCAAAACCGACTAGTCGAACTCCTGATCAGCTACTGGGACAAGCCCAATGTATTTGTCGTGGGCGATGATGACCAAAGCATCTATCGATTCCAGGGAGCGAATGTGAAGAACATGCAGGACTTTGCCGAAAGCTACAAACAGGACCTGTTGACGGTAGTGCTAACGAGCAACTACCGTTCTACCCAACCGATCCTAGATATATCACGCATTTTGATAAACCGCAACGAGGAGCGGCTCATTAGCATCTTCCCAGATCTAAGCAAGGACCTGCTTGCCAGCAACGAAAAGATCAAGCACTTGCTCCATCCTCCCACTATAAAGGAATACGAGACCTCCCGACACGAGATGATTGATATCACTCTCCAGGTAGAGAACCTGCTTCGCAAGGGAATTGCGCCGGGTCGCATCGGGATACTTTATAAGGAAAACAAGTACGGCGAAGAGTTATCACAGTATTTCAAGCTGCGGCATATACCGGTATACAGCAAGCGAAGTCTAAACATCCTTCACATTCCGTTAGCGCAGAAGATCATTCTCCTGCTGAAATATTTAGCAGCCGAACACGACACTCCCTATGGTGGAGATGAAATGCTGTTCGAGTTATTGCATTTCGATTGGTTCCAGGTACCTGCAATCGAGATCGCACGGCTGAGTATTGAAGCGGCGGACAAACGACTTAGTGGACAGAAATCCTCCCTGCGCATGTATCTATTCGAGAAGGCGAATGCCGCGCCAAAAGATCTCTTTTCACAGGGAATACACGAAGGATTGAAAAATGCGAGCCAGCTCATGGAGAAATGGATCGCCGACGTTCCCAACAATACACTTCAATTATTATTCGAAAATATCGTTCGCGAGGGCGGAGTATTAAACCGCGTGATGCAGGATCCGGACAAACTTTGGTTGATGCAGGTAATATCGGGGCTGTTCGAGTTCATCAGGGAGGAAACGCGCCGCAATCCATTCCTCACCTTGCAGGACCTCGTTAATATCATCGAGTTGATGGAAAAAGAAGACCTGCCCCTACCACTCGTGCAGGTGAGCGGCACCGACAAAGGAGTAAATCTCCTGACGACACATGGATCGAAAGGTCTCGAGTTCGAACATGTATTCCTCGCAGGCGCTAATACTTCATCCTGGGAGAAGAAACGCAAGCCCGGTAGAGGATATAGTTTGCCCGATACGATGTTTGCTACCCTATCGAAGCATAAAGAGGAAGAGGAATTGCGCAGGTTATTCTATGTGGCACTTACGAGAGCGGAACAATACCTCACTATTTCCTACAGCAGGTACAAGCCTGATGGCAAGGAACTCGAACCTTCGATGTTCATCGCCGAGATCCAGGATCAACAGGATATTCCAGTAGAGAAAGTTAACCTGGATCCCGACGTGCTTGTTTCCTTCCAGACGCTCTACTTCCAGGCGCTCGAAGCCCCGGAGATTGGTAAGATCGAAGAAGACTATGTGAACAGGCTCCTTGAGAAATTCGTGATGAACGTGACGGCGCTGAACAACTATCTTAAATGCCCATTGGAATTTTATTTCAAGAACCTCATTCGCATACCCTCACCGAAGAATGAGGCGACCGAGTTCGGTTCCGCTGCGCATTACGCATTAGAACAACTTTTTCGCAAGATGCAGGAGGGTAAGAAAGATGTATTTCCCACGAAGCAGGAGTTCCTTGCCGACTTCGAGTGGTATATGTATCGTCACAGGGAAAGTTTCACGAAGGAGCAATTTACACGGAGGCTTGAATATGGTCAGGAGGTTCTTGCCAATTATTATGATGCGAATATCAGTCAGTCAAACCGGATCGTTGCCATCGAACGAAACATACGTAACGTCGTTGTGAATGGCGTTCCGCTAAAGGGAAAGCTCGACAAGCTGGAATTCGAAGGCAACTCGGTAAACGTTGTCGACTACAAGACAGGTGATCCCGATAAGGCTATTCCGAAATTGAAAGGGCCGCATGAGAAGGATCCCAATGGAGGTGACTATTGGAGACAGGCGGTATTCTATAAGATCCTGGTAGATCATTATGGTCAGAAGGACTGGAAGGTTGTGAGTACGGAGTTTGACTTCATTGAACCGGACAAGAAGAAAAGATATCGTAAAGAGAAACTCATCATCAACCCCGCTGACATCACGACCGTGAATCAGCAGATACTATCTACCTGGCAGAAGATACAGGCGCATGATTTTTACACGGGTTGTGGTAAGGAAGATTGTCATTGGTGCAATTTTGTAAAAACGAATAGGTTGGCGGTGGCATTGCATGAGTTGGAGGGTGAGGAGGAAGGCGAAGAAGTCGACCGTCGGTAACCCCTCGCTCCCGCTCTGTTTCTCGCTCTGTTCCTGTTTTCTGTTTCTGTTTCTGTTTTCTATTTTTCTTAAACCTTAGGGCGAGAAACAGAGCGGGAGCGAGGGAGAGAAACAGAAACAGGAACAGAAAACAGGTACAGGAACAGGAACAGGAACAGAGCGAGAAACAGAGCGAGAGCGAGGCTAAGTTCGCAAGAGTTTAAGGTACTCTTAGCACCCCCCGCACCTGAAACACCCTATGTTTGCAAATCATCACAAGACACGCCACTGTAATGAAACAATTTTTCCTATACATCCTCACCATCGTCTTACTATTGAAGCTCCAGGTGCAGACCACTGGCTGCGCCAACATCGTTCCGCCGCTTGGCGGAGATAAAGACACCCTCCCTCCCCTACTACTGCGCGCAGACCCAGCCGATTCATCGCGCAATGTGGGAGAAACCCGGATTAATCTCACTTTCGACGAATACATAACTATAGATAATTTTCAACAGAATGTACTCGTATCGCCCGTACCGAGGGTCGCTCCTACCGCGACGCATAAACTCAACACGGTTCAGATACGTTTGAGAGACACGCTCGAACCCAATACTACTTACACGATCAACTTCGGCGACGCGATCAGGGATATCAATGAATCGAATGTGATGAAGGACTTCACCTATATGTTCTCTACCGGTCCGACCATCGATTCCCTTTCCTTTGTCGGTAATGTGCTGTTGGCACAAACTGGTACCATTGATTCTTCACTCATTGTGATGTTGCACAGAAATCCCAGAGATTCAGCAGTAGTCAACGAGCGCCCTAGGTACATTGCAAAGGTTGACGGAAGAGGCGCGTTTTATTTTCCAAACCTCCCGGCAGGTACGTTCAATTTGTATGCGTTGAAAGATGAAGGTCGTACCCTTCGTTATTTAAACCCGAAGCAACTGTTTGCGTTCGCAGACTCCCCAGTAGTAGTTGGACCCAACACAACTCCACGCACATTGTACGCCTATGCCGCCGCCCCGCCAACACCAGGAACCACTACGAGCGCACAGACGCCGAATGATAAACGCCTGAAGTTTCAGACCAGCATCTCGGGTGAGAATCATGACCTACTCAAACCATTCAGTTTTACTTTCGAGAAACCCATACGTCGTTTCGATTCGACGAAGGTGCGACTCGCCACCGATTCTACATTCACAACTGTAACCAACTATCGCTGGTCCTTTGATACCAGCCGCAAGAAATTATCACTACGTCATACCTGGAAAGAAAATACGTTGTATCATCTCATAATGGAGAAGGACTTTGCAACGGACACCTTGGGTTATCAATTACTCAGAGCCGATACCATAAGTTTCACCACACTACAGACTGCGGACTATGGCAAACTATCGATTCGCTTTCGCAATCTTGATCTCTCGAAGAACCCGGTGCTGCAGTTTGTCCAGTCGGATGTAGTAGTAAACGCATTCCCCATGACGGGTCAGGCCTTTTCACAACAACTCTTCCTCCCCGGAGATTATGAGCTTCGAATATTATATGACATGAATAGGAACGGCGTATGGGATCCGGGTGATTTTTTCAAAACACGGAGGCAGCCGGAGCTGGTGAAGCCAATAGATCGAAGAGTGAATGTGAAGGCAAATTGGGATAACGAGATGGAAATCGCTTTGTAAGGCTCTCACGCAAAGGCGCGGAGGCGCAGAGGTAAGGTTTCACGCAAAGGCGCAAAGTTTCGCAAAGACGCAAAGGGCTTTTAGTAATGGTCGCCCAACCAAATCAACTCAATCAACCCAATCTACCCAATCTACCCCGGATCGAGCCCGGGGCAAACTCAATCAACTCAACCAACCATTACCTTTGCATCATGCAATTCTCCTCCACACTTCTTGAAAATGCAGTCACTGAATTTGCCAAGCTTCCGGGAATCGGGAAGAAGACTGCGTTGCGCCTTGTGCTTCATTTGCTCAAGCAGGAAACGGCGGACGTTACTACTTTCAGCGAGGTGATTGCGCGTATGCGTAGTGAGATAAGATTCTGCCAGCGTTGCTTCAATGTGGCGGACGGTGATTTCTGTTCCATTTGTGCCAACAGCATGCGTAAGCAGGAAGTGATCTGCGTCGTAGAAAGCGTTAGAGATGTTATCGCGATCGAGAGTACGCAGCAATTCAATGGAACTTATCATGTGCTTGGGGGCGTCATATCACCGCTTGACGGCATTGGACCAGACCAGTTGAATATTGAATCGCTAGTAAACCGCGTACGAAAGGAAAATACAGAAGAACTCATCTTCGCACTCAATCCCACTATTCAGGGAGATACTACCATTTATTATATCCAGAAAAAGCTACAACCATTACAGGTGCGCGTGACTACTATTGCGAGAGGCATTGCATTCGGTGGTGAACTTGAGTATGCTGATGAGATGACACTTGCCCGCAGTCTTCAAAACCGCTTGCCGGTGGAGAGTTATGTTGCCGGACAATAACAGTTGGTAGCGTACTAATTTCCCCAGGAAGGTTCACGCAAAGACGCAAGGCAAGGAAGGTTTCACACAAAGGCGCAAAGTTTCGCAAAGACGCAAAGAAAAGCTTCCCTCAGTGGTGAAAAAACAATACACGAAACACACAGAGAACCAAACAACCAACAAACTCCACTCAAGCTCAGGCAATCGAGCAACCAGGCAACTCCCCCCGCCCTTGCACGGTATTTGTGGCCTTATACACATACGTAACCTGACCAACTATGCCGGAGCTCAAAACCATGCAGCTAACTGCACTTATGGATTTACTCTCACATCATACTGCGGAGTACACGCGGATGCTTACGGAGGGATCTGAGACCGGGCAATTCGACGCATGTAAGAAAATCATTACTGAACTACAGGAGGAGATAGAGTTCAGGAAATCAACGGAAAATGGAGCGAACGAACTTGGGAACAAGGAATCTGTAATAAAGGATCTTGATGAGCCAGGGACCTTAACCTTCTAATATCTCACTTCACATTCATTTTTTCTTAATCTTCCTAGTTAGAGCTTGCTTCTTTGCTATTATCGCGGCCTGAATGCTCATGATAGTCTCCTGGCAGGCACTGAATCTTTCCGACAAACCCTCTATGGCGTGCAGGCGGGTATATGTGCGTGACTGCTGTACAAGCATTTCGATGAGGGTGTTCAGATCAAGCGCCTTCAATTCATCTATGGTCGGATTTGTAAGAAACATACTTTACTACTACAAAATCCATGCTCGCTATGCCAGAGGCCTGGAGCGGGTATTAGGTGCCCATCCTTTTGATATTATTAATAGTTATCGTAGATTTGCCGCCACAGGCGGATTTGTTTATTGTTCGGCCTGGCTAAAAAACAGAACTAATAAACGTCTACGAAACTCCTCTCAAAGGTTTCCCAGCGTTTATATAGTTCCAAAAAAGACACCGTTATGTGGCAGAATTCCGTGCTGCGACTTCCTTACAGAGGGCAGTAAACCAATCCTTTAGCCACAAATACACAGTGTCGCCACATTAAAAAACATAATATGGACATCCGGAAAGCACTCGAAAAAAGAATCCTGATTATTGATGGAGCCATGGGTACCATGATCCAGCGCTACAAACTGGAAGAATCTGATTACCGTGGTGAAAGGTTCAAGGACTGGCATACTGACGTTAAGGGCAACAACGATCTACTCTGTATCACCCAACCGCATATCATTACAGAGATCCACAAGAAGTACCTGGAGGCTGGCGCCGATATTATTGAGACGAACACTTTCAGTAGTACAGTGATTGCTATGGCTGACTACGAAATGCAGTCATTAGCGTATGAGCTCAATGTAGCCGCCGCCAGTTGTGCACGGAATGCCATCACTGAATTTTTACAAGAACATCCGGAGAGAAAAGATAAAGGAGGCCCATGGGTTGCTGGTGCTATCGGTCCACTCAACAAGACTCTTTCATTATCGCCTGATGTAAACAATCCTGGTTTCCGCGCTGTAACCTTTGATGAGGTTGTGTCTGCATATTATGAGCAGGTAAAAGGATTGGTAGATGGGGGCGTCGATATTCTTCTCATTGAAACAATTTTCGACACCCTCAATGCAAAGGCCGCGATCTATGCGATCAAGAAATATTTCAGGGAAACGAATAAGGAGTCGCTGCCCGTGATGATCAGCGGTACGATCACCGATGCTTCTGGTCGCACGCTGAGTGGACAGACGCTCGAGGCCTTCTATACGTCCATTATGCATGCACGACCATTGAGCGTGGGCTTGAATTGCGCACTTGGCGCTAAGGAAATGAGGCCTCACATCGAGGAACTCTCACAGATTGCTTCATGTTATGTATCCGCCTACCCTAATGCAGGATTGCCAAATGCCATGGGAGAATACGACGAGAATCCAGAGGATACTGGACATTACCTGGAAGATTGGGCGAAGGAAGGATTCGTGAATATCGTTGGCGGTTGTTGCGGCACCACGCCTGATCATATTAAACACATTGCCGATCACGTCAGCAGCATAGAGCCTAGAAGGTTGCCAGTTGTTGAAACAGAACTAGTATGACGACTGCCCAGATATTATTGATCGCATCAACAATTATTTTAATTGTAAACAACTTCACCGTGATCAGGAAGTTGTTCTTAAAAAAGTCTTCATAAATGAAGGATTCCACTATTATCAAGCCCTACCTCCGTCTCGCGGGCCTCGAGCCTTTAGTCGTGAGACCCGAGACGAACTTCATCAATGTAGGGGAGCGTACAAACGTGACCGGCTCGAAGATGTTTGCACGCCTGATCAAGGAAAACAAATACGAAGAGGCATTGAGCGTAGCGCGCCAGCAGGTTGAAAATGGAGCCCAGGTCCTCGACGTGAACATGGACGATGCGTTGCTGGATGGTGTACAGGCGATGACAACCTTCCTCAACCTGGTACAGAGCGAGCCCGACATTGCAAGAATTCCAATCATGATCGATAGTTCGAAGTTCGAGATCATCGAAGCAGGATTGAAATGTGTACAGGGAAAATGCATTGTGAATTCCATCTCGATGAAAGAAGGTGAGGCCAAGTTTATCGAACAGGCATTCATCTGCCAGAGCTATGGCGCATCGGTAATCGTGATGGCGTTCGATGAGAAAGGACAGGCGGACACGAAGGAGAGAAAAGTAGAAATCTGTCATCGTGCATATAAATTACTTACGGAGAAAGTTGGATTCGATCCCCAGGATATCATTTTCGACCCTAACATATTCGCGATCGCGACCGGTCTCGAGGAGCATAACAACTACGGCCAGGATTTCATAGAAGCCACAAGGGAAATAAAGGCTCTCATGCCCTTGACAAAGATCAGTGGTGGCGTGAGTAACCTCTCCTTCGCATTTCGTGGCAACGATCACGTGAGAGAGGCGATGAACAGTGTATTCCTGTTTTATGCCATCAAGGCGGGAATGGACATGGGCATAGTGAATGCCGGCCAGCTGGTGGTGTATGATGAAATAGAACCAAAGCTGCGTGAATTGTGCGAGGATGTCATATTAAACCGCAACAACGATAACAACGAGGCCACTGAGAAGATGATCACGTTTGCTGAAACCGTGAAAGCCAAGGGTAAGGAAGTTGTGAAAGACGAGGCATGGAGAAATTCCTCCGTTGAAGAACGTTTAAAACACTCGCTCGTCAATGGCATTACCGATTATATCGACCAGGATACAGAGGAAGCCCGGCAGAAATATCCCAAGCCGCTGGATGTGATCGAGGGACCGCTGATGGATGGGATGAATGTAGTAGGAGACTTATTTGGTTCGGGTAAGATGTTTCTACCTCAAGTAGTGAAGTCTGCACGTGTGATGAAGAAATCGGTGGCAGTTCTAACTCCATTCATCGAGGCGGAAAAAGAATTGCGCCGTCAGGCACATATCAAAGCCGGAACTGTGAACGAGGAAGGCGCGGGAGCTGCAAAGATCCTATTGGCTACTGTAAAAGGAGACGTACATGATATTGGAAAGAATATAGTGGGGGTTGTACTTGGATGTAATGGATACGACATTGTTGACCTGGGAGTGATGGTTCCTACAGACAAGATCCTGGATACAGCTGAAAAAGAGAAGGCAGACATCATCGGGTTAAGCGGACTGATCACTCCATCACTGGATGAAATGGTTCACGTGGCCCACGAGATGAAGAGAAGAGGAATGAAGCAGCCACTACTTATTGGTGGCGCTACTACATCGAGAATGCACACCGCCGTGAAGATCGCTCCTCAATATGATAATGGTGTAGTGCATGTATTAGATGCGTCGAGAAGCGTGACTGTAGCCGGTACGTTGTTAAATGCGGAGCAGAAGCCAGACATGCTCAAAACGATCAAATCCGAATACACGAAGCTGGCAACCGATTTCGCTAATAAGAAGACAACGAAAGAACACCTGCCGTTCGCGGCGGCACAGGCCAACAGGGTAAAGATTGAATGGGATAAGTATACTCCGCCAGTGCCTACGTTTAATGGCACGAAAGTATTCAAGGATCATGATCTCTCCCAGATTCGCAAATACATCGATTGGCAGCCTTTCTTCATCGCATGGGAGATGCATGGCAAGTTTCCACAGATCTTAAGTGATGCTGTGATAGGATCCGAGGCGACCAAACTGTACAATGATGCGAATACGCTGCTTGATAAATTGATCAAAGAAAAATGGCTGAGCGCACAGGGTGTTGTTGGATTCTGGGAGGCGAGTGCGGTGGGACCTGATACTGTGCAAGTGAGGCCGGAGGCCGGAGGCGAGAGGCAGGAGGCGGGAGACATTAGGCTGGAGTCTTTACGACAACAGAGTAAGAAGGCGGGAGGACAACCGAACCTTGCATTGTCTGACTTCATTGCACCATCTAACACTGGTAAGAAAGATCATATAGGTGCATTCTCAGTTACTATACAAGGTATCGAACCTCACATCAAGAAATTCGAGGCTGCTCATGATGATTATAGCAAGATCACCTTGCAGGCACTAGCCGATCGATTGGCCGAGGCCTTTGCGGAATTGCTGCATGAAAAGGTTAGAAAGGAATTCTGGGGATATGTGAAGGATGAGAAATTGAGCAACGAAGATCTTATCAAAGAAAAATATGTCGGCATTCGCCCGGCACCTGGATATCCAGCCTGTCCCGATCATACGGAGAAATACAAACTCTTCGAACTGCTGGGAGGAAAAGAAAACACAGGCATCACCCTTACAGAGTCACTCGCGATGTACCCCGCCGCATCGGTTTGTGGATGGTACTTCAGTCATCCCCAAAGCCAATACTTCGGCATCGGTAAGATCCAGAAGGATCAGTTCGATGATTATGTGAAGCGTAAGGGAATGTCGGTGGAGGAGATGGGGAGGTGGTTGAGGCCAGTGATGGAATAGTTGATTAGGTTGATTGAGTTGAATAAGGCGAACTTCAAAATCGCCGAGGTAACGTAATCAACTTAATCAACCCAATCAACTTAATCAACCCATTCAACTGCCTTACCTCACTTGAATCACTTTAGTATCCGTCCACGCATCATGCCACGGCCTGTCACCTAAACCACTAAAGACCTCGAAGGGGACCAGCCTACAAAGTGAACGAAGAAAGGCATCCTTGAATGTTAGTTCCTGTCCATCTTCACGGATGGCACGTGTGCCGGTGATCAGCTTGCCAAGTGTATATCCACGAAAGGCCTTCTCACAAATTGTATAATATATCAGGTAGTTGAAAATGCCAATGGCATATCCGAGGATGATAAGATCCCACGTGTCCTGTTCGTAAGTTATTCGTTCGGCGAATGCAGGAAAGAAGTTGGCGATAAAAAAACCGACGACGTATCCAGTCAAAAAACTGAGACCGAAACGCATGAGGAGATTATCAACTAGCCAGTTTACAAATCGTTGTCCAGTAGATGCCGTCCTTTGCTGAACGAAATCCTCGAATAGTCCGGGGTTCTCCGGTTGCACTTGTTCCATGACGGTGGTGGTTGTTTGAACAAATATATAGTTTACAAAATCGCCAGGTTCGACAATTCTTTTTTTAGCTGCTCCGGTGATTGAAACAATATGCTCCTTATATCCATGGCTTCAGCAGCGGCTACATTCCGCGCGCTGTCATCGATAAACAAGGCCTCCGAAGCCTTCACATTGTACCTATCGAGTAGTCGTTGGTAAAATTCAGGGAATGGCTTACGCATCTTCTCCTCGCCACTTACTACACGACCATCGAACCAGTGCAGGAAATTGTATCTCACGAGGGCGATGTCGAATAGGCCCGCCTGCCAGTTGGTCAATGCGTATATCTTATACTTGCCGCTTGCTTTTAATTCGCGGAATATCTCAACCGATCCTAGGATCGGCCCTTTGAGCATCTCCGTCCACCTGCCATAATAATCACGAATCGGTTGCTCCCACTCAGGATACTTACCCACGAGCTCCTGCGTGGCTTCGACGATAGACCTTCCCGCATCCTGCTCTTCATTCCAGTCAGCTGTACATATCTTATCGAAAAAATGCTTCAGTTTTTCTTCAGAATCGAAATAGTCCTTGTACACATGCATGGGATTCCATTCGATGAGAACATTTCCAAGATCGAAAATAATAGTATTGATCGCCGCCATTACTTATACCGGAGTTTTAAGATTATCATGGTCACCGACATGATCAGCACGATCACGTTTGTAAGAATGATGACCCAGTCATTTTTCAAAATCCCATATCCAATCCACATCACTTCATTCGTGGCTGCGATAATAAACATCATGAGAGAAATATCCTTTGCCGAACCTTCCTTCCATGTCTTTATGACCTGTGGAAGAAACGTGAGTGATGTGACTGCCCCGGCTGAGTAGCCAAGTATCTCTGTAAAATCCATTACTTATATGTTTTGAACGATTTCAATTCAGTTGCGGCCGCAGGCATCAGGCTCACTGCTGTTCCTCCGCCAGGAGCCAATTTCAGTTTGAGTATTGTCTTGCTATCCACTATGAATTTCTCGATGGCATATGCCTCGGGATTGGCCTTCCAGTCGGCCTTATCCCCATCGCGGTAGATAGTCGCAATGTATTTCCTTCCCGCATCCAGAAAGCTTAAGGATGTATTGAAGTTTCTCGTGTTTTCATCCGTAATCGCACCCATGAACCAACTCTCCTTTCCTTTCGCTTTGCGTGCAATGACAACATAGTCCCCAGGTTCAGCTTCCAGCACTTTAGTATCATCCCAGTCCACGGCCACATCCTTTATGAATTGAAAAGCATCCATTTTCACTTCATAATTTTCCAGTAAGTCCGCAGCCATCTGCAAAGGACTATACATCGTGATGTACAGGGCCAATTGTTTCGCAAGCGTGGTATGGACCTGCTCTTTCTTCGACGAATCGTAGTAACTCATCTTGATCTTGAAAATACCGGGCGTATAGTCCATCGGTCCTCCCATCAACCTGGTGAATGGAAGTATCGTCTCATGATCGGGAGGATTACCAGCGCTCCAGGCGTTGAACTCGTTGCCTCGCGCGGCTTCACACGCGAGGAAATTCGGATATGTACGATGCAAACCCGTTGGTCGCACTGGCTCATGCATGTCTACCATGATCCGATATTCATTCGTTTTCTTCATCACTCTCTCGTAGTGCCGAACCATCCATTGCCCGTCGTGATGCTCGCCACGAGGAATGATTTTTCCTACATATCCGGTTTTTACTGCATCGTAACCGTATCTCTTCATGAAACGATACGCGGTATCCATCCAGCGCTCATAATTAGTAGCAGAACCCGAAGTCTCGTGATGCATGATGATCTTCACGCCTTTGGATTTGGCGTATGCAGTAACCTCGGTCAGGTTGAAGTCAGGGTAAGGAGTGACAAAATCAAATACATCTTCTTTCCACTGGCCGAACCAATCTTCCCATCCCGTATTCCATCCCTCAACTAACACGCCTTCAATACCATGTTTAGCTGCAAAATCTACATACCTCTTGACGTTAGCAGTATTGGCGCCGTGAGGCACCCTCGATGCCTGTTGTGAACCTACCTGGCTTCCGCTATAATCCCAACTGCTCTTACCAACATGCATCTCCCACCATACGCCAACAAACTTCTGCGGCTTTACCCATTCTGCATCAGTACTTGCAGTCTTCGAAGGTTCATTTAGATTGAGAATGAGTTTCGAGGAAAGTATTTCAGTTGCCTTATCGCTCACGATGATGGTACGCCATGGCGTGCGCTCGGGCGCGCGGAGATAGGCCTTGTTTCCGACCACATCCGGGACAAGTTGTGATCGGAAGGTAAGCGTGGCTTTATCCAGCACAAGGTTCATTGCAGGATAGTTGACAAGCGCGGCCTCATGGATATTTATGTACAGGCCCTTATCCGTCTTCATCATCAATGGAGTCTGGACTGCATTCTTGTCGAAGAATGTCTTGGCATGTATCTCCTGGGCAGAGCCACCACCCGTAGCGTCGATGTTTCGGAGAGTGCTGGTGTAATATGCATACTCATTCGTATCGTAATCTCCGGGAATCCAGAAAGCCTTATGATCATCCGTTAGCCTGAATTCGGTAAGTTCATCACCGACTATGAAATGGTTGAAACCAGGTTGAGCGGGAAATTCATAACGGAATCCTGCGCCATCATTAAAAACTCTAATGATGAGATGCACGATGATACCCCTCTTCCCCTTTAATTTTAAGGTAAGCTGGTTATAATTATTTCTTACGTGCTTCACTTCACCCCATAGCGGCGACCATGTTTCATCGACAGTGTTCTGCTGCTTGGCAAGCACCTCGAAGTGGTCGAGCCTTATCGCTGGATTGTTCAAAACAAAACCAAGGGCTGACGTGCCGATAACAGGCTTCGTCCTGTAAAGCATCTCGTAGGCTAATGAATAACCGGTACTGTCGGTGCCGGTCGCAACCACCATGAAACTAATATTTCTATCCGGAGAGAAAATGCTCTCAATCAAGTTAGCACGACTGGCATTCAGAACCAGCATCAGCAGCAGGGCAAACAATGGCTTTCTAAGCATGTAGAGATAATTTGTCATGAAGATAGGTACTAGTCGTAAGACCAGTGTCGTCATCGCTTCTCAAATAACCACCGCAAACGTTTTCGGGGTTTTATTTTATAATTCGTCGTGATGTAATTCCGGATATGATTGATTGCTTCTTCTTCATCGTCTGTCACCAGGACCAGCGCCATGTCTTCTTTTGCAATAGTTCCTTTCACAGCCATGTCTTCAAGCGCCTCCATCAATTCCTTATAGTACTCTTTTCCAAATAAGACTACGGGAAAACTTGTGATCGTCTTCGTCTGTATCAATGTGAGTGTTTCGAATAATTCATCCATAGTGCCGAAGCCACCTGGCATAATGATAAAGGCATAGGAATACTTAATTAGAATGGTCTTTCGCACAAAGAAATGTTCGAACGTCACAGAGACGTGGGTATATGGATTTCCTTTTTGCTCGAAAGGCAGCCTGATATTGCAACCGACGGACATTCCCCCACTCTCGAAAGCACCCCGGTTAGCCGCCTCCATGATCCCCGGGCCGCCACCCGTCATAGTGGTAAAGCCAAGTTCTGAAATTCTTTTGCCCATCGATCTGGCCTGTTGATAGTAGATATGATCCTCCTTGAATCGGGCGGAGCCGAATACGGTGATACATGGCCCGACAAAATGTAGCGAACGAAAGCTCATGATCAACTGCTGGAAAACCCTCCAGGCGAATTTTAATTCATAACCCCTGCTCTTTGGTCCATCGAGGTATACGTGTTCCTTTGAAGGAATTATGGGCGCGGCGCCTGGTTTTGATGTTGCTTTCATAGTAAACTGTAAATTGCCGGACAATTTAGTCAATATAATAATAGCCTGCCCGAAACACCAGGTCGACAAATTAAACCTTAAAATCTAATCACTCAATTATTTGCAATGAGGCTGATTTCTTACAACGTAAACGGCATCCGTGCCGCCATCACCAAGGGGCTTCTCGATTGGTTAAAGACAGATCCGGGCGATGTCATTTGTCTCCAGGAGACAAAAGCCACCAAGGAAAATGTAGACCATGCGCCATTCGACGCGCTTGGTTACCACAATTACTGGTTCAGTGCACAAAAGAAAGGATACAGCGGAGTGGCCGTATTCTCGAAGATCAAGCCCGACAATATTCAATATGGTACCGGTCATAAGGTAAGTGATGATGAGGGCCGTGTGTTGCAACTCGATTTTGGGAAGACAAGATTAATCAATGCCTACTTCCCTTCTGGTACTACCGGTGAAGAGCGGCAGGGCTTTAAGTATGTCTGGCTCGACGAATTCCAGGTATACCTTAACGATATGAAGAAGAAGATTCCAAACCTTATTCTTTGTGGCGACTATAACATCGCACATAAGGAAATAGATATTCATAGCCCGAAGACAAATCAGAAAACCAGTGGTTTTCTTCCCGAAGAGAGAGCGTGGCTAGATAAATTCTTTAAGCATGGATGGATCGATACGTTCAGGCATTTCCACCCGGAGCCGCATCGCTATAGCTGGTGGAGTCAGCGATTCCCTAATGTACGAGCTGAGAATAAGGGATGGCGAATCGATTACATTAATGTTACAGATCCATTGAAAAAAAAGCTGAAGGGCGCAGATATCTATCCTGACGTTAAACACAGCGACCATTGCCCTGTTTACCTCGATATAAAGCTTTAATAGATGATAGTTTATAATGTCACTACCAAGCTTGAACCCGAAATTGTCGATGCCTGGTTAGCTTGGTTAAGAGATACACATATCCCCGATATAGTCGCTACAGGATGTTTTACACATGCGGTGATTCTTCATTTGATAGATACGGATGATGCAGAGGGGCCTACCTATGCTGTACAATATCATGCGAAAAATAAAGAAGACTATGAACGCTATATTGAGAAATATGCACCTTCCATGCGAGAGAAAGCAGTGAAGGAATGGGGAAATAAACTTATTTCGTTTCGCACCGTGATGTCTGTTGTTAGTTGATTGTGCAAAACAACAATATTCATGATTTCGCGTAATAACACGATGAATTGACGCGATGAAACCTGTGCCGGGCCTATATTTCAGGAGAAGGCGCTTGAAACTGGCTGTGGTAAAGGATTTCAGGAGATATTTCAATTAATACGCAAATGTTTGCGCAGATGTAAATCCTGCAAAAACCTTGTCCCGCGCGGCTTCGGGCGAGTTGGAAGAAATTTTCAATGCTATTCTTTTTTTTTGCTAGAAGTAAAATCCGTCTAATTTTGTCGCGTTAATAAAATTTTATAAAAACAAGTCTATGAACAAAGCAGAATTAATTGCAAAAGTAGCTGACGATGCCGGTGTAACTAAGACGCAAGCCAATGCGGCATTGGATTCTTTTATCGAAGCAGTAACAAAGACATTGAAAGGTGGTGGCAAGGTTACCCTCGTAGGATTCGGCACTTTTTCAGTTTCAAAAAGAGCAGCCCGTAATGGTCGTAATCCCCAGACTGGTGAAGTAATCAAGATCAAGGCAAGAAAAGTAGCCCGTTTCAAAGCAGGCAAGGAATTATCCGGCAAATTGTAATTGTTACCCTTAATTAATTAAAAGCTCCGTCCCCGGCAACGGGAAGGAGCTTTTTTAATGAACTAACCTACCTTTGCATTATTAATCATTTTAGAAAAAATACATTTTATGGGAAGAGGTGATAAGAAAACAGCGAAAGGAAAACGTTTCAAAGGCTCATTCGGCAAGAGCCGTCCGGCTAATGCGGCGGGTGTGAAGAAGAAGAATGCGGCGGCGGCGGCGAAGAAGAAGAGCAGTTGATTAGTTGAATAGGTTGAAATGTTGATTGAGTTGATTTGCCGACAGATGCGCTAATCCGCCGCTTAACCGATCAACTCAATCAACCTAATCAACTCACTCAACTAGTGGCTACGGCGCCAACCTCTCCACCCCCCACTCCCCCGTATCACTCAACGAGTATTCGAGACGATCGTGAAGGCGGCCGGGTCTACCCTGCCAGAATTCGATGATTACGGGAATGACCAGGTAGCCCCCCCAATGTGCAGGTCGACCGGGCGATTCGCCGAGGGCTGATTTCTTTTTCGCAATGTTGAACTGTTCTTCGAGCCATTCACGACTTTCTATAGCCTGGCTTTGCGGAGATATGTGAGCTCCTATTTGACTATCTATTGGACGGGAGAAAAAATATTCATCGCTGGCCTGTTCACTTACCTTCTTCACGAAGCCAGTTATTCTTACCTGCCTCTCAAGTTCCTTCCAGAAGAAAACGAGGCATGCCTTAGGATTCTCTTCCAGCTGCTTCCCTTTAAAACTATTGTAGTTGGTGTAAAAAACAAACCCATCCTTCGAGTACCCTTTTAATAATACGATTCTCGCAGAAGGTAAGCCATCGACGGATGCTGTGGCCAGCGTCATAGCATTGGGTTCAACTATGGCAGCAGAGATCGCCTCGCGCCACCATTGGTCGAACTGCTGCATGGGATCCCTGTTAACCCCATCCTCCGTTAAAGCTTTTTGTGAATAGTCTTTGCGAATTCCCGCAATGCTGTCGGCCATAGTAGTTGATTCGTTGCTTGGTTGATTAGTTGCTTGGTTGGTAAAAGTCTTTGGCTGGAGGGCCTATTCAACTAAGCAACCAATCAACCAATCAACTACTCCCCTATTTATCTACTTTTCTAATCAATTCATCCCTCTCCTCCGCCACCACATGCAACATGCTCTCGAGCTCGCCTATCCTCTTCAATTGTCCTTCGAGTTTCTTATTCGCATCGGAAACGGCCTGCATGTCACTATTCAATTCCTCGAGATAGGCGACCCGCTTCTGTAGCTGCTGCCGTTGGAAGTTGGCCTCACGCAATTTATCCTCTGTCTCTAGTAATTGAGATTGCGCCTGTTGGTTATCGGTTAGTAGTTGCTGTAGTCTCTGCTTCTGCTCGTCGTAGTCACGATTCATCTTATGATAGGTCTCTTTCAGGTCTTCGTACTCCATATTGATCATCTTCGAGGAGCTGACCTGCAGTTCGAGTTTCTGCATCTTTCCCTGCAAGACGTTGAACTCGTTATAAGCATTGTCGAGCATTGAGGTCATTTCCTTAGTGAGATGCTCCTTCTGCTTTATGCTTGTGACCTCTTTCTCCTTCTCCCCGAGTTTCATTCTTAAGTCGGCAATCTCCAAAGCAAGCGCTTCGTTATTGCGCACCATTTCCCTGTGCCATTCTTCTTTCTCCCTGATAATATCGATGCTGCTTAACAACTGGCTGATCTTTTCGTTGTGTTCAAGCAGGTTATTCTGAGCGATGCTCAACTGTTCCAGGTAATCTGGACGGGAAGACCTTGCATAGTCTGGAGTGGAAGTAATAGTTGTATTATCTACCTGAGACATTGCTTCGAGTTCAGCCTTTAGCCGCTTATTCTCTTTGCGCATCTCATCCGATTCGATGTAATAGATGTTTGCATTCTCTTCCGCCTCTGCGAACTGGTCTTTAAGAGCGGACATCTGCGATTTCAATTCGTTCAACTGATCCTTCAATATCGATTGTTCTTTATCCTTTAATTCAATATCATTGAAGTAACGGCTCTTCCATTCGTCACGAAATTTATTGACCTCATCTTTATCGCTCATGGATGCCTTGAGACCGCGGCGGCTGGCGATGGTGAAGTGAATTGTAATGCCCAGGATAATCGCCCCAAAAAATAGCAGGATGATCTCGAAGACAGAGAGTGTAAGGGTGGCGCTCATTTTCGGGAGTTAAACGTTTTGAAAATAGGAAAAAATTGTAAGACATCAAGCCTTAGTTTTTCACAAGCCATCAAATGGTTTGCTTGTGACAACCTGTATTTTTACGATATGTTCACCTAGTCAAAACAAAATGAAATAAGGTATCGCCGTTTTAAGCCATTGCCTTTACCTGATTCTGGGAAAAAGGAGGTCTCCAATTGGTTGAATTATATTATGTCGGGGTTGATCAGTACCCGGTTACGCATCAATTGGTCGGAAATCGTGATGGGTCACGGGTTATTACTATAAAGACTCAAAACAGGAAGTTCATTGAATTTATCGATCGGGATTCGTGGACAAGTATGCATTTGCGACCGGAGATTAGTTCCTGGGACGCCCCTGGACGGTTTTCGACTGATCAACCCCGGACGAGCGTTCCGACCTTTTCGCCCGTTACTACCCTGCGCAGGTTCCCATCCTTATTCATGTCGAATACGATGATCGGAAGATTGTTTTCCATGCAGAGCGTAAATGCGGTCATGTCCATGACGCGGAGATTTTTGCTAAGACATTCCTGGAAGGTGATCGAACCGAATTTAGTCGCGGTAGGATCCTTCTCGGGGTCGGCAGTGTAGATGCCGTCTACCCTCGTGCCTTTCAAGATCACATCGGCATTGATCTCGATAGCCCTTAGTGATCCGGCAGTATCTGTAGTGAAGTATGGATTACCTGTACCGGCGCCGAAAATGACAACCCTGTTCTTCTCCAGGTGCCTGATAGCACGGCGGCGGATGTATGGTTCCGCTATCTGTTCCATTTTTATCGCACTCTGCAGCCTCGTATAGATGCCTACTCTCTCGAGACCCGCCTGTAGCGCCATCCCGTTGATAACGGTCGCAAGCATGCCCATATAGTCGCCATGTGCTCTTTCAATACCAGTCTCGGCTTCATTCATGCCACGGTAAATATTACCGCCACCGATCACTATGGCGACTTGTACACCAAGTTCAGTAATCGATTTAATATCCTGGGCATATTGGCTGATGACCGTCGAATCGAGACCAAAATTCTTATCACCCATTAAAGATTCGCCGGAAAGTTTTAAAAGAACGCGCTTAAACTTAGGAATCATTTGTATTGCAGTTTTTAAGATTTCAAAATTCCGGTGCAAGATAATGTATAATCTTTTATAGCTGGTGTTATGTAAAACGGGCATAACCAATATCGGATAACAACAATTCATCGTTGACCGATGACAATTCA
>JACMKU010000068.1 GCA_014379965.1 Chitinophagaceae bacterium
CATACATCCACCATCAAATTCCTACGCATACAACCAGGCTTACACTCTTCAGTCCGGTATAAAGTATAAGATCCGCGTGGTAGCGGACGATGCGGCGTCCCATTCCGTGTTTAAGTCGGTAGAGGTTACTTGTAATTAAACTGTCTCAAAGGCCAGAAAGGTATTGAGAGGGTAAGACCGACTAGTTAACTACCATTTGTGTTTCTTACCCGACGATGTCTCGCCCAACAGTGTCCACAACTTAAATGAATTTCCCGGGCGGACTCGTCGTGGAGGGAAAGGTCGTTTTGAACCTCACTTATACTATATAGGTTTTCACCAATCCGCTTTTTTTCGAAGTGATCTACAACGACGAGTCCGCCCGCGTGCATTTCTTAGGTCATTGTGTCCTTGCGGGCGAGACATCGTCGGAGAAAGCGGCTGTGGGGGAAGATTGGACTCAACCTTACTCATACTGTAATTGAATTCTTGATCCGAATCCCTTTCTATCTTTGTCGCATGCGGATAGACATTCTCTCGGTACTACCAGAACTCCTGAAAAGCCCCTTAGAGCACAGCATCATGAAAAGGGCGCAAGACAAAGGCCTGCTCGAAGTACATCTCCATCACCTTCGTAAATGGGCTGTGAACGAATATGGCCAGATCGACGATTATCAATATGGCGGAGGCGCGGGCATGGTGATGATGCCCGAGCCGCTGGCGAAAGCAATCGAGGAATTATGTGCTGAACGCAAGTACGACGAGATCATTTACCTGACGCCCGATGGCGAGAACCTTAACCAAAGAATAGCCAATACCCTTTCTCTTAAAGAAAACTTATTGATGATCTGCGGCCACTACAAAGGCATTGATGAGCGCATTAGGGAGCAGTATGTCACTAAGGAGATATCGATTGGCGACTATGTACTAAGCGGCGGAGAATTGGCAGCAGCAGTATTAGTAGATGCGATAGGAAGGTTGTTACCGGGGGTGTTGAACGACGAGACCTCTGCCCTCTTCGATTCTTTCCAGGACAATCTATTAGCTCCACCGGTATATACGCGTCCCGAAGATTTTCGGGGCAGCAAAGTACCCGATGTACTCATGAGCGGCGATCATAGGAAGATCGAAGAATGGCGCCATGAACAGTCAGTACAACGAACGCGCGACCGGCGACCCGGTCTGCTCGATGAATCCTGAACGATGATTTTTTTAGAAGGGAAGCAATACCTGTAACAAGAAATAATAAACCAGGATCAGTATTACATTCACTGCGATGGTTATTTTCATAAGATACAGTTTTGGTTATCCTATAGGTGCATTAAACATGCCAAAGGGCAGTTATCCACATAGGAGAACTACATCCATCAACATGAATAAACGTCAAGTAGAATGTCTGGATTTTACAAGGCATGAAAGCGCTTTTGGATGAAAACAACAACTGCGCTAATATTGGTATTCAATCTCTTTTAAGTGAGGCTCCGCAGTAAACAGCAGTTAGACAAATATCTCGGTAATTTCCTCATCGCCATTCATCTCGTGGCAGCAAAAACACTTGGATGGATACTTCGAAGAAATCATTCATTGAATCCACCACCACAAAACATCATTTTCATAAAGATCATGGGCATTGGAAGTGTATTGATGGCAGCGGATGGAATAATGGCAATCAGAGCACGATATACCGGCACGCGATTGATTCTTCTTGCCAATCGATCGGTGATCAATGGCATTAGACCCACTTCACTTTTCGACGAATACTGGGAGTATGACGATAATTCTTTCAGCCTTGCTTTCATAAGCACTATGAAAAATCTAATGCGTGCATGGAAAACGAAAGGCAAGTGGATATCGAACCTCGAAGTGTATTCTAAGCTTACTACTATTTTTTCCTTATGGACTTGCGCGCGCAACCGGTTTGATTTTTTCTTCAACGAAGTCTCTTTTCGAAAGAACATAAATACACATCCTGTTTATTTTAACCAATTCTCGCTCGCCCATGAGAATTACGACCGGATGGCGAATGCAATGGGAGCTACAATAGAAAGGAAGTTTGAGATGCCCGGGCTTCCAATCGATCAACGTGAACATCGTTCAAAGAAATACATCGTCATCAACAACACCTGCAGCGAACTCGCCAGGGAACGATTGTATCCCAACCAACTTCTTGCCCAGTTGTGCCGCGAACTTTTTACCCGGTACCAGGCGCCTATCTTGTTGTCGGGTACCCTTGGTGATCGTGATGACCTTGAACGTATGATAAAGGAGACAGGATTGAGTGATCTACCCATCACCAATATTGCCGGTCAGCATTCCATTGAAAGTTTCATTGCCTTACTTTATAATGAATGTCGCTTGTTGATCACAGTCGACAGTGCGCCCTTGCACTACGCCTATCGCCTCGGTGTACCGCTTGTCGCTCTGTGGGGACCAACACACCCGGTCACGCGAATGATTGAATCAACGTCCAGCCGTGCGATATACCTGGCTGTGCGTTGTTCGCCCTGCACACATCATACATCAGTCCTACCTTGCGGCGGAGATAATATTTGCATGAAGCATATGGAAGTTAGTCTTGTGATGGGAAAAGTAGAAGAGGTAATGAATTCAACCAGTAAATGAGTAGGAGAACTATTACAATACTAGTATTCGTATTCTGCTATGCCCTGATCCTCTATCGATGGGCACGAATTCCTGTTTCAGACACGACTACGGAAGCCAGGGTAGGTGTCTATGGCGATGCGTTCAGCAGTCGCAACGTTCATTCCGCTGCAATGTGGTTCAGGCAAATCGGGTACACAAAGACAAAAGGTCTCCCTGTATTTAATTATGCAGGCAATTATAATCAGTCGGCGGTCGAGGTCTACACTCACTATCCCCCTCTTCCCGATATTATCGGGGGCATCATTGCCAGGGTGTTGAACACTAACGAGGCATCGCTGCTTGCCGTCTTCCCACTCCTGCTTTCAATATTTTTCTTCTTTCACCTTCGCAAAGTCTTACAAAAAATAGTCCCGGGTGAAAACGCAGCGTCTCTCTCCTGGATACTTTTAGTCACCAGTTGTTATTTCATTTGCTGGGCCGACGATCTTCACCAACATCTTTACACGGAGCTTTTGAAATGGGTTTATATTGGATTGCTCTACCGCCTCCTGACCGCTGAACCAAAACCATGGATGTTGCCCACCCTATGTGTGATCTTTTTCCTACAGTCATTACTCACCTTTGAATCCATTCCCTTCCTGGGTATTGTTACTGTGGGCTTCTTTCTTCTTTTCAGGAAAAGGTTGTTTCACCCCGCGTGCTTGTTGCTGTTGGCTATGCCCGTGATAGGCGTAGCGCTGCATTTGTATCAAAACTATCTCTACCTCGGTACATGGGAGGCGGTGATGGCTGACATGAAAAATGCCGCGTTGAAAAGGATGACCGGAACAGGAGAACTCGGTAACGAACTTGGGAGGTCTGTGCAGGGGTACGACTTCCTAAAAATGTGGACTTTTGAATTATGGTTCAGAATCGGCAGGATGTTCACCCTCCCCGGCATTTCCTTCATCATCATCTCCGCATTTGCATTGAGAGACATGTATTATCGTCACTCTATTCATTTTCGAATGGCGATCATATTCTTCCTGGCAGGCATTGCATGGATCTTCGTGATGCCACAGCATGCCGTCATTCATACATTCACCGTTAAACACCTGGGCGTCTTCGTAGCCTTTATATCTGGCTATGGCCTGATGCAATATTTCGCGTTGGTTAAAAAACATTTCGCCACAGGCCTTTTACACTGGCGTATTCTTCATGTCGTCTTCATCGCATTTACCTGTTATGGATTTCTTCTCAACCAATTCTATTATGTCTATCTCAAGTTCGGCTTCGCCTATCCCCATCTTGGCACCCGGGCCTACCTATGGTGAAAGGTGCACGCTTGCCGAAAACTAGAAGTGTCTCATTGCCGATCTCCCTGGTGAGCGGTGAGGGAGTGCATGGTGAATAGTGAGTGGTGAATGGCACACCGATCTAGAAGAAGACCTACAGGTTCGAAACCATAGAAGAATTTCAGAATAAGTGAACCACTCACCATTCACCACTCACTATTCACCATTCACCTCATAATGGGCTGTTTGTGATAATTTTATCCCCATGAAAGCAATAAAAATCTATGTTATTTTAGAAGCAAATCAAGTAATTTCACCCTGTTTCATTACTCTTTTTGCATAAACCGGAGTATTTTCGCTGATTGTCAATGTTCAGGAAAGCCCGATAATCTTTTAATCACCATAATGAAGCCACTTCCCACACTCACTGATCCCATTTATATACCGAAGGAGAAATTCTCTGCTTACGACAGGTTCTGGCTGCGCTTCATCAACGATTCCAGGGACCTTCCTTTCATCTATTTGCTTACAGCAATTCATATACTTGTAATCCCGGCAGCGATCATTCTTTACACACCTTTATTACAAGGCTGGCAGTGGTGGTTGGCTTATATTCCTTATTTCTACGTATCCCAGATGTATTTCAAAGGCCGATTTGGCCTGATGCTGCATTGCATCAGTCATCGCAAGCTTTTTAAGAAACCATACAACTGGTTATACCATTGGACAATCTGGGGAGTTTGTCCCTTCTTCGGTCATACACCTGAAACTTATTTCGTCCACCACATGGCCATGCACCACGTGGAGAATAATATGCCTGACGATGCCAGCAGTACGCTACCCTACCAGAGGGATAGTCTGAGGGGGTTCATCAAGTATGTCTCGAGGTTCCTGTTCCTCGGTTTCCGCGACACATTCATGTACCTGTTTTCACGCAAAAGAAAGAAATTGTATCTCCGTCTCACCTATGGCGAGATATCATTCTACCTGTTCTGCATTGGTATGTGCTTTGTAAACCTGCAGGCTACCGTATGGATCTTCATCGTACCATTCGTCTTTGCCCGTGTGGTGATGATGCTTGGTAACTGGGCGCAACACTCCTTTCTCGATAAGGATGATCCCGAGGACATGTTCACCAGTGCGATCAATTGCATCAACACCAAGTACAACCATACCTGCTGGAACGATGGCTATCATACTGTCCATCACCTGCGACCGGGTCTGCACTATACAGAAATTCCAGGTGAATTCCTGAAGCTGAAGGACAAGTTCGCTGAAAGAAAATCGCTCGTATTTAGCGACATTCATTACCTGCACATATTTGTATGGCTGATGACTAAGCGGTATGACAAACTCGCCGACAATCTCGTAAACATCAATGGCACCACTTTCCAGAACAGGGAAGAGGCCATCGCATTGATGAAGACGAGGACGAAGAAGATCATTTACAATAATCCTTCGCAGCCAGCCGAAGTGATTGTAAAGCGACCCGCCGTCAGCAACTACGTGTAGCTTTTGTTTAGTTGCTTGGTTTCTTTGTTACTTAGTTGCTTCGCCCAAGAAACCAGGCAACCAGGCAACCAAGCCCCACACAACCAGCACTTAGCCTATCTTTATCGTTCAAATTCGCAACGACCTTATGTCTTCCTTTACCATAAGTGGCAACCTCGTAGACGTGCATCAACAAGAGATCTACGCAGCAGAAGTAAGAGTAGAGGATGGAAAAATCATCTCCATCAACCGCCGCTCCCAGGATTCACAGCCCTCCAAGCCTCATGAACAGGTTTTCATTCTACCTGGGTTTATCGATAGTCATGTACACATAGAAAGTTCAATGCTGGTGCCATCGGAATTCGCACGCCTGGCAGTGGTTCACGGTACAGTCGCAACGGTTAGCGATCCACACGAGATCGCTAATGTCTGCGGAATGGAAGGCGTAGACTTCATGATCGACAATGGGAAGACGGTGCCCTTCAAGTTTAACTTCGGCGCACCCAGCTGTGTTCCCGCTACGGTATTTGAAACGGCCGGCGCCGCACTCGACTCGAATGATGTAACCAAACTGCTGCAACGTGATGAGATCAAATATCTCAGTGAGATGATGAACTTTCCTGGCGTTCTCCATGGCGACAGCGAAGTGATGAAGAAGATCAACGCAGCGCACCGGTTGCTGAAGCCAGTCGATGGCCATGCTCCCGGGTTGAGAGGAGAGCAGGCCAAGCAATATATCGCAGCCGGCATCACTACAGATCATGAATGCTTTACCAGCGAGGAGGCACTCGACAAGCTCCAAAACGGGATGAAGATCATCATTCGGGAAGGGAGTGCAGCCAGGAATTTCGATGCATTGATCGGCCTGTTGAATGAGTATCCAAACCAGATGATGTTCTGCAGCGACGACAAGCATCCCGATAGTCTTGTAGTGGGCCACATCAACCAGCTTTGCGCAAGAGCTGTAGCGAAAGGCGTCGACATCTTCAAGATATTGAAAGCGGCTTGCGTTAACCCGGTGCTTCATTATCATCTGGATGTGGGGCAGCTTAGAGTAAATGACCCTGCAGACTTTGTCGTCTGCAAGGACCTGGAAAGATTCGAGGTAGTAAAGACATACATTAACGGTGAGCTTGTCGCAGAAAATGGCAGGTCGAATATCAATAGCCAGCCTACACAGACCGTCAATAATTTTTCTTGCAATAAAAAAGTCCCACAAGATTTCGAGATCACGACTGTGGACGAAGGCGAAATCCTGAGTTCAAACTGGTTTCACGCGAACAGCCCCGAGGGTTTCGCCATTCCAGTGATCGAGGCACTCGATGGCCAGTTGATCACTAACCGAATTTCGATGGAGATTCAACCCGGAGAAACTAGGCTGCGGGCGAATGCTTACCAGGACATACTTAAGATCGTAGTCGTGAATCGTTATCACGACGCACCGGTCGCAAAGGCCTTCATCAAGAACTTCGGACTCAAGCGCGGAGCACTTGCTTCCTCGGTCGCCCACGATAGCCATAATATTGTAGCAGTTGGTGTCGACGATCAAAGCATATGTGACGCGGTTAACGGGGTGATTGATGATAGAGGCGGTATCTGTTGTGTGGATGGCAGTCGAACGGAAGGGTTAGCGCTGCCCGTCGCCGGATTGATGAGCCCCGACGATGGATACCTGGTCGCAGAGCGGTATGCGGCCCTCGATTTGCTGGCAAAGGACATGGGTTCTACCCTGTCGTCGCCGTTCATGACACTATCCTTCATGGCGCTGCTTGTAATCCCCCATCTCAAACTAAGCGACCTTGGCCTTTTCGATGGCGACAAGTTTGAATTCGTTACTGCAGCAGGTTAAGATTGGTCATAATTGCAGAACTGCACTTCTTCCCATCACCTTAATAAAGCCATTTAACCGGCAAATTGGCGGGCAATTCCACACACGTCGGTGCTGATGATGCACACGACGTTAAACGTGACAATGTATTCATTGTCTTGCGATTCAAAAGGCATTTGCAAGCAGGAAAAAAAATTGGCATCCCGTTTGGCTTACCATGATAGAACGAAACAAACATCACTTTCAATTCACAGGATATGAAAAAGTCGTTTGGGATAGCATCGGTAGAAAGCAAGGCAGTGTTTCATGAAGAGGCCTTTGAAGATTTTATCAATAATGCAATGCCTGCAAGGATCTACATGGCGAATGAAAGTGATCAGTTTAGCTCTAACTATAAGAACATTGATTGGTGTGGTGCCTATACGCCATTTAACGGCAGTGTCGATATCCTCTGCCGGTCCAACAGGAAAGGTGAACTTAAGCGTTTAAGCATTCCCTCCAACACGCTATTCCTTGTTATCTGTACTAAAGAATACGGGGGAAATTACAAGGTGGCATGGACGTGCTCTATGTCGTGAATTTTAATCCGTAACCTTCTTTATCGTTTAACGTTTAAGGGTTTAACGTTTAACGTTCCTCAGATTGAACAGTTCTTCTGGTTGTGCGTCAGCATTTAGATCCTATAACAAATGACTTTTCAACCTGAAGAACGTTAAACGTTAAACCGTTAAACGTCCCAATCCAGCCTTCTGAAAACTTTCACATTTTGAAAGTATACTTTCTTCTGATTATTGCATCTTACTATGACAAGAGCTTTAACCTATACGGGAATTTTTATGAAAAAGGCATTACATATAACCGCAATTCTGGACCAGCCAAACCTCCTGGAGGATATGGTCGAGAAGCTGGCATACCGCCGGTACGACGTGGGTTATAGCGATGCTGTCGTTCCCCAGACACTCAAGGCAGTCGATACTTCATCCACCGAGACCTATGTAAGCGGAACTGTTGCATTAAAAGATGGCAAAAATATAATCAACATGCCATTCATTACCTGCTTCTTGTTTACCTGCACCAAAGGCAAAGACGGCTTCTATAAACTCGGCTGGAGTTCTTCCCTATCCTGATTCCCTAGTGCTTCCCACAAATACAAGATTGTTGTTCGGTTTCATCATGCCACGGAAAACTGTCGGCATTCTTATTCGTTTCCCAGAAGAACTTACTTCTCGGTTTGTTGTAGTTCCCGATCTCATTCATTGTTTCAGCCTCATATAGCCTTCCATTGATCATCGTATACCGGACGGCTTCAGAGTTCCGGATATTCTCCAACGGATTCTTATCAAGAACTATTATGTCTGCTAGTTTGCCGGCTTCCAGAGAGCCTATCCATTTGTCGAAGCCGAGACTTGTCGCAGCATTAATTGTTGCAGTCTTCAAAGCCTGGTGATTGGTCATACCTCCCTGTTGCATCATCCATGTTTCCCAGTGTGCGCCGATACCCTGTATCTGACCATGGGCTCCCATGTTCACCAGTACTCCTTCATCTGACAGTCGCTTCGCGCTTTTTGCCGTAAGGATGTGGCCGTTTACGTATTCCTCTTCCGGCAACATGGTGCGGTGACGACTACGAGTATCGATAACTGAACGTGGTGTGAAACGTAGCAGCCTTTCGTTCTCCCAGACATTGTAATGCTGATACCAGAAATATTCACCACTGACACCGGCATAGTTCACAATTAGCGTAGGCGTGTATGCTGTTTTTGAATTCTTCCAAAGCTGTATCACGTCATTGAACAGGGGCGCCACCGGCATGTTATGTTCAATGGTGGTATGTCCATCCAGTATCATGGAGAGGTTATGATAGAAAAACGAGCCGCCTTCCGGCACCACTTCCATTTGCAATTCCCTCGCGGCTTGAATGATCATTTGGCGTTGCTCACGCCTGGGCTGATTATAACTCTTAACGGAGAATGCACCATAAGCACGGGTCCGGCGAAGTGCGCTACGTGCATCGTCGATGGAATTGATAACCGCTTTGAAGTCGCCATCGGCGCCATATAAAATTGTTCCGGTAGAAAACACGCGCGGTCCTACCTGCAAGCCCGCCTTCACTAACTCACTTTGAGCGAATACCATCTCACTATTAGCAGAAGGGTCATGCATTGTAGTTACTCCGTACGCGAGATTAGCATAATAAGGCCAGTGCTTCTGAGGTGTAATCCCCGTACGGAAATGATTTCCGTGCGCATGCGCATCTATAAACCCAGGGAGAATCGTCTTGCCGCTGCAGTCGATTTGCTTGGCGCCCGCGGGTATTGCTACATCTCTGCCAACCGCTTTAATCAAATTGCCTTCTACGATCACTGTTCCGTTTTCAATGACCTCTGCGCCTTTCATAGTGATGATGCGGGCGTTGGTAAACGCGATCACACCCTGCGGCTTATCTGCTTGTACTTCCAGGGCGATTTCAATCCCCTTCTCGGGCATCTTGAAGGTAGAGTCGGCTTTGCCGGCAATGAAGTCGAAACGTTCGTCGAGGTTGATAGTATAATATTGATTCCCTAATGTGTAGTGAAGCTGTTTGTTATCGGCAGACCAGTGCAGGTATGTGCCGGCATCCTTTGAAACGATCTTCACTGGAAAATCTTTCGTTCCGCTACCGATATCTACTGTCTTCCCGGTTTTGGGAAACGCCGCGATATATACTTCCCATAAGTCGACGAAGGCGATCCACTTCTCATCCGGGGAAACGGTAAACTGGCTACCGTATGTGCTCTTCAAGTGAATGCGTTCATCGCTGCCGTCGGTTTTCGAGCTGGCATATGTTCTATTCATTCCTCCACCGAGTTGATAATAGATCCTCGTCCCGTTACTATTGAAATGCGGAAGATCGCCCCTGTCGATAACAAGGTTTTCATTCTCTCCTTCCGAAGTCATAGTGTAGATGCCTCCTTTAGCTGTATAGGCCTCACCAAGTGCGTCGCTTCCACCCTCCCTGCGATACACGATCCATTTTCCATCAGGCGAGAACGAAGGCATACGGAAGATGCCTCTTGCTTTTGTCAACTTCACCGGTCTTGCACTCGCTCCAGCCTTGCCGGACACCATACTTAGTTTCTGAATGCTACCTGAAGCCGAATCCGTCCAGGATGTGTACAACAGTGTCTTTCCATCTGAAGAAAATGAAGGCTCGAATTCAAAGGCGGTGCCATTCGTGAGACGCTGCGGCTTGCCGGAAGGAAGTTCTTTTCTCCATAAATATCCGAGGGCATTAAACACAAGCCACTTTCCATCAGGCGAGGTTACGGCCTGGCGAATGACATTTGCTTTGAAGTTTCCTGGATTAATATCTTGCTGAAAGCGAACCACATCATAGACGCGTTGCTTCACGTTGCATGTAAAAGGGATCTCTGTTGCCTTATTCGCTCCGTTTACATCCACGCGCCAAAGTTTGCCATTGCTCCAGATAATGATTTGCTTGTCGTCGGGCGACCATGAGTAGCCGGTGTACAAGCCGAAGACTGACCACGCTTCCTGCTGATCTTTGCTTAGTTGATCATAGATAGGCCACTCTTCCGCTGTCTCCAGATTGCGGAGATATAATACGGTCTTTGTCCTGACGCGTTTAATAAACGACAGGAATTTTCCATCATGCGAAATCTGTGGCCTCACGGCACCACCCGGTCCACCGGTGACGGTCTCAACAGTTCCTTTCTCGCGATCGAAACGCCTGATCGCGAATATCTGGTTGTTCGGATCCTTATTGTATTGGAAGAATCCGCCTGGATACATGTCTTCGCTGAAATATACATAACGGCCGTCGGGCGAAGCGACGGGCTCGTTGACATCCTGCTGATCATTTTTACGGGTCGTAAGTTGTAGTCCACCACCGCCACTAATATGATACATCCACATCTCACCGGCACCCAGCGAGCGAGTCGACGTGAAGTGCTTCCGTGCAATCAGGTACTCACCATCGGGAGACCAGGTCGAATTGTTTAACAGGCGAAAGGTTTCTTTCGTCACCTGCTTGGCATTACTACCATCACGATTCATGACCCATATATTATCGCCACCGCCGGCATCGGAGGTAAAAGAGATTCGCTTGCCATCAGGACTATACCGCGGTTGAACTTCGAATGCGTGACCGCCGCGAAGCACCCTGGCCTCACCTCCAGTAGCAGGAATTGTATAAATGTCACCAAGAAGATCGAACAATATTTCCTTTCCATCGGGCGACATGTCGACATTCATCCATGTGCCTTCGCTTGTGCTAAAAGTGACGTCCTTGTAGGGGCCTTCGGGATTTGAGACATCCCATTTCTTTGGATCCTTTTTGTCCTGTGCATAATTTGAAATGTTTATGCAGAAAAGCCCGATTGCAATAATAAATCCCTTGATATTCATGCGGCGTGTATTTAGGGCCGGAAGGTAGAGAAAGTTAGTTGATTAGTTGATTAGTTGATTGGTTGATTGGATTCAGTACGTGAGTTGTGAGTTGTCAGCGGTGAGTAGGCCCTTTACAGACTCAGCTTCTCCTAGTTAAGGAAAAGATTAAGCATAAACGACCCACTGACCATTCACTACTCACCACTCACCCCCTTACCACTGACCACTCACACTCTGACCACTCACTGCTTGCCAACCTTATGATATCTTTAATCCCCGACAATCGCCCTTACCTACAAAACAACCCTACCTTCAACTTCCTAAACCAGGACAATGAAATCCATACTTGTACTATTTCTCGCGCTCCCGGTGCTCTTTGCCGGTTGCAGCAAGTATACGGACAACTTCCTCCTCGACAAGAATTCGAATTCGGGGATTGCGATCCAGCCTCTTGGTAATTTCGATGAGAACGATTTGATATTTATAAGAGAAGAGGTAGCGCGTTTTTATGACAAGCCAGTCGTGATCCTTTCATCTATTGAGCTTCCAGCAACCTTCCTGGTTCGAAGTGAGTTTCCTGGTTATTACGCCGATTCAATCCTTGCATTGCTTTCCCAACAAAACAAGGGCAAATATGCCGAGGTAATTGGCATTACGCATGTCGACATTTATGCCTCAGCTGACAGCCATTCTTCGCGAAAGAAAAGGCCAACTTCTGATAGAGGCGCATTGCGAGGCATTTTCGGAATAGGGTATAACCCTGGCCGCGTGTGCGTGGTGTCCGATCACAGGATCAGGATAGAAGATAGTGTCATCGCGAGGCAACGTTTAAGGACGGTGATATTGCATGAGGTAGGTCACAATATCGGTTTGCAGCATTGCAAGGTTGGAACCTGTCTGATGTCCGAGTCAAACGGATTTATGCCTGCACTGGATCTTTGTTCAGGCGAATATTGCGGGGCTTGCAAGGGTAAACTGAGTAATTAGAAGAATTGACCGCAGGTTTTTATGATGGCTATGATATGTGATGATCGAGTTTGATTTGGGACGCTGCCTTAATTATTGAAATCATTACTTATCATATTGATCATGATAATCTGCGGTCCATGCTTGAAATCATCATTTATCATATTGGTCATGAGAATCTGCGGTCCCTCCGCATTTCACCCCTCTTTTCCCCCCATTCACCGAGATTCCCGTACCTACTGCCCAATGGCACTTGCAAGGTGGGCGCTAAGCCGCTAGTTTTACAGGAAATACGAACAGAATATGAAGGATTGCAGCAATTTTAAAGAGGATGTGAGAGAGAGGTGGGGTGAAAAGACGGAGCGAAAGGCACATAACCACCTGTGGACCGGGGTATTCCTGCTGGTTGTGGGTGCGCTTGCTTTAGCACGCAGCTTCGGAATCCCAATGCCGGTCTGGCTATTCACGTGGCAGATGTTGCTAATAGGTATCGGTCTGCTGATAGGTTTCAAGAAAGGATTTCGTGATGGAGGTTGGTTTGTTCCGATCATCATTGGTGGCGCCTTTCTCGTAAACGATTATTTTCTTGCAGGCGACCTTCGCAGGCACATATGGCCGGTGATCCTGATTGTACTGGGAGGCGTGTTTATCTTCCGACCGGGGAAAAAGCGATGGGAACAGTGGGGTGAAAAAAAAACTGCAGGCACCGACATAGCAGCTACTACTCCGTCGACTGAAGCACTCCTAAGCCAGGACGATTTTATTGAGAGTACTTGCATCTTTAGTGGCGCTAAACGCGTAGTCCTTTCAAAGAATTTCAAAGGCGGTGAAATCGTCAATGTATTTGGCGGCTGCGAGGTAGACCTCATGCAGGCCGATATGACCACCCCTGCCGTGTTGGAAGTGACAGCAGTATTCGGCGGAGCTACACTCATCGTTCCATCCAACTGGGCTATTAAATCGGAAGCCATCACCATCTTCGGCGGCATCAGCGATAAGAGAAGATTCAATGGTGTGACCGAGGCGACAACGAAAACACTGATCCTGAAAGGAACATTGATGTTTGGAGGTATGGAGATCAAGAGCTACTAACATTTTCGCGCGGACCCATGAAACATGAAGAAAACCAAACCAACTTATCGTAAAAGACAACTGCAAACTTATGAACTGGTATCTCGCAAAAATGGTATTTCGCATCGTATGTGGCGAGGGCGAACATACACCGCAATTTGATGAACAACTTCGCCTGGTTTCGGGCAAAACAAAGGAAGAAGCTTTTCAGAAAGCAGTAGATATGGGTCAGAGGGAGGAGGAGACATTTATTAACCGGAAAGAACAGCTTGTACAATGGCAGTTCATAAATGTGAGTGAGCTTTATAAACTCAGTGAACTCATCGATGGAGCCGAGTTGTATTCAAGGATAGAGGAGCGCGACAATGCAGAAGCATACATCTACACGGTCAATCAGAAAGCAGAGAACATCTTCTTTACCCAGACCCACCAGCTACTCAAACTGGCTTAACCTGTTTATGGCTGTATCACTATTTTCGGTAAGACGTTTCCTGATCATCTTTATCATTGCCTGGTTGATACTGATGGTCGATCAGGCCATCCTTCTTCATTGGTTCGATCTATCCTGGGAGGCGGCTATAATCGATAGCGCGATCAGCAACACACTGCTGCTGCTTGCATGTCTGCTGGTGATGAACACATTCAGGTACTATGCTCCGGGTATCGATCAATATTTAAACATCCTTGGGATGTGCCTGGTGTTTACAATTCTTTGGGTGGTGTTAACTAAGTGGCTGCTCGGCCTGTTTCTAGGAGACTATGAAAATTATACTTCTTTATTGAAGCGATCCGTGATGATCAGGTCAAGTATCGCCTTCCTGATATTAGGCATCGTGACGATGATCAGCATCATCTGGTTCAACTGGCAGGAACAACAGAAGAGTGAGACGCGAAAACTTGATTCTGAGAAATTGGCGAAGGAAGCCGAGCTATTTAAGCTTCGTCAACAGTTGCAGCCGCACTTCCTGTTCAACAGCCTCAATTCGATAAACGCATTGATTGGCCAACGACCCGAAGAAGCACGCAGGATGGTACAGCAGCTCTCCGATTTTTTGAGAGGCACGATCAAAAAGGAGGAGACACAATGGGTAATACTCCAGGAGGAGATGCAATACCTGCAGCTCTACCTTGACATCGAGAAAGTGCGATTCGGCAACAGGCTCACGACGGATGTAGACACAGACGAATCCACACTGGAGATGAAACTTCCGGCACTCTTGCTGCAGCCCATAGTGGAGAATGCGATCAAATTCGGCTTGTACGATACAATGGGAGACACGGTCATTCGCATTCAGACCTCAAGGGTGGACAATGATCTTCTTGTCATCGTGAGTAATCCTTATGATGCGGAAACGTCTTCGCCGAGACAGGGAACGGGATTCGGGTTATCATCAGTAAGACGCAGGTTGTACTTATTATTCGCCCGGAACGACCTGTTAACGACAGAGGCAAAAGACAATATATATACCACCATTGTCAAGATCCCACAGTAAAAGAAACTTATGAGCAAAGTAGTAATCATAGATGACGAACCCCTTGCCCGCAGCATGGTCAAGGAATATCTTCAGAAGCATCCACAATTGGAACTGGCGGCTGAGTGTGGCGATGGTTTCGAAGGATTGAAGGCGATACAACAATTCCAGCCTGATCTTATTTTCCTGGATATACAGATGCCGAAGATAAACGGCTTCGAGATGCTTGAACTAATAGAACAACCCCCGGCCGTGATCTTCACTACTGCATTCGACGAATATGCGATCAAGGCATTCGAGGCGCATGCGATAGATTATTTATTGAAACCTTTCAACCAGGAACGATTCAATAAGGCGGTGGCGAAATGGAAGGAACAGAAGACATCAGCCACAGAAAACAAGACTGAGGATCTGCTGGAGACCGCATCACTTTCCCCCGCGCAGAGCCAGCGCGTCGTTGTAAAGAATGGAAGCAAGATCAAGATTATCCCGGTTCATGAGATCTATTACCTCGAAGCGGCTGATGATTATGTGAAGATCCATACGCAGGATGGTTATTTTCTTAAGAACAAAACCATGAGCCATTTCGAGCAGGTGCTCGACGAGCAGCAGTTTGTGCGATCACATCGTTCATATATCATCAACATACAACAGATCACCCGAATCGATCCATATGAAAAGGACAATCATGTGGCGGTGTTGAGGACAGGAACAAAGGTGCCGGTGAGCAGGAGTGGGTATGGGAAGTTGAAGAGTGTGCTCGGACTCTAGGGTTTCACGCAAAGACGCAAAGATTCGCAAAGTCGCAAATGGCGTCCTAATTCTGTAGTCTAATGAAGTTTCGAATTAAAGAACGTTAAACGTTAAACCCTTAAACGTTAAACAATTCATGCTTCCTGCCCCATCCACAACGCTCCACCAACACTATTTCGCGAGGCGCCCGTGACAGACGCGAAAACATTTTCCTTCTCCCTCCATCTCAATACGCCGATGAGGGCCATCACCAGGGCTTCTTTGTAATTCACCAGCCTGGCATCCGGGACTACTACCTCTATTTTTAATTCCTTTAGATGTTGTCTTAATTGATCAATTAAAAAAGTATTAAATGCCCCTCCACCGGTTGCCAATAGTTGCGATGGCTTTCCTGCTGAATCGGAAGGATCCTGCTTTAGCCCGACGATAATCGCCTCCCTGATCTGCTTCGCCACATGAACACAATAGGTATGAATGGCGTCTTCCGTTTTTATACCTACCTCTTTTATCATTGGGTAGACGATATCCGTTCCGAAATCATTGGCAAGTGATTTAGGGTAAGGCTGTTTATAATAATCAAGTGCGTCCAATTTTTCCAGCAATCCCTTATTCAATTTGCCCGCGGATGCCATCGCTCCATCTTTGTCATATTCCAGTCCCTTCTCGTTTGATAGTAGATTCAATACCCGATTTGCCGCACAGATATCGAAAGCGACATATTCCCTTGCAGTCGTCCCTTCACGACTTTCCGTTGCCGGTTTCCAGGAAATATTGGCGATGCCGCCCAGGTTCAGGAAATAGGCATAATCGCCAAGCAATAATCTTTCGCCGATCGGCACAATGGGTGCACCCTGACCGCCAAGAGCCACATCAAGGGCCCGTAGATCCGATACAACCGGCAATTGCGTCTCCGCAGCGATGGCCGCACCATCTCCCAGCTGAGCAGTCATCCTTTTCGATGGCACATGAAAACTCGTATGCCCATGTGAAGCGATGAGTGCGACCTTGTACTGCAATTCATTCTTTTCAATAAACCGGTTGACCTGCTCTCCGAGGTAATGTCCATATTCAGCATGTAAGAGTTGGTAGTCCAGCGCATTCAGATGGATGGCATCGGTTAGCTTTTTTATCCATTCATCGGGATAGGCATAACAATCGGCATGCAGGATCTCGTACTGCCATTTACCTCCATTCTCCTGGAATTCTACAAATGCGATGTCGAGCCCATCCAATGAACTTCCGCTCATCAGTCCAATCGTTCTATAAATCATGTTTGACTTTTTGTTCCGGTATCATTTTACAATGATCAGCCGCCTTTGCCGGAAAATATATATTTGCTATGGTCAGGCGTTGATTTTAGATTTGCTCAAAAGTAAGGTGTTTGCAACGCTTAAAGATTACCCTCAAACGCAATCGCCGATCCCAAATCTCCTATTATGATCGTAAACCTCAGCCAGCAACATTCTCTCGTCAGCAATTGGATAAGTGAATTGCGGGATGTGAGTATCCAGGGCGATCGCATGAGATTTCGACGCAACCTGGAACGCATCGGTGAAGTGGCGGCTTACGAGATCAGCAAAGTATTGCCTTTCCAGGAAACCGAGGTTGAGACACCGCTCGGGACGGCCACCAGCAAATTAATGATCCATCAACCAGTCCTTGCCACCATTCTTCGCGCGGGTCTGCCGTTGCACCAGGGTCTGCTGAACTATTTCGACAAGGCCGATAATGCCTTCATCTCCGCATACCGTAAACATAATAAGGATGGCAGTTTTGAGATCAGTCTCGACTACATCTCCTGTCCCGAACTTGAGGACCGCGTCCTCATCGTCTCCGATCCTATGCTCGCCACCGGTTCATCACTTGTAAAAACCATTCATTTCCTAAAAGAAGAAGGTCATCCCAAGGAGATACATATCGTAGCAGCTATTGCCTGCACCGTTGGTATTGAATATGTTAAGCGGGAAGACCCCTCGGTCACCATTTGGTGCGGGGACATCGATGACGAACTCACCGCCAAAGGCTACATTGTCCCGGGTCTAGGTGATGCCGGAGACCTCGCCTATGGCGTAAAAGTACAGATGTAAGAGGCAGCAAACCTACGCTTCTGGCTGTCCAGTTAAACAGGGGCGAAATTTCATTCGCTATAAAATTTGTTGTATTTTCCCATTTCGGTCCAGACGACGTAAATAACCACCCCCGCCGAGGCAATTTCACAAACACGAACTGCGTTTGATATCATGAAGGTTTGGGTTATTATGGCTGTCTGACAGTGAAAAAACTTAATTGCTGAGATGAAAAAACTCGTTTCTACCCTGACTATCTGCTTGGTTCTGGCCGGCATTGCCTCTGCCCAGGATCCAAACTTCTCTCAATTCTTTGCCTCACCAATTACCCTGAACCCAGCACTTACCGGAAAGTTCGACGGCGTTTACCGCGTTGCGGGCAATTACAGGAACCAGTGGCCTTCGATCAGCAATGCTTACACCACGGCTACTGTATCATGGGACATGGGCATCATGAAAAATCGCATCCCCGATTACGACCAGTTTGGAATCGGCATCATGGGTTTTACGGACAGGGCGGGTGATGGCGCACTTACAAACAACTATGCAGGATTGTCGCTCGCTTATCATAAAGGACTCGATGAAAATGGTTACCACCAGGTGGGCGCCGGTTTCCAGGGAACTTATGTAAATAAGAGATTGAACACTGTCAATCTCAAATTCCAGGACCAGCTCACTCCCTTTGGATTCACTGGCGTGACCAGCGAAATCTTTACTAACAGCCAGGTCAACATTAGTTATTTCGACCTTAATGCGGGATTCATCTACAATGGATCGACAAACGGTTATAATAATTTCTATATCGGCGCTTCAATGTATCATATCAACCGTCCGAAGGAAAGTTTCCAGGGCGGCAACTTCGTATTGAATCCAAGGACTACGATACAGGCCGGAGGAAAAATCCCGGTGGGCACATATAATTATGTACACTTCGCCGCAAATCATAGCATGCAGGCGAAGGCGAAGAATACCATGTTAGGTGGTGCATTCTCGCTGAATGTGAACAATGACGAGGAGAATCCAACTAATGTGTACCTCGGCAGCTGGTATCGGTTCGGCGATGCCGTGATTCCTTATGTAGGACTCGAGTTCGGCGAATTTCATGTAGGCGCTTCTTACGATGTCAACACATCTTCATTAAAACCCGCTTCCAACTCGAGAGGTGGCGTCGAGATCTCCATGATCTATATAAAGAAGTATACTGATCCAAACATGAAGAAGTTGAATTGTCCCAAATTCTAAACTCCACCAAGTCTCCAAAAATACATTTTGCCACAACTTGTCCCGCGCGTGATGCGGGACAAGTTGTGGCAAAAAAATACCTGCTGTTTTGGTGAGTGCCGTGGTGTAGGATTCAATAGGATCTCCATATTTATTTCTTTCACAAGAACAAATCAATTAGGTATTTTAGAATCTCATAGACCAAAACGCCTTTGTCTTAATGAAAAAAGTTTTCACCAACCTCACCTTCTGGGTCCTGATCGCTATAACTGCGGGCGTACTTGTAGGCCATTTCTTTAGAGAGGTAGCATTATACCCTGTATTGGAGAAAACGGTAAAAACGAAATTCCTCGGACAGGAACTCACATTCGGCAGTACCCTAAGCGAATTCCTTGGATCCACTTTCATCAGCATAGTAAAGCTCTTCATCAATCCCATCATCTTCCTCACCATCACGCTCGGAATAGTGAGCATGGGAAACCTGAAGAAGGTTGGACGTGTAGGTGCTAAGGCGCTGCTCTACTTCGAAGTGGTGACCACATTGGCACTTCTCATTGGCGTGGTGGTCGCCCTCATCATCGTGCCAGGTAGCGGTGTTGATACTACGGCCGTCAAGGCTGTCGATGTCTCTAACTATACCAAACAAAGCGAGGAGTTCAGTTGGATGAAATTCCTCAGAGACAACTCAACGCTACAGGTATTGATCGTCGCCATCCTCACAGGGATCGCGCTAAACTTTACGAGGTGGAAAGACAACGTCGTAAACTTCTTACAGCCGATTTCCAAATACGTTTTCAAAGGACTACATAAGGTGATGTTGTTGGCTCCTATTGGCGCATTCGGAGGCATGGCATATACCATTAGCAAATATGGCATCGCCGCACTTTATCCCTTGGCCAAGCTAATGGGAACGGTTTATGTGACAATGGCCATTTTCATCTTCGGTGTTCTCTACCTGTTGCTACGAATGTACAAGGTGAGCCTCATCAAATTTCTCAAGTATATCCGGGAGGAATTACTGGTTGTGCTTGGCACCTCATCATCTGAAGCGGCATTACCCACACTCATGGAGAAACTGGAACGGATGGGCTGTTCCAAGCCAGTAGTCGGCCTCGTCGTGCCGACGGGATATTCATTCAACCTCGATGGAACAACGATCTATCTTTCGATGTGCATGATATTTCTCGCGCAGGTATTTAATATAGACCTCACTCTTGCTCAGATTGGATCCATTATCGGCATACTCATGATCACGTCAAAGGGCGCCGCAGGAGTTACTGGAAGTGGGTTCATTGTACTCGCGTCGACATTAACAACCATCAAGGTGATCCCGATAGAGGGATTGGCCCTGCTACTGGGAGTAGACCGGTTCATGTCCGAGGCGAGAGCCATTACCAATTTCATCGGCAATGGTGTCGCCACCATCTGGCTCGCGAACAATGAGAAAGAATTCGACCGGGAGAAGATGGAACTCGCGTTCGCGAGAGTGGATGAAACGGAAAACATCATAAGCGATAATATAGAGTCAACAACTTTGAATGAAGGACACAGGTAGAGATTGCAATCGTAGGAATCTCGTCTCAAATAGCGTCATCTCGACACTCGCTCTCCGCACTCACTTTGGTTTTCCGCTCACAAACGGATTTCCCCTAACATAAAACCTATAGGGCAATTTCGCATCGATACCTGCATAATCCACTCCGATTCTGGGCGATTCTGCTATCTGATTTGCGGGATAACTGAATGCATCGGTCGCGATATAGAGCTGCTTACCCTTTAATGCAACTCCATTATGGCGGGTGGTAATGCCAAGCGCCTTGGAAATATTTCCTGGGCCGCGTGTAAGCGTATTGTCTGCCTTTGGCTTTCCCGTTCTCTCGAGCATCTCGTCGATACCTGCCAACGGTTCGCCGCCCCTAACCAGGATTGCATGCGGTATTCCTTCCGCATTTGTCACTACATTGAAGAGATGGTGGATGCCGTAACAGAGATAAACATACGAAAGCCCTCCCTTCGAGTACATCACATCGTTCCTTTTCGTCCTCCTCGCTCCATATGCATGCGATGCCATATCCATTACGCCGGCATATGCCTCCGTCTCCACAATGCGCGCAGCCGTAAGCGTCTTGCCCCAGCGAGTCACGATTATTTTTCCCAACAGCTCCTTCGCAATCAACAGCACATTCTCCCTCTGATAAAAAGCCAAGGGTAACACCTTTAGATTCTTCATAACTATATTACCTGATTTGTGAGCGGTCAGCGAGCGGTGAGTCGTCATTGCGAGCGGAGCGAAGCAAGTGAATGGTCAATGGTGAGTAGATCCCTCAATTCGAGGTTTCTTTAAACCATCGAACAGGTTGGCCTGTTTCAAATTCCGGAGAAACACTCACAATTCACTATTCACTTGCTTCGCTCCGCTCGCAATGACGATTCACCGCTGACAACTCACAACTCACAACTCACAACTGACCACTCACAACTCTTTCCTATATTTACCTCTTCAAAATTACGTCTTGCTTAAGGAAATAGTAATTGCATTCCAATCTTGGTCGGAAGCCCATCGTTTCATTCGGCAGCATAAACTCTGGAAATGGATTCTCATACCAGGGATTATCTACACGGCCCTGTTCGCTGTGGGGATTTACTTTTTTGTGACCTCTGCCAATGGCGCCGTATCGTGGGCGAGCGACCAAATGCGCATCGAGAGCTGGCTTCAACAGAAACGAAGCGAATGGCTCAGTTTTTTTTTCGTGATGATGGGAATGATGCTGCGACTCATCCTCGTGCTCTTTTACTTCTCCCTCTTCAAATACCTCATACTGATCATTGGCTCACCCGTCTTTGCATACCTGAGTGAGAAGACCGAGGCGATCATCGAGAATAAAGAACACTCATTCAACTGGAAAGAACTCAGGAAAGATGCCGCACGGAGTATTAGAATGGCATTGCGCAACTGCCTCTGGCAGACACTTTACCTTTTTGGACTAGTGATCATGTGCCTCCTGCCGATCATAGGTTGGATCACACCCGTTATCGCTTTATTTCTCGAATGCTATTACTACGGCTTCTCCATGCTTGATTTCAGTTTCGCCCGAAACAAGTTTACCCCCCAGCAGAGCATACAGTTTATCGGTCGGCACAAAGGATTGGCCATCGGCAACGGAATGCTATTCTACTTCATGCATACGGTTATCATCTTTGCCCCCGCATATGCTATCGTAGCAGCCACACTAAGTTTTCACAAAGTGAAAAACAGCTAGCATATGGAGCAACAAGGAACAGTCTACCTCATCCCCTCCCTGCTCGACGAGAACGGATCAGATGCAATCCCCTCTTACATTGTCCCTGCCGTAAAACAATGCCAGGTATTCTTTACCGAGAACGAAAGAACAGCCCGCCGCTTCTTGAAATTAATCTGGAGGGAGATGGTGATCGACGACTATGAATGGCACACGATACACAAGGCCGAGGAGCAGGTGAAGGCGATGTTCCGGCAAAGACTCAAAGAAGGGAAGAACATCGGCATCATCAGCGAGGCCGGTTGTCCTTGCATCGCGGATCCCGGACAGGTACTCGTAGCGGCAGCACAAGAACTGGGAGTGATAGTGAAACCGCTCGTAGGACCGAGTGCCATACTACTTGCATTGATGGCTAGCGGCATGAATGGTCAGCAATTCCGTTTCAATGGATATCTCCCCATCGATAGCCTGCAGAAGATAGCGGCAATAAAGGACCTGGAGACGGTATCTGACAAGAGCGACTGCACTCAACTTTTTATCGAGACTCCCTATCGCAACAATCAACTTTTGGAGACGCTTGTAAAACATTGCCGGCCGACAACCAGGCTTTGCATAGCGTGCGACCTTACCGGCAAAGACGAATGGATTCGCACGAAGACCATTGCCGATTGGAAGAAGGAGACCGTCGACCTGCATAAACGGCCAGCCATCTTTCTTATTCATACTACTCACTGATTCATGTTCATGCTGGATGGAATGGCTGCCACGCCGGTGACGATATACTTGCTGTCACCACGCCATGGAAGCTTAGCCCTGTATTGCACATAGGTCACTTGCACACACTCATCCTGCAAATTCTTCAACACTTGTGCGATGCTATCATTCACCACGGAGAAGTAAAACTTTTCAGGGTTCATTGTCTGGCGGCAGCTCAACCACATCTCCCCTTCGTCAGTCTTAAACACATTTCCTTTATGTGTGATCTTGATCAGCGTTCCCTTGCGTTCGCCATCGCTATACTTGTTAAAGAAGAACCAATAAATAAGTATGCCGCCTACTAGCAACAAGATGATCAAGAGGTTCCTGAAGAATCGCCCTGTCTTCCGTTGAAATCCGTCTCGTGTCGGGCTAACTCCCGTTTGTTTCAGATCTTGCATACACAGTTTTTATAACAAAAATTTTGTCCACCTAAACCAATTATTATTATACATTTGTACTCAATTTACAATTTGTTTGTAAACGTGAACAATATTCTGACACATACTAAGCAATTCGCCTTCCATGCACCCATCACTTGTGGTGTGTATGCGGTAGGATTTGATGTGTTCACATTTTCCCGCCCTCGACGCCGCCCTGTTTTCTGACAGGACAAACCCCTGACCATGGCCCCTGTCAGTGAACGAATACCGAAAAGATAAACAAGGACTGGTCGTCCCATATTCAATCTAATATTATTTAAAGTGGACAATCAACAAATTATCGTCAGGGTAGCGACTCCGGATGATAAGGTGTATTCGAAGATAATCACCGATGAAATGGAATCATCGGCGATGGCTCGTGGGACAGGCATTGCAAAACGATCACCGGAGTATATTGAAGAGAAGATAGATGAAGGTAAAGCTGTTATCGCCTTAACCAAGGAGGGTAAATGGGTAGGCTTTTGTTATATCGAAACCTGGAGCCACGGCGAGTATGTCGCTAACTCCGGCCTTATTGTTGTTCCTGAATTCCGCAAAAGCGGCGTGGCTAAGGCGATCAAGAACAGAATCTTCCATCTCTCCCGCGAGAAATATCCAGAGGCGAAACTTTTCGGCCTAACGACTGGGCTGGCGGTGATGAAGATCAATTCCGATCTTGGGTATGAACCAGTGACATATTCTGAGCTCACGCAAGACGAGGCTTTCTGGGCAGGCTGCAAAAGCTGTGTCAACTATGAGATCCTTATGAGCAAGGATAGAAAGAACTGTATGTGTACAGCCATGCTTTATGATCCGAAGGACCACTATGAACCAGAAGAGACTAAGGAGTTTTTCAAGGAGAATGCAAAAGGGTTCGAGCGGCTGCTTCGCCTCAAACAATGGAAACTTTTGCGCCCTTTCATGAAAAAAGATAAGGACAAGGACAGTGGAAGTAGTAAGTTCAAGTCGATATTTTTTAATTTATTCCATTTTTAAAAGGGATTAAGGCATGGGAAAGAAAGTTGTTCTTGGGTTCAGCGGAGGATTGGACACAACGTTTTGTGTTAAATATCTTACCGAGGAAAAAGGTTACGACGTTCACAGCATCATCGTCAATACCGGTGGCTTCACCGAGGACGAGCTCAGGCATATCGAGGCGCATGCCTACGCACTCGGCGTCCGCTCGCACAAGAGCGTGAATGCGGTCCGGAGTTATTACGACAGCATCATCAAGTTTCTCGTCTACGGTAATGTTCTAAAGAATAGTACCTATCCACTTAGCGTGAGCGCGGAGCGGCTAAGCCAGGCCCTTCATATCGCCGATCATGTAACCGAGCTGAATGCCGATGCCGTGGCACACGGAAGTACCGGTGCCGGCAATGACCAGGTACGGTTCGACATGATCTTCAATATCATGATTCCGGGTGTAGAGATCATCACTCCCATACGCGATCTGAAACTCAGTCGCGAACACGAGATCGATTATTTGAAGGCGAAAGGGGTCAACATGAACTACGAGAAGAACCAGTACTCAATAAATAAGGGGCTATGGGGTACCAGTGTTGGCGGTAAGGAGACGCTTTCTTCGAAGGGCATGTTGCCGGAAGAGGCATGGCCGACCCAGGTGACTAAAGCGGGTACCGAGGAAGTCAAGATCCATTTTGAAAAAGGAGAATTGAGAAAGGTCAACGATAAAACTTTCAAGCATCCAACCGAAGCGATACAATTCCTTCAAAGCATTGCGGGACCATATGGCATCGGCCGCGACATCCACGTCGGCGATACTATTATCGGCATCAAAGGCCGCGTTGGATTTGAAGCCGCCGCGCCGATGGTCATTCTGAAGTCGCACCACGCGCTGGAGAAACACGTTCTCACAAAATGGCAGCTTAACTGGAAAGATCAACTTGCACAGTTCTATGGCAATTGGCTGCATGAGGGACAGATACTCGACCCCGTAATGAGAGATATCGAGGCTTTCCTTGAGACAACTCAACGAAATGTAACGGGTGACGTGTATGTGCAACTGATGCCGTATCGTTTCCAGATCACTGGAATCGAATCTACTTACGACCTGATGAGCAGCAAATTTGGAAAATACGGTGAGATGAATACCGGATGGAGCGGAGATGATGTGCGTGGATTCAGTAAAATCTTCGGTAACCAGACGATGATCTACCACCAGGTGAAGACGAGTAATGAAAAGAAGAAGATTTAGTATCGACGTTTAACGTTTAAGGGTTTAACGTTTAACGTTCTTTAATTCGAAGTTCCTTCAGTTAATGAGCCTGATGAAATTAGAGCGGATACCAAATGCTTAAGCTAAGGTCGAGAATCAGAACGTTAAACTTTAAACCCTTAAACGTTAAACGTACACCAGGAACCTACAACGATCATGAATAGAAGAATAAAGGCAGGTATAATTGGGGGGGCGGGCTACACCGGTGGCGAGCTAATCCGTTTGCTCATTAACCACCCCCATACGACTGTTTCTTTTATAAATAGCCGCAGCAATGCGGGTAAGCCCGTGCATGCGATCCACCAGGATCTTCTTGGAGATACCGACCTGTCGTTCACCGATCGCATCGAAGAAGACATCGATGTTCTATTTCTTTGTCTTGGTCATGGAGAATCTAAGAAGTTCCTGGCCGAGACCAAGCTTTTGGAAAAGACAAAGATCATCGATCTCGCCAATGACTTTAGACTTAAAAGAGATGCTAGATTCAATTCTGAACTGGGTGGCAAACCGAATGCACAGAGAGATTTCATCTATGGTTTGCCGGAACTGAACCGCGAACAAATTAAGCTGGCAGGCAACATCGCCAATCCAGGCTGTTTCGCTACTACCATACAGCTGGGCTTATTGCCACTGGCGAGTAAGGGCTTATTGAAGGATGTGTATACTACCGGCATTACCGGGTCTACCGGCGCAGGTCAAAGCCTTTCGCAAACCTCGCACTTTAGCTGGAGGGCCAATAACATCCAGGCTTATAAGACCCTTACGCATCAACACCTTGGTGAAATAGGCGAGTCATTATTGCAGTTGCAACCTGCAAGTGACATCGAACTGAGCTTTGTACCCTGGCGTGGCGATTTCACACGTGGCATATTTGTGAGTTCTATAGTCAGCTGTGAACTCAGCCTGGATGAACTGTATACATTATATACGGAGTTCTATCAATCCCATCCTTTTACGCAGGTGAGCCGAGAGGCAATCTTCCTAAAGCAAGTCGTCAATACAAATAAGGCCGTAATTCAATTGGAGAAGACAGGCGATAAAGTGGTGATTCATTCAGCAGCAGACAACCTATTGAAAGGTGCCAGCGGCCAGGCCGTTCAGAACATGAACCTGTTGTTTGACCTCGACGAATCCTGCGGGCTACGCCTCAAACCAATTGGATTTTAGGGAGCCTGTAGAGAAATAAACAAGCTAACGTGTCGAGCTGTGAAAAAATATCTGGAATGAGGGGCAAGGGACCGATTATTGCAGAGTGACCGGAATAGCATTGCAGCTTTCAAATATTAAACGATCTATACAAAATCCACTACAGAATGAATTTATTTGACGTTTATCCTCTCAATGACATCACGATCGTGAAGGCAAAGGGATCGTATGTCTGGGACGACAAAGGTGAACAATACCTCGACCTATACGGAGGTCATGCAGTAATCAGCATCGGGCATACCCACCCTCATTGGGTTCAGCGAATCCAGGATCAACTCGAGAAGATTGCTTTCTATTCTAATTCAATACATATTCCTCTACAGCAGCAATTAGCCGACAAGCTCGGTAAGATATCAGGTAAGATTGACTACCAGCTCTTTCTTTGTAATTCCGGGGCGGAGGCAAATGAGAATGCATTGAAACTCGCTTCTTTTCACAATGGAAGAAAGAAGATCGTTGCCTTTACCAAAAGTTTTCACGGTCGGACATCGCTCGCAGTGGCCGTTACCGATAACAAGAACTATCTGGCGCCGGTGAATGAAACCGACAATGCCATGTTCCTACCTTTCAATGACACGCAGGCTCTTGAAGATTGTTTTGCGAAGCAAGGCAAAGAGATTTCGAGTGTCATAATCGAAGGGATACAGGGAGTAGGAGGCATCAATGTGGCAGATGATTCGTTTCTGAAGAAAATTCGATCACTATGCGATGAACATGGTGCACTTTACATAGCGGACAGTGTTCAATGCGGGTATGGGAGGAGCGGAAAGTTCTTTAGCCACGACTTCGCAGGAGTGAATGCAGACATTTACACAATGGCAAAGGGAATGGGCAATGGCTTTCCTGTAGCGGGTATACTCATCGCACCGCATATTAAGCCCAAGCACTTCATGCTCGGTACGACCTTTGGCGGCAATCACCTTGCCTGTGCAGCGGCATTGGCAGTACTCGAGGTCATCGAGGAAGAAAAATTAATGGGAAATGCGGTGATGATCGGGAAATATCTAAGAGCTGAACTCGAAGGCGTGCCTGGAATAAAGAATATAAGAGGCCGTGGATTGATGATCGGCTTCGATGTACCAGAGGATCTGAAGGACCTAAAGAAGAATCTATTGTGGAATCAGAAAATATTCACCGGTGAGGCGAAACCTAATGTGATCCGACTTCTGCCTTCGCTCGCGTTAAAGAAAAGAGATGCTGAACAATTCATCGACTCAATAAAGGAAGAGATCGAAATATTGACTGCGGAGAAAGTTTGAGTTTAATAAAATACCCTTTCAATATTTATCAATAAAAAAGCTGGCTATTGAAAAATTTCGTTTCTGTTACCGATGTCAATGACATAGACGGTCTCGTCCGAAAGGCGCTTGCTTACAAGGCCGATCCTTTCAAAGACAAGCAACTTGGCGTCAATAAACGAGTCGGGTGCCTTTTTCTAAATCCAAGCATGCGAACCAGGCTGAGCACACAAGTGGCGGCTCAGCAGTTGGGAATGGAGACTATTATCTTCAATGTAGGTAGCGAAGGTTGGGCACTCGAGTTCGAGGAAGAGGCGATTATGAGTGGAAGTTCAGTAGAGCACGTGAAAGATGCGGCGCCGGTGATGGGCAAGTACTTCGACATTCTTGCTATCAGGACCTTTCCTTCACTCAAAAATCGCGAAGATGATTACAGTGAGCTCTACATAAAGCAATTCATAAAGTACGCGGGTATTCCCGTCGTTAGTCTCGAGAGTGCTACCCTGCATCCTCTTCAATCGCTGACGGATATTCTCACCATTAACGAGAGCCTTGGTAGCCTTGATGGTGGGAGAAAGAAGCCAAAGATCGTATTGACCTGGGCTCCTCATGTGAAGCCCCTGCCTCAATGCGTGGCGAATAGTTTCTCACAATGGGTAAATGCCTGGGGGAAGGCCGATTTCGTCATCACTCATCCCGAAGATTATGAGTTGAGTGAAAAGTTTACAAAAGGCGCCACCATCATGCTCGACCAGGATGAGGCATTGAAAGGCGCCGATTTCGTCTACGTGAAAAATTGGAGTACTTACGAAGATTATGGGAAGATCTATTGCAACGATCCTGAATGGATGATGACTAATGAGAAACTCCAGTTGACAAACAATGCCAAGGTGATGCATTGCCTTCCTGTTAGAAGGAATGTGGAACTGAGCGACGAAGTTCTGGATGGCCCATCCAGCCTAGTGACTCAGGAGGCGGCCAACAGGGTCTGGGCGGCACAAGCTGTATTATCGGAGATCCTGAAGCCAACATTATAAATGGAAAAATTACTGGTAATAAAGATTGGCGGCCAGGTGATAGACGACCCGGAGAAACTCATTTCGTTCCTCAATTCCTTTTCCTCGCTGAAAGAAAAGAAGATTCTGGTACACGGCGGGGGGAAATTGGCGACACAGCTTGCTGAGAGATTGGGAGTAGAACAACATGTTGTCGACGGCCGTCGCATCACGGATGCAGAGACTTTAAAGATCGTGACGATGGTATATGCGGGCTATATCAATAAGAACATTGTAGCCCGTCTCCAGGCAAACCATTGCAATGCGATGGGTCTATGCGGCGCCGACGGTGATGCTATCCTGGCGCATAAACGAAATCACCCTGTACTCAATTATGGATTCGTAGGCGATGTGGACGCCATCAATGCGCCACTTTTGAAAAGCCTGCTCAACCAAAATATTTCGATAGTGTTTGCCCCGATCACGCATGACCAGCAAGGACAGTTATTGAATACTAATGCAGATACGATTGCGCAGGAAGTGGCTAAAGGCATGAGTGGCGACTATGAAGTAACGCTGGTTTACTCCTTCGAGAAAAATGGCGTCTTACTCGACACGAATGACGAAGAAAGTGTTATCAGTGAAATCAATCCAACTTACTACCAGGATTTGAAATCGAAGCAGAAGATTTTTGCGGGAATGATCCCGAAATTAGACAATGCCTTCACGGCAATCAATAGTGGCGTGAAGAAGGTGATCATCGGAAAAGCAGAAAATCTTGGTCTCATGGTGGATGGCAATTCAGGAACTACGATCGTCGGACAGAAGTAGGCAATAGGCAATAAGCAATTGGCAATAGGCAATAGGCAATAAGCAAAAATGAACTAACGAGGAACGCACTCTATAGTCTATTAGCTAAATAAGAGATATGAATGATTCTTCAAAACAGCGGAAAGCTAAAGTGCCCTCAACTCGCGACGAGATGGCGCGAGATGCGGTCGGCCTCTTAAGGGAGCTGATAGCTGTTCCATCATTCAGTAAGGAAGAAGCGCAATCAGCTGAAATACTCTGCAGATTTCTCGACGACCGTGGAATTACTTATACGAGACTTGGACACAATGTCGTTGCTCTAAATAAGTCTTTCGACGAGGGAAAACCGACAATATTGTTGAATTCACACCATGATACGGTGCGTCCCAATCCACATTACACCCGTGATCCCTTCCTTCCCGCTATCGAAGAAGACAAACTTTTCGGCCTTGGTAGCAACGATGCGGGTGGATCACTTGTATCGCTCATCGCTGCATTTGTTTATTTCCATGATAGGACCGATTTAAAGTATAATATAGTACTCGCAGCTACCGCGGAAGAAGAAATCTCCGGGCCGGGAGGAATTGAATTCACATTACCTCACCTTCCTAAGATCGACTGCGCCATCGTAGGCGAACCCACGCTATTACAAATGGCAGTGGCCGAACGAGGACTCATGGTATTGGATTGTGTTACTCACGGCAGGGCGGGTCACGCTGCGAGAAACGAAGGTGAGAACGCGATATACAAAGCACTAAAAGACATCGAATGGTTTCGTTCATTTCAGTTTCCGAAAAATTCCGAACTGTTGGGACCAACACGCATGAATGTCACCGTGATAGAGTCGGAGAACAAAGCGCACAACGTGGTGCCTGCCGTGTGCAAATTCGTGGTGGATGTGAGGGTGAATGAACTTTACACTTTTGAAGAAGTGCTGGATATCATCACGAAACATGTAGACTGCGAAATAAAGCCGCGTAGCATTCGATTGAGGTCCACATCGATCGCAATGGATCATCCACTGGTAAAATCAGGATTGGAATTGAAAAGGAGTCATTACGGCTCTCCTACCACGAGTGACAAAGCCCTTATGCCCTTCCCGGCCCTGAAAATGGGGCCAGGTGATTCAGCGCGGAGTCACACGGCAGATGAGTATATTTATGTCAGCGAGATTAGGGATGGAATTGATTTGTATATCGGGCTGCTTGAGAAATGTGTATCTGGTTAGTAGCTAAATTTTGTAGCGGAGGTATTTCGTTTTCGGCTGTTTATATCTCAATTGCAACTTCAATTTAAAGAACGTTAAACATCAATCGCAAACGCGCAATAATAGAAAATGAAACTCTGGCAGAAAGATAAATCATCACTCAAGGAAGTAGAAAGGTTTACCGTTGGTAATGACCGCGACATGGACATGTTCCTCGCGGCGTTTGATGTCCTGGGATCATTGGCTCATATCCAGATGCTTCAATCGATAGGCTTGCTCACTAAAAACGAACTCCCAAGGCTCCAGGCCGAACTGAAGAATATTTACACGGACATCGAAGAGGGTAAGTTCTCGCTACGCGAAGATGCAGAGGATATCCATTCCCAGATTGAATGGCTACTGACGGAGAGACTCGGCGATATGGGAAAGAAGATCCATTCCGCCCGAAGCCGCAATGACCAGGTGTTGGTAGATATCAAACTTTTTCTTCGAAATGAAATTGAGGAACTGGTCAAAGCAATTCAACCTTTTTTCGAACTGCTGCAGGTACAAAGCGAGAAACACCAGGAACATCTGCTCCCTGGGTATACGCATTTGCAATTAGCGATGCCTTCGTCGTTCGGCCTCTGGTTTGGAGCCTATGCCGAAAGTCTCGTCGATGATGTGATAACCCTTAAGGCCGCATATGATGTTGTCAATAAGAACCCCCTTGGATCGGCGGCGGGATACGGATCATCCTTCCCAGTGAACCGGGCGCTAACAACGAAACTGCTTGGTTTTGATGATCTCAATTACAATGTTGTCTATGCGCAAATGGGTCGTGGAAAGGCGGAAAGGATCACGGCGATGGCCTTGGCTAATGTAGCTGATACTCTATCCAGAATGGCAATGGACGCGTGTCTATACCTTAATCAAAATTTCGGCTTTATTAGCTTCCCTCCCGAACTCACTACGGGAAGCAGCATAATGCCCCACAAGAAGAATCCTGATGTGTTTGAACTCATTCGTTCGCATTGTAATCGAATCAAGGCACTGCCAAATGAGATCATGCTAATGACCACTAATCTTCCATCGGGTTATCACCGGGATCTTCAACTGTTGAAGGAACATCTCTTTCCCGCCTTCCGGACAATGAAGGACTGCCTTGAGATGGCAGGTCTCATGCTATCCAGTGTGGAAGTGAAGCAGGATATCCTTGCTGATGAGAAGTATAAATACCTATTTAGCGTGGAAGAGGTAAACAAACTGGTGTTACAGGGAATCCCCTTCCGTGACGCATACAAAAAGGTGGGCCTGGACATCGAGTCGGGAAATTTTTCTTACAATACCTCAATTCATCATACCCATGAAGGTAGCATCGGGCACCTGGGAACGGCGGAGATAAAGCAGCAGATGCAGCACGTAGTCGACAGTTTCCCCTTTAAAAATGTCCACAGCGCCATATCGAAGCTTCTTCAATAGGCTACGATTTCAAGGAAATTCTTGGGTATATTGCCTTTTTAAAGAGGTGCCCATATGTTAAGAAAAATTATCCTGTTTCTTCTTCTATCCGTTTCAGTAACAAATCTTTTCGCCCAATCCCCAGATGACAGGGAACCTTCCTGCCGCGAGAAATGCTCATTCGCATTTTCCAATCAACGTGAACAGCAACTCACCTTCTTTCAGTCTCCATCGATGAACAAATATGATATCAATTATCTCAAATTGGATATTTCGGTAGAGGCCAATAGCACATTCATAGAGGGTACCGCACTCACGCGTGCTTTCGTGGTGCAGGCATTGGATAGTTTCATCATCGAGTTCAAGAACAACATGACCGTGGATTCGGTCTTCATAAATGGAAACAAAAGAACATTCACCAGGGCCGATGACCATTTAAAGGTGCCGCTGCCCGCTACACTTGCCGTCGGAAATTCTTTCGACGCACTCGTCTACTATCGCGGAAACGCAAGCAGCGATGGAGTATTTGCCGGCACCATGGCAAGCAATGGTTTGGTATACACAGCCAGCCTCTCGGAAAGTTACCAGGCAAGGGAATGGTTCCCGGCTAAGCAATTATTAAAAGATAAGATCGATTCTGCCGATATATGGATCACCACTTCTTCCTCTAACAAAGCCGGATCGAACGGCTTGCTGAAAGCGATCGTCGACAAGCCAGGCAATAAGAAACAATATCAATGGAAGACGCGGTATCCGATGGCCTACTATCTTGTAAGCTTCGCGGTGGGCAATTACATGGAATACCTGCATTATGCGAAGCCTGCGGCAATAGCCCCCGACTCTATCCTGATACAGGACTATATTGTCGACAACCCGACTTTCTTCGCAACTACCAAACCCAACCTCGATAAGACTCCGCCATTCCTTGAAAAGCTTAGTGAGTTGTATGGACTTTACCCCTTTCATCGTGAAAAGTATGGTCATTCCCATGCTAACATTGGAGGCGGCATGGAGCACCAGACCATGAGTACGATGAGTAGCTTCGCGACTACCATCATCGCACACGAGTTAGGCCACCAGTGGTTTGGTGACAATGTCACATGTGCCACATGGAATCATATCTGGATCAATGAGGGATTCGCGAGTTACACCGAGTACCTGATGATGGAAAAGTTGCCTGCCCTTTTCACTGGCACTGCTGCGACCTTCATGCAAAATGTGCACAATGACGTGATGGCCTCCGCAAGCGGAAGCGTTTTTGTACCTGATGCATCTTTATTTGATGAAAACAGGATATTCAGTAGTCGTTTCACATACAACAAAGGAGGTGCTATAATACACACGCTTCGATTCGAAATGCAGGACGATGCGAAGTTTTTTCAGACGCTTCAAACATTTCAGAATATCTATAGGGATTCAGTTGCAACTGCGGAAGATTTCAAGGCAGTTGCAGAGTCGGTATGCGGTCGCAGTTTCACCGATTTTTTTAATCAATGGTATTATGGACAGGGCTACCCAACTGTCAATGTCGATTATGGAAAGGTTGGTGACTCTATTCAATTGCGCGTTAGCCAGACTACGAGCGCACCTTCTGTAACGCCGCTCTTCAAAGGCCTGTATGAATTTACTATCAGGACCGGCCAGGGCGATACGATCGTAATTGTTAATGTCACCGCGAACAACCAGGTATTCAAGTTTAAGTCACCTCGTACTCCTTCCGGAGTCGTCATCGATCCCAATAACTGGATCATAAATAAGACAGGCTCGATCACCACCGCCACCCCATCTATAGATGTAAGTAATGACGTCACCATGTTCCCCAATCCATCACCCGGTGTCACTTATCTCAAATTTCCAAGAAACTGGTTCAATCACCTCGAACTATATGACGTAACGGGAAAACTATTGCGCCGTGAAAACATACCCAATGGCACATCGCAGTTCACACTAAACACTGAGTATGCAACCGGTCTTTATTTTATAAGGATGTGGGGGAAGGGGCGGAATGGAGTGAAGAAGCTTGTGATCCAATAGTTAATAGGCAATAGCCAATAGGCAACGGGTCGTTTTAGATTGAATTTTTCTTTCGAGTCAGCGCGGCAATTGACTATTGCCTGCTATTCGTTAATTGATAGTCCCCAAGTATTACGAATTCAAATTGCATGACCGAATCTCGGGGGCCACTCACTAATGACCACTGACTACTCACTACTGACCACTGACCACTCACCACTCACCTCTCACAGCCCATACTTATCAATCAAATACACAATTGCCGCCATATTGACCGCGCCTAACTCCAATTCACGCTTGTTGACTGCTTCGAATACATCGTTCCTTGCATGATGTATGTCGAAGTAGCGTTGCGAATCGGGATTTAAGCTTCCCATGGGTGTGCCGAGAAGTTTATTCAATGACCCGATATCGGCCCCGCCGCCACCCTTCACGAATTCGGATGCACCGTAAGGTGCTATCAACTCCTTCCAGCGGAGAACCTTTTCAAACTGCTCATCGGATACCGTGAATCCGAGACTTCTGGGTGTGAACCCACCCGCATCACTCTCGATGGCGAAGAGGTGTTTCTCGTTCTTTGCTTTTGCCTCGTCAGCATATTTATTGCCGCCTTTGAGTCCATTTTCCTCATTAGCAAATAAGACGAATCGAATCGTTCTCTTCGGCTGGTAGCCAACCGCCTTAAATGCACGAAGCACTTCCATCGTTTGCACGCAACCGGCGCCATCGTCGTGTGCGCCTTCACAATTGTCCCAGCTGTCGAGGTGGCCGCCGATAGTGATGATCTCATCGGGAAACTGTGTACCTTTTAACTCACCAATGATGTTATGTCCGATCGTATCCGGCAAGAAATGACCATTGGTTCTTATTTGCACATTCACCTTACCTTTTTTTAAAGTCTCGCTAAGCCAGTCAGCATCGCGAAGTCCTACCGCTACTGCGGGTATCTTAGCATATAATGAATCGTACCTGGTGGCACCTGTGTGCGGATTGTTGTCTGCACTATGACTCATGCTCCTTACGATCACGGCCACGGCTCCATACTTGGCGGCTCTGCTTGGACCTTGTCCGCGGTACTGACCCGCATCACGATAAGCAAGGAATGTATTTACATAAGTTGGATTGAACTTATAATTATAGAAAACGATCTTTCCTTTAATGAGATTTTTCTTCGTCTCAAGATCATCGAAGGATTCAACCAGTAATACCTCTCCCCTGGTTCCTTTTGGACCAGTGCCTATAGAATTGCCGAGTGCTACTACATCCAGTGCCTTTGGCGTGATGTTTCCTTTGTTGGAATATGAAACCTTAGCCTCATCCCGGCCGCCCCTCACCCAATGTGGAACCTGGCATTGTTGAAGCCATGTGATGTCGGCTCCAGCCTCTTTCATTTTTACAGCTGCCCACTTCTCAGCTTTCACCATCCCGGGCGATCCCGCGAGCCGTCCGCCGATCTGTTTAGTGAGATGTCGGAGGTTATCATAAGCCTTACTGTTGGTAAGAATTTCATCGGCAATACGGCGTATCTGGACGGAGTCTTCCGCCTGTCCAAAGGAATAAGAAGCAATCGCCATCGAGACTACTGCCAATAATATTTTCATGCATTCAATTTCGATAAAGTTAAAGGATAGGATGAAAAGGGAAAACAAAGATTTAAGACGAACGGTAAACCTTCATCGGTCAAAACTGTTACCTTAGGGGTTGGCCCTTGGCCTTCACTATTTTTATGAGAATTGGAATTGTATGTTATCCTACGTTTGGCGGTAGTGGTGTGTTGGCTACCGAATTAGGGAAGGCACTGGCTCAGAAGGGCCACCAGGTACATTTTATCACTTACCAGCAGCCGGTCAGGCTGAATGGTTTTATTCCAAATATTTTTTATCACGAAGTGCAGGTTCCCACGTACCCGCTATTTGATTATCCGCCTTATGAGACAGCATTGGCGAGTACAATGGTTGACGTGATCAAGAACAACAACCTCGATCTCTTGCACGTGCACTATGCCATCCCGCATGCCTCTGCGGCCTTCATGGCCAAGAAGATCCTCGAGCAGGAAGGTAAGACCATACCCGTAATCACCACGCTGCATGGTACCGATATCACATTAGTGGGTAGGGATAAGACCTACGCTCCTGTTGTAGCGTTCTCCATTAACCAAAGTGACGCCATCACTGCAGTATCCGAAAATCTTCGTGATGAGACTTATAAAACCTTCACCATCCAAAAGGAAATACAGGTCATATATAATTTCGTCGATGTACAACGCTTCAGTCGTAAGCCTATTGATGCTTTCAAGAAAGTGATTGCTCCTAAAGGTGAGAGAATATTGATGCACGCCTCCAATTTCAGAAAGATTAAACGGGTACAGGATGTCGTGAAGATCTTCTATGAAGTCCAGAAGAAGATGCCCGCTAAATTGCTATTCGTTGGTGATGGACCAGAGAGACAATCGGCAGAAGAGCTCGCGAGATCGCTCGGTGTGCATGAAGAAGTAAGATTCGTAGGAAAGCAGGAGCAGATGGAAGACATCCTCGCTATTGCGGATCTATTCCTCCTGACTTCAGAATATGAAAGCTTTGGATTGGCAGCTCTGGAAGCGATGGCCGCTGGTGTGCCCGTCATATCTACTAACGCCGGAGGACTAAATGAAATCAACGTCGAAGGCGAGACGGGTTATATGGCCGATGTAGGCGACATCCTCACGATGAGCAGGAAGGCCTTGGACATTCTCGAAAAAGATGAGACATTAAACGCTTTCAAGAAGCGCGCGGCGGAACATGCGAAGAAATTCGATATCGCCAATATAGTCCCGATCTACGAGCAACTGTACGAGCGGTTTTTATGAGCGTGAATAGTGAGTAGTGAATGGTGAGTGGCGCCCGCATTTTGATTAGACTTTAGCTATTCCAAATCCATAATGGGGTTCAAATAACGGGTAGCCATTCACTACTCACTATTCACTATTCACATACTACCGCCTCAACCACGTCTCCGGATTCACGTTTTTATTCTCTATCATTAGCATAAAATCAACCTGACCGCCAGAGCCATCCTGTGCCTCGGCCGTACGACCAATCACCTGGCCACGCGTAACGCTTGCACCCTTGGATACACTAACGCCGGAAAGGTTACTATAAGACGTGAAGTATTTACCATGCCTGATTACAACTGCCGCACCATCACCATAGTTGTGAACAGCGACCACCTCCCCATCAAAAACAGCCTTGGCAGGCGCCCCGATATTGGGTGTAGCTATCGATACACCAGGGTTGTCTCCTACTATCTTAGTTCCATCGATGGTATACTTTCCGAAATGAACGCTCACAAATCCATTGTCAACCGGCCACGGTAGTTTACCCTTGTTCAATTCGAATTTGCTATTCAAAGCGACGTCGCTTGCATTTAGATTAAGATAACTTTCTGTCTTTTTCACTACAGTCTTTGCTGGTGCACTAGTGCTACCGGTAGTGGTAGATGGGTTCGGCGTTGCTGCCACCTCGTTCCTCCTCGCCTCCGCTGCCTTACGCTCTGCTTCCTTTCTTGCCGCATCTATCTCTCTTCTCACGATCGCAGCGATGGCGTTCTGAATATCCCTGTCCCGCTTTTTCTTTATCGCTATCTGTTTCTGTAGATCCTTTTCCTGGCTCTTCAATCCAGTGACGACGGCATCCTTCTCCCTGCGTTGAACATCCAATACGGTCTTTTCCTTCACCTGTGATTGCAAGGCAACATTCTTCTGTTGCTTCCTTCCCAATTGCTGCTGCTGGCGCTTTGTGATCAGTTGTTGTGTTTCGAGGATGTTGCTTACCTGTTTCTCCCGATATGCGCGATAGCTTTTGAGATAAGCTACGCGGCGAATCGCATCGTTGAAACTAGTAGCGGAGAAGATGAAGTTTACATAGTCATAACTGCTCCTGTTCTTGTATGCATAGACGACGGTCTTCGCGTATTGTGCTTTCAATGTATCGACCTGCTTCTGCAACCGATAAATCTCCAGGTTGCTGAGATAAATATCATCGTCAATCATCTTCAACTCGCGATTGATGCTCGACATATAACGTTCCTGGAGACTGATTTTCTTTTTCAGCATGTTCAACTGGCCAAGGGATTGCTTCTTCTGCCCTTTCACCTTGTCATACATTCCCTGGATTTGCCTGAGCTGGTCCTGTATTTCCTGGCGTTCTTTCTCCAACTGATTTCTGTCAGACACGGGCTGTGCCACTATCGCCGGCGCTATCGCGGCTAGAAATAAAATGGTGAGCAGGTGTTTTTTCAGCATAGTCATTTATTAGGTCATAGTTGATTGAACAGGGTGCGAAAACGGAGTTATATAACGAATTAATACAAAATAAATTATATACAGTTCAATTCCATTTGAAATTTTTAGGCACCGAGAAAGGGAAGCTTAACGTTTCATTAAAACTATATGATTTGAAGTCAAGCTTTATATCAAGCTTCGACTTCTCAGACACGGCAATCCGACGTTTGGTGGAGAAATTCGGACCCTTGTTGTTATCATAATCATCATAGCTCAGGTCGCAGGTGCGGTTGCGGTTTATGTCTACATCATCCAGTTTACTATGGCGAAGAAGGCCATCTGTGACAGTAATAAGATTCTTGAAAAATTCCCCTATGCTAAGCAGGGATACGGTGGTACCCACCCGGGCATAGGAAGTTATGTTGCCTTCCATGAACACAGGGTTGCCGATGATCAGGTCCTGGACCGATTTCAGGCCCAGAGGCAGTCCCGTCACTTCCTGTATATAATCCACGCTACGCGCAGTATATAATTTATCGAGTTTGTTGATGAGCTTAATAGAATCGCGAGTGATATACGCCCTTAATCCTTCTATTCCGAATAATCCCGTCACCGATATCCATATCACGCTGTCTTTGTACATGCGTAGTGTTGCATTCACATTTTCTTTCTTTCCGTCGCCACCCATATAATCTACGTCGATCTTAGCGTTGAATGTGGTGAAAGTTATATGCTGAGCTTCGAGTTTCTTGACAACATCCCTGATTACTGCCGCCGAATCTTCTCGTTGCGTCACCGAAGGTGCTACCTCAGTTGAATCTTTCTTACTCATAGCCGTCTGGATTTTCCGGGTAGAGCGGCACGACGTAACTAGGAAAGCGGCTATTAGGGCAATGAAGATTACTCTCATGATTAATTAGTGTTTACCTGTATGACCAAATCCACCCACGTTTCTCTCCGTTTCACCAATGGCTTCCACTGGATGCCAGGTCATTCTTCCTACCTCCTGGATAACCATTTGTGCGATACGGTCGCCTGGTTCTATGACCTGTTCCTCGGCGGAAAGGTTGATTAATATAATCTTAATTTCTCCCCTGTAGTCCGCATCAATGGTGCCAGGAGTATTGAGGCAAGTGATACCCTGCCGTACAGCCAGACCGCTCCGTGGGCGCACCTGTATTTCATACCCCTGTGGTAGCTCCACATACAGTCCCGTTGGCACCAATACTCTCTCCATCGGCTGCAATGCAAGCGGGTTGTCGAGGAAGGCCCTCACATCCATACCCGATGATCCGGCTGTGGCATATGCCGGTAATTCGTTGGGGGATTTATTTACGATTTTTACGGTTGGCATCGCGCAAAGATAATGACGTTTAACGTTTAAGGGTTTAACGTTTAACGTTCTTCAAATCGTAATTGCAATTTCCATTTGAAACGACCTAACGTTAAACCCTTAAACGTTAAACGTTAAACGCCTTTGCTCAGAAGGACTGTCGCATACGCAACGAGCCCTTCTTCTCTGCCAACAAACCCCATCTCTTCTGTAGTAGTCGCCTTAATGGAAACGTCTTTGTGACTGATGCCGGCGATAGAGGCAATCGTCTCCTGCATTTGGGTGACGTAGGGTTTGATCTTCGGAGCCTGGAGACATAGTGTACTATCGATGTTGACCACCTTGTATCCTTCTTTGCCGATCAGCTCCATAGTATGCTTGAGGAGGATCTTGCTATCGATATTCTTGTATTGTGCATCCGTATCGGGAAAGTGTTGACCTATATCGCCAAGGCTGAGAGCGCCAAGCAGTGCATCGCAGATTGCATGGAGTAACACATCCGCGTCGCTATGACCTAGTGAGCCAAGATGATGGGGAATTTTAATGCCGCCGATCCAGAGGTCGCGGCCACTAACTAGCTTGTGAAAATCAACACCTGATCCTATGCGGTATGACATACGATGAATTTAGGCAAAAATACTGGATGATGAAGGCGGGAGACGGGTGGCGGGTGGCGGGAGACGGGCGGCGGGAGACGGGAGGCGGGAGACGGGAGGCGGGAGACGGGAGGCGGGAGACGGGAGGCGGGAGACG
>JACMKU010000069.1 GCA_014379965.1 Chitinophagaceae bacterium
ACGACGCTCCTGCCAAAGCCTAGAAAATCGAGTATGATGATTTAGTAACAAGTTTGGAAAACAAGGAGAATGACGAGGTCTGGAATTCGATTCGAACATTTATCGCCGAAAAGAAGCCAGTCTTCTTCGAACCCTACATGGACGCCTGGAACATATTCGCGATTTCCATGCGGTTGATTAAACAACCAAGCAAGATCACGGCAAAGCGTCGCGCGAAATTCCAGACGAGAATAGGGGAGTCCGGTTTCGATTTCCTGAGGATCCTCGAGATCATTAAGAAAAGCTCCTTCCTGAAAGGCGACAATAACCGCAGCTGGAAGGTGAGTATCGAGTTTATTCTGGAGAGCGAAGAGAACTATACAAAAATCCTTGAAGAAAAGTACGAATGATGGATCAGGCAACGAAAGGAAAGCAACGGAATCAGCAGCGCAACGGTTCGAACGGATCGGATGCGATCGTCTACGGTAAAGTTCCACCGCAGGCTAATGATATCGAACAGGCCTTGCTAGGAGGTATCATGATGCAGCGAGATGCTTTCGACGCGACAGCTGAATTTCTCAGGGCTGATTGTTTTTACAACCACGCTCATCAACGGATATATACCGCCATGGCCACTCTCCGGGAGAAGAATCAGCCAATTGATCTAATCACTGTCACTGAGCAGCTTAAAACTCAGGATGATTTGGAAGCAGTAGGAGGCGCTTATTACGTCACCACGTTGACCAATCACGTTGTGTCAGCCGCTCACAATGATCACTATTGCAAAATCATCCTCGAGCGATATATGAAGCGGGAGATGATCCGTATCAGTCTTGAAGTTGTTCAAGCAGCGTATGAGGATATGAGTGATGTTTTTGAGTTGATGGATTCCTTCGAGAAGCAATACACCAGCCTGACGATAAATCGCGGTGGGAAAGCGATCGCTGGCCTTGACTCTCACCTGGTGGACCGGATACAGCGAATTTACCAACTCCGGAAAAATCCAAAACACATCACCGGTATCCCTTCCGGTTATTCCAAACTTGACAAGATCACGCACGGTTGGCAGAAAACGGATCTCATCATTCTTGCAGCACGACCAGCGGTAGGAAAGACAGCCTTCGCGCTCAACCTGGCGAGGAACGCGGCAATGAACGAACATCATCCTGTACCGGTTGCCTTCTTCAGTCTCGAGATGAGTACTGGTCAACTCGTAGATAGGATACTGGCCGCAGAAAGTGAAATATGGCTGGAGAAAATAAGTAACGGGTGGCTCGAAGATGACCACATGGTTCTCTTGGTCGAGAAAGGTGTGAAACCATTGGGGCAATTTGCAAATATTTCGATAGACGATACGCCTGCACTAACGATCTACGAGCTCCGAGCAAGATGTCGACGGCTGAAGAGGCGATGGCTGAAAGAATACGGTACTGATGATGGGTTGATCATTATCGACTACCTGCAGCTGATGAGCGGCGAAGGCGAAAGAAGATCCGGTAACCGCGAGCAGGAAATCAGCACGATCAGTAGAGGTTTGAAAGCACTAGCGAAAGAGCTGAGCGTTCCGATCATCGCCCTGAGTCAACTATCCAGGCAGACCGAACAACGAAAAGGAGAGGAGAAGACGCCGCGCCTAAGTGATCTACGGGAGAGTGGCGCCATCGAGCAGGACGCTGACATGGTGATGTTCATGTATCGGCCAGAGTACTACGAAGTGAAAACTGATGAGCTCGGCGAGACCACAAAAGGCTTGACTCACGTGAGTATCGCTAAGCATCGTAATGGAAAGTTGGCGCAAGGAAATGAGGCGATCAAGCTAAGAGCAAACCTCGCCATTCAGAAGTTTACTGAGTGGACTGATGATGTCATTACCACCTATGTACCGGGTCTTCCTTCCGGAAAATGGAGACCTGTTGAGACAGAGAGACCTGACGAATTACCATTTAGATAATTTTTAAAACTATTGACATGAACACAGAAGAGGAGAAACTACCAGTTACTGATCCACGGCATCCTGACTTCAACTACGATGCTTATGCCGTATACAAGAAGGACGAAGTTTCCTTGGAAGACGAATGCATCGGCGATTTGAAGGGAAAGTTTCTGCGTTCGACAATTAACGAACAACGTAAGGTCAGTATTTCGGTATCGGAAGTGCAGGGATCGATTTCCCTGGCATTTCATCGCGGTCTATCAGCAGGTACGCAGAAACGGTCACAAGAAAGGGAGATGGCGAAGGGTGACCCTCAACACGCAGTAGACTTTGCAGAGTTTATAGCGAGAGGAAACTACGAGCATGATGCGGGCAAATTGGTGTACTGGAACGAAGTAGAAGATCCGCAATTCCACGGCGAGGATGGCCCGGAAAGTTTAACCACTCAGGAGTTATATGATAAGTTTCAAGCACAGTCAGTAGAGGGAACAAACGATAAAAACGAAAAATCATGAATAAGATTCCAACGAGAGAAAAAAACCCTAGCGGGTTACACCAACGATATTACATCCAAAAGGTTGGCGACTTTGGACACCCTATACCGATTGATACAGGCAGCGAATATTTCGTCTTGCGTCTCGATGAAGGCGGCAAAGACCCCATTCATATTAATGCTTGTAGGATAGCAGTGAACGCCTACGCAAATGCAATTGAACACCACCTCCCCGACTTGGCAAAAGACTTACGAGAAAGGTATCCAGTTGAGGGAACAAAGCAAGAAGGAGGGAAGCCATGAGCAATGTTTTTGCTAAAATAGCCGACCTCGAGAGTCAGCCGCTATCACAGATCATTTACAACCTGATCAAGTGGTACAATGTAGACAATATCACATCGGAGTTTTATCATCGGCCACAAGTTGAAAGCTCAGTGTGGATTCAATTGAAGATCACTAAGGATGATAAGACCTGGTACGTAGATGGCCAGCGAAACGACATCGTTAAGAGAAGGCTTATCGAATGGTTCAATAGATATGTGTCACCACCACAGCCGCCGACTCAATCGGAGGAAAAGGAGCCGTATGAAAACTAATCACAAAATATTTATCGGCATCGACTGCGGCGTCGAAACCGGATTCTGCGTATGGGACAAAGAAGAACGGATTGTAAGGTTTATCGGAACCATGCAAATTCATAAGGCTATGAAGTTTCTTAAGGATTGGATAGAGTGGACACATGAACGAGGCGGAAGGGTAAAGGTGAGAGTTGAGGACGCTCGCTTGCGGACCTGGATTCCCCGTGAAAAAAACGAGAAGGCCGAACGCGGTAGGAGGGAAGGAGCTGGCAGCATCAAGCGTGACGCAAATATCTGGGAGGACTACCTCACTGATCTAAAGGTTGACTTTGAAATGGTAGCACCGAAGAACAATCGCACGAAGACCACGGCCGCGTATTTCAAGGCATTGTCGAAATATGAAGGACCGACCAATGAGCACGCGCGGGATGCGGGAATGTTAGTAATTGGAATGTAACAAGTAAACTACCAGATTATGAATATAGAAGTTCCATTTATAGAAGACAAAGAGTTGCAAAAAAGATTCGAGGAGTGGTTAACCGGGAAGGGATATCAGTTTGCAATTCCTCGGTCTATAGCAGCGCAATCTTTTATCGTCGTAGTCCACGATCCTCAAGATGCCTTCTGGATCGGCTGCAACCACGTAGCACTAGCAAACAAACTTTTTGATGGTCCCTTAACAAGGACTTTGGGGTAGAATTAAATCAGTGAATCATGAAAAAGAACAAAGGGGCGGCGAGCTTCAAAGACCCAAGGTACAGCAGCCCGTATGATCCCGAAGTATGCTATACGTCTGATAAAGGGTTCATCGTGAGACTAAAGGCAATTACTGAACGGGCTCTTTTAGCTTACGGACAACAGCTACCTAGAGAATTCTACGACTCCTTCGATAATGCAGAGAAATATTTGTTCGCATCAAAGGTTAAGAATATAAAGGAAGTAAATGGGGAGGCTTGGACTGCTTTCCAAAAAGTAAAGGAACATTTGGAAAGAGCAGAGGCCCGCTTAAACGACATAGATCTTACGGAATTTGGCAAGGGAGATTTAGCCGGAGTAAATGAGGCTCTCGAAGTGCTGCGTTTTTGGGAGAAAAAAACGCCATCCCATCCGGGTGAGCCAACGGACGCAGACGAAAAAGAAGTCATGATGCAAGCCTTTGACAAGGTTAGGAAATTATTTGAGGGCAGAGAGTGGATCATGGATGGCCGGGGTAGTTACCGTTATGGCGACGACAGATATAAAGAGGAAGTCCGCTATCTCTACGACGAGTTTGATGCTATTTACAAAGACACCTGGGCAAATATTAAATCCAAGACCTACGAGTATCGGGAAAAAATAATTGCAGAATATAAAAAGTCCCATCCAGGGGAGGAAGGAGCCCGGACGTTTACGATGAAAGAGGTGAGGTAGATTATAAGGGATTGGTTTATTCGGGGAGGTATATCCGCAATGGGAGAAGGCAACTGTATCAGCGAAGCACAATACTTCAAAGACAAGTTCAACATTGATTTAACCAAAGCAGAGGCAAAGAGAGTATGACAAAGGCGTATAGGCAAAAATTGTTCGACAAGTACGGCGGTAAGTGCGCATACTGTGGGTGTGATCTTCAGAAAGGATGGCACGTTGATGAAATTGAGCCCGTACGCAGAAATCGAGTATGGAATTATGAAAAAAGTCGATGGGACCGCAACAAAGAGAAACCTTGCGAACACCCCGAAAGAATGTGTATCGAAAACCAAAACCCCGCTTGCCCTTCTTGTAATATCAATAAGCACAGCGGCAGTTTGGAGGATTTTAGAGAAGCCATTCTTGGCTACATGAAACACTTAAATGAGATCAGTACTCAATACAAGGTAGCAAAACGATATGGACTGGTGGAGGAAACCAGCTCAGGGGTCAAGTTCTATTTTGAAACAATTAAAAAATAGCATGGAAAAGTTTGTTCACAAGTTTGTTCCGTTACCGGAAAAAAGAAATGAGCCTGATTCGTTTGAGGCGAAGACCATAATTGAACACCAGGGTTCTATAGGATGGCGGTTAGTGCAGATAATAATCGAAAATCGGATGATGATTTTTGTAGGCAAGGTGGGTCAAGTTTAAACAAGAAAGCAAACTCAACTTATGAGCAGAGTAATAACAGAGCAGGAATATCTAGCTGCTAAAAAGATTATTGAAGAGTATGAGCACGATGAGCGGCAAGATGCCTACCGCCGTATTGAGGACGAAGACGATGATGGCCGTTACGATGATGAAGAGGATGCGGAAGAAAGGGAAGATGAAGAAAGGCTTATGGCTGCTTATGAATGCACTTGCGGGTCATGGACTATTGCGAATGATGGCAGGGCGTATCGTGTAGCTGATTGCTGCTGTGGAAGAGGATGAAGTAGCTAGGTGTATCAAAATAGGTTTAGATATCAAAAAAA
>JACMKU010000070.1 GCA_014379965.1 Chitinophagaceae bacterium
AAGATGCTCGGCTTCGGCCTCATCGATGGCATCATCCCCGAACCTGTCGGTGGTGCACACTGGGATTACGATGGCTCGGCGCAGATACTCAGGAATTATCTCAAGCCGATACTGCAGGAACTGAAGCAACAGTCACCCGAGCAACGCACCCAAAACCGCATCGAGAAGTTCGGCCGAATGGGATTCTGGGAAGAAGGCGAGTAAACAACCGCCAACAACAGCCACCCCATTAATCTGAGTCGTCACCTTTTACATTTTATATTTTAAATTCTAGATTTTACATTTTTCGATTATGTCTCTTAGGAAAAAATTCACCGGCACCGGCATCGCAATAGTCACTCCATTCACTACCGACGGCAAGCTCGATCGCGATGCGTTCAAGCGTCTCATCGAATTCTGGATTGAGGGCAAGGTCGAATACCTCGTCGTGCTCGGCACCACCGGTGAAAGCGCCACCGTGCATGGAGAAGAGAAGCAGGAAGTCTTCACGATCGTCAAAGATCTCGTGAAAGGCAGACTGCCCTTGGTTGCCGGTATTGGTGGCAACGATACCGCGGAGGTGATCGATGGATTCAAGAATTTTGATCTCTCAGGTTACGATGCGATTCTATCTGTCGCTCCCTATTACAATAAACCCAACCAGGAAGGCATCTTCCAACACTATAAAGCACTCAGCGATGCTACGCCTCTTCCAATCATGATGTATAATGTTCCTGGTCGAACGGGACTCAACGTAACCGCCGAGACACAATTGCGCATCGCGCGCGAATGCAAGAACGTATTCGCTACCAAAGAGGCGAGTGGCAACATGGAACAGATCAATCACATCATCAAACACAAGCCACAAGACTTCATGGTGATCAGCGGGGATGACCCGGTCACGCTACAGATGATCGCGGCAGGAGCGGATGGATTGGTGTCCGTAGTAGCTAACGCATATCCAAAAGATTATTCGGAAATGGTAAGACTCTGTCTCGCTGGCAAGTTCGACCAGGCGATGCCACTCCACTATAAATACATCGAGATTATTGCGTCGATGTTTGTGGAGGGAAGCCCGAGTGGGGTGAAAGCTTATTTGAGTGAGATGGGACTTTGTGAGAATACATTTAGGTTGCCCGTATGGCGAGTTTCCGAGGGACACCACGAGAAGATCAAGCAGCTGATGGCCGCTAATAGCTAGTCAGGAATTTGCCCCAAGGCTTGGTCCGGGGTGGCGAGAGGGGAGGTCGGACCCACTATAACCGCCTTCATTGCGAGGCATCACCCCCCCCACAACCGCGTTCATTGCGAGGCCTAAGGAAGCTGCCTTCCAATGATACTTCCAAAGGGCCGAAGCAATCTATGGACTTGATGAATTCGCCTAGTTTAGATTGCTTCGGCCCTTGGGAAAAAACTTTTTACCGTAGTAGCCTTAGGCCTCGCAATGAACGCGGTTGTTGGGGGGATGGCTCGCAATGAAATAAGTTATAAGGGAAAGATTAGCCTTAGGATCCCCACTAGCCACTAGCTACTTCCCACTCGCCATTTTCATACCTTCGCAGATATGCTCAAGCCACTCCTTACCTCCATTGCCCTATTATTTTGTTTCACTCTTATGTCACAGAAAACTACAAGGATCGTTATTATCAGTCTTCCTACCTATCACGCCAGCGGAAGCGATATATACATGGCCGGCTCGTTCAATGGCTGGAACCCGCAAGACGCTAAGTATAAGTTTTTAAAAACCGATAAAGGCAATTACTACCTCGACCTCTCTTTCGCCGAAGGCAAACACGAATACAAACTCACCCGCGGTGGCTGGGATAAGGTAGAGTGTAATAAAGGTGGAAGCGGAATCGCGAACCGAGTGTTGATTGTTCCCGCCGATACTACGATCGGTCTTAACATTGAAGAGTGGACAGACAGGTTTCCCTCCAAACCAAAAGTCAGCACCGCGAGCAAGAACGTCCGCATCATCGATACTTCTTTCGTCATTCCGCAACTGAAACGAACACGCCGCGTCTGGATCTATCTCCCCGAAGATTACGCCACGTCCGGCAAGCGATATCCTGTGCTTTACATGCACGACGGTCAGAATGTTTTCGATGATGCCACATCCTATTCAGGTGAATGGGGCGTGGATGAATTCCTCGATTCAACCACAAGGGACAAATGCATCGTCGTAGCCGTCGATCATGGTGGCGCCAAACGCATCAATGAATATTGCCCGTACGACATGAAGCAGTTCGGCAAAGGAGAGGGGAGCATGTATGTCGATTTCCTCGCGAAGACATTGAAGCCATATATCGACAAACAATACCGCACAGTGAAAGACAGAAAGAACACTTTCGTCGCGGGCAGCTCGATGGGTGGACTGATCTCCATGTACGCCGTATTAAAATATCCTTCCGTATTCGGTGGCGCCGGTGTATTCTCACCCGCATTCTGGGTAGGACCTGGCATCTTCGATGATATTAAGAAGAGAGGTAAAGCCGTAAGAGGCCGCATCTATTTCTACGGCGGCAAACAGGAAGGAGAGGCGATGGTTCCCGACATGCTGAAGGCATTCCAATTGATGAATAAATATTCCACATCAAAGATGACGACAATCATACGCGATGAAGGAAAACATAATGAGGCGAGATGGAGGATGGAGTTTCCGTTGTTTTATGAATGGATCTCGCAGCAGTGAATAGTGAGTAGTGAATAGTGAGTAGATGCCGAATATGGAAAATTCTTTTCGTGTTTGATCTTCAAATTTTAGGTTGACATTCACTACTCACTATTCACTACTCACTATTCACCATTCACTACACCGCCTCTCACACCTTGTATGTAACTCCCTCTAGCGCCAGTTCCGTGTTCAGGAAAACTTCCCTCGCCTCCGATTCGAATTCTTCCAGCGTATCATACTTACTACTGAAGTGGCCGATCAGCATTTTTTTTACGCCTGCTTTAAGTGCGATTTGTGCGGCCTGCTTGGTGGTTGAATGAAATCGTTCATATGCGCGTTCGCTTAGATGATCGAGGTAGGTGGTCTCGTGATAGATAAGGTCGGCATCCTGGATGTGTTCGATCATTCCCTCATTATATCTTGTATCGGCACAGAAGGCATATGTCTTTCCTCTAGGGGCTCCGGTGGTGAGCCATTCGTTCTTGAGCACTTCGCCACCACTCGTCGTGAAGTCTTCCCCATGTTTGAGATTCTCGTAGAAATGAAGCGGTATGTTGTTTTCCTTCACAGCCTCGAGGATCAGCTTGCGAGGTTTCCTTTTTTCCCTAAACGAAAAGCCATAACATTCGACCCGGTGTTGCGTGGGAAAACATTTTATCTCGATCTTATCATTATTCACGAGCGTGGCCGCGCCACCGATGGTATGAAAATGCAAAGGATAGCAAAGCTTCGTATCCGCCACGCGCAATTGCATCTCGATGATATCACGCAACGGCGCCGGACCGAATACATGCAATTCCTGCTGGTGGCCGAGTAAGCTAAATGAATTGATCAGTCCCACCAATCCGAAATAATGATCACCATGAAGATGCGAGATGAAGACATGCGAGATCTTGCTACGACGGATCTTGTAATTGATCATCTGTATCTGCGTGCCCTCGCCACAATCTACCAGGTAGTTGTTCCCATCAAGCGTCACTACCTGGCTGGTAGGATGCCTATCGAAGGCCGGTACGGCTGAGTTATTCCCAAGGATCGTTACTGCGAGCATGCATCAAAAATATCGGTTTCTCGCAAAGGCGCAAAGTTTCGCAGAGACGCAAAGGTTTCTCGCAAAGACGCAAAGTTTCGCAAAGCCGCTAAGGTTTCTCGCAAAGCCGCCAAGTTTCGCAAAGCCGCAAAGAATGTCTTATAGATGTTTAAGTCTGCCTTGTGATTTCAATCATGTTGGCTAGTTCCACATAAGGGATATTCTTTGCGGCTTTGCGAATCTTTGCGTCTTTGCGAGAAACCTCGGCGGGAAATCTAAAGTTTATGCAATGTATGCGTAATGGATGGGAGGTAGCTGCTCCCAAAAAGATTCAGGTGGATAAGCAAGGGGTATAGATTACACACTTCCCATTGTAATGCATAATTCCCTGGCAGTTGGTAGTGGTAATGATAAGCGTCGTAGAATGTTTTCTCGAATCCTCCAAACAGCGTTGTCATCGCAAGATCAATCGAACGGTGTCCGTAGTACACTGCAGGATCGACCAGCACCGGCGATGAACGTTGATCGCACATGAAGTTGCCGCTCCAGAGATCTCCATGAAGCAACGAAGGCCGTTCGACCTCGAATATCTCGTCGAGTTTTTTGTACAATTGGTCGAACTGTGCTGCTTCCCGCTTTTCCAGCAATTTCCGGTTTATTGCCATCTCCACCTGGGGTCGCAACCGATGGTCAATGAAAAACCGGGTCCACGTCGACTCGTGGCCATTATCCTGGGGAAGCGAACCCATGTAATTGTCTTCGTGGAAGCCGTAGTTTTCCGAACTCACGGTGTGTAATCGTGCCAGTTGCTCTCCAAAGGTTCGCCAGAAATCCTCATTCTGGGTACCCCGCTCCACCCATTCCAGGAGTAACCATTGATGGTCGCCGTTCGTTTCATGATGGATGACGTTCGGAATACGTAAACATTCCTGTTTGGCCAGGTAAGAAAGACCGTTTGCCTCCTTTTCGAAGAGTCCGGGGAAGTCCCGGGAGGAGTTTAGCTTCAGGAAGAACTTTTGAGGCCCATTTATTGTTACCTTATAACAGGAATTGATGGAACCTCCGCCAACAGGTTCAAATAAAGGCGCTGAAACCGACCCCTTGAGATGACTCGATAACCAGGCATAAACCAGTTCTTTTATTTCCGGAGAATTCATTTGGAACAGTCTAGTAAGGCCGGGTGGCTGAGTCGTTTAACGTTTAAAGGTTTAACGTTTAACGTTCTTTAGATCGAGGCAACCAATCAACCAAGCAACCAAGCAACCAAGCAACCGATCAACCACTATAGGTTGGAGTCATCATCTCCATTAAGCAACTCTCTTTCGATTTCTTCCATCTGGACGATATCCCAGGCCTCACTTTGAGTGGGGGTGACATTCATTACCTCGAGGAGCTCTTCTTTGTCGAGATATTCTTCAACCGGTTTTTGAATTTCACAGATGACGAAGGATGCACCATTCTCATAGTATTGCTGTTGGATCGCTACCAGGCTCTCGGCAGCAGCGTTATCGACGGTTTCTATGTCTTTAAGGATTAGTACGACGTTTTTAACGTCATTTTGCAGGTAAGGAAGCAAACATTCACTCAATTCTTCTGTCATACTAGCAGAAAGCGTGGGTCCCGGCAATGTAATGGCATGAAACTTTTCTTTGGTATCTATTTTGACCTGCATATTTAATGTTTAGACGCCAAGCCGACGGTCCAGCGCCAAAAATATGATCCCGTAAACAACTAACGTTATCAACATTCCGTTTATAAGTACGGAGGAACCGGAACCAAATATATTCGTTAATATTGTATCAACCAATTATCTAAATATGGATAATAATTTTTCAGCACAGGTTAAGGAGATAATTTCATTCAGCAGGGAAGAAGCATTGAGACTTGGAAATGACTTTATCGGCACAGAACACCTACTCCTCGGTTTGATTCGCGAAGGAGACAACACAGCGGTCCGTATCCTCAAAAGTTTTAATGTCGACCTCTACGAACTCCGAAAGGAGATCGAACTGGCGGTAAAGGATAAGACCGGGAAGAACATCGCGAACATCAACAGCCTGCCACTCACCAAGCAAGCGGAGAAGGTCATTCGTGTGACGGTACTCGAGGCCAAGGCGCTTAAGAGCACAACGGTCGAGACAGAACATCTCATGCTTTCCATCCTCAAGAACAAAGAAAATATTGCTACACAAATCCTAAATCAATTTGACGTGGACTATGATCTTTTCAGACAGGAACTGGGCATTGTAAAATCCAATGACCCAACAAGGGCCGAATACACAGACGAGAACGACGACGACTTCGATGAAGAGAAGAAGTATTCCCAGCAGAAAAGTTCGAAAGCAGCCGGCAGCGCGAAGAGCAAGACGCCGGTACTGGACAACTTCGGAAGGGATATTACGAAACTTGCCGAGATGGGTGCCCTCGATCCAATCGTAGGCCGTGAAAAGGAAATCGAACGCGTCTCTCAGATCCTTTCGCGCCGTAAGAAAAATAACCCCATCCTCATCGGTGAACCCGGTGTGGGTAAGACCGCTATCGTTGAAGGCCTCGCCCTTCGTATCGTTCAACGGAAAGTATCAAGGGTACTATTCGACAAGAGAGTGATCTCCCTCGATCTCGCCGCCCTGGTTGCCGGTACAAAATACCGTGGCCAGTTCGAAGAAAGAATGAAGGCGATCATGAACGAACTCGAGAAGAACCGCGACGTGATACTATTCATTGACGAGTTACACACTATCGTCGGTGCTGGTGGTGCGAGTGGCTCCCTCGATGCGAGCAACATATTCAAACCCGCCCTCGCGCGTGGTGAACTCCAGTGCATCGGTGCATCTACATTGGACGAGTACCGTATGTATATTGAAAAAGACGGGGCATTGGACCGTCGTTTTCAAAAGGTGATGGTAGAGCCGCCAAGCGTGGAGGATACGATCCAGATACTA
>JACMKU010000071.1 GCA_014379965.1 Chitinophagaceae bacterium
CGAATAGTATGAATAAGGTTGGCACCCTTTGCATACATGTCGCCACTACCTTCCTTGTTCAATCCATATCTTCCGATGACCGGCTTATCATTGCTAATGCCGCCACGTATTCCCTTGCAGTATGCATTCGCAGCCGCCTTACCATATTGACATTCTACAAAAAGCACTTCCGAGTAATTAGTGAAGCCCTCATGCACCCACATATCTGCGATGTCCTTTGTCGTTATATTGTTTCCAAACCACTCATGCCCACTTTCGTGAATAATGATATAGTCCCACCTGTTTCCCCAACCAGTGCCCGAGAGATCCGCGCCCTTATAGCCATCCATGAATTTATTTCCATAGGCGATGGCGCTCTGGTGTTCCATGCCAAGGTGTGGAGACTCTACTAACTTATAACCGTCTTTATAAAAAGGAAATGGTCCAAACCAATCTTCGAAGCAAGCCATCATCGGCTTAACATCCTTGCCAAATTGTTTCCTCGCATTATCTAAACTGTAATCGAGAACCCAGTAGTCGAGGTCCAGCTTTCCCAGCTTGCCGTTATAGGCATCTTGCCAGTGAACATACATTCCGATGTACGGAACTATATTGTAATTATTGATCGGGTTCGTAACATTCCAAACCCAGGTGGTCGTCCCATTACCATTGTTGCTCTTCCTGGCGAGTCGCCCATTGCCGATCGCAGCGAGAGAATCGGTTACCGTGACCGCAAGTGATGCACCCTGGTCGGGCTCATCCGCCTGGTGGTCTTTGCACGGGTACCATGCACTTGCGCCAAATACCTGACAGGCCACGCTCATCCATGGTCTTCCTTTATCATCTTTCTTCCAAATCCAACCGCCATCCCACGGTGGGTTGATGGCTTCCTTTGGTCGTCCTTGATAATAGATGACGAGCGTACTATATGAATTGATGTTCAAACTGGCGGGTACTTCTATCAGCCATACATTTCCTTCCCTCGTAACGGAAGTGCTCTCGGGTCGCCAATGTCTATCCTTCATCCCGGGGTGGTGGGTCGCGAGGTAAAAACTATCAATCATCATCGGTGCCTGTAAGTCGATCTGCATTGTTTGGCCCGCTTTAATTTTCTTAAACTTCATAGATGTGCGGCCTATTATTGACTTCGAATCGTAATCGGGCGTTACCTCAAGATCGTATCGCACTACGTCCCACCATGCCCTTGCGGGTGTGACGCTGCCTCTCATTGTATCCTGTTTTGTAAATTGCGCGAAAGAAAGGGTGCCTGCGAGGCAGAAGGACATCACTAAGGAAAAATGTTTCAAGAGTCAGGTATTTGAATTGTAAATTTATTCTCAAGGTAAATAAGATTATGAAGAATAGGTATGACTGGTTTTTTGTTTTGTGCTGGTTATTCCTGGTAAGTTGTTATGGAAAAGTAAAGACCGATCGTAGCATTTTCCATTACAACGAATTCACCGGCATCGCTTCGCTTGACCCCGCCTTCGCGAAGAACCAATCGACAATGTGGCCGGCGCATCAACTCTATAGTACCCTAGTCGAAGTGGACGATAGCCTCCATATAATACCCTCACTCGCGAAATCATGGACTATATCTGAAGACAGGCTTAATTTCATTTTCCATCTTCGGAATGATGTGTATTTCCATGATGATCCTGCATTCCCCAACAATAAAGGTCGAAAGCTAACCGCTCATGACGTGGCATTTAGTTTTACCCGTCTTGTCGACAAGCGCACGGCGAGCCCCGGTGCATGGATATTCAATCGAAAAGTCGATTCTCTACAGCCGTTTCATGCCCTCGACGATTCCACCTTTGAATTAAGGCTCATCCGGCCCTACCTTCCAATCCTTGGAATCTTATCGATGCAGTATTGTTCGATCGTTCCCCGGGAAGCTGTAGAAAAATATGGCGCCGATTTTCGCTCCCACCCCGTTGGAAGCGGACCCTTCCAATTTGTAGCCTGGGAAGAAGGACAGGCACTCGTGTTGAAGAAGAATGATCATTACTTCGAAATGGACAGTGCCGGAAATCGTCTACCATACCTCGACGGGATCAAGATAACATTCTACGATAGTAAGGCGACCGAGTTCCTGTTATTTCGGCAAAGACAACTTTCATTTCTCAATGATATTGATGCATCGTTCAAGGACGAAATACTCACTAAGAAGGGAGTGCTGCGAAAGGACTGGGAAGATAAGATTCAGTTGCAGGTTCATCCTTATCTCAACATAGAATACTTCGGAATTTTGATGGATAGTACCAGCGCGCTAGTTAAAGGCGGCGCACTCCGGCATAGAAAAGTGAGGCAGGCTATCAATCATGGATTTGACCGGAGGAAGATGATACTATACTTGCGCAATTCACTTGGTACGCCAGCGGAGTCGGGCTTCGTTCCCGCCGGCCTACCGTCTTATGATACTACGCTCGTGAAAGGTTATCGGTATGATCCTTCCTTGAGCAGGCAACTTCTCTCAGAGGCCGGGTACCCGGATGGCAAAGGACTGCCAACCGTGAAGTTGCTTACCATCGCTCTATATGGTGAGATGGGTAGTTTTATTGCTCGGCAACTGGAAGAGGTAGGGATCAAGATGCAGGTGGAAATTGTGCAGAAAGCTCTATTACTCGATATGACATCCAACTCATCGGCTGCCTTGTTTCGCGGGAGCTGGATCGCGGATTATCCCGATGCTGAAAACTACCTGTCTGTATTCTATTCAAAGAACCCCGCTCCTCCAAACTATACCCGTTATAAAAATCCTGAATTTGATGCTTTGTTCGAGAGGGCCCTGCAGGAAGAGAATGACTCCCTCCGCTACCGGCTTTACCAGCAGGCTGACCAGATCGTAGTGAATGATGCCCCAGTGGTGCCACTTTGGTACGATAAGGTGGTACGGCTTGTACAGCCCGAGGTAGTGGGCTTTCAGCCTAATGCATTGAATCTCCTCGAGCTTCGTAAAACCCGCATAGTTAGCCGGTAATTTCCGAAATTTAACGATTTTTACAAGTCGCTGACCTCAATAGGATTAGGCGAAAAATCGGGCTTCTACGAAGCTCAGACAGCTTGCAATTCTGCGAAACGATTTCTACTTTCACAGTGGAGCTTTCGTTTATTTACTTCGTTGAAATTCGGTACCTGGAAGCTTTGATCGACCACTATCCAGATGTTGAAGAAGAGCCCGGATCCATCCTGTAAAAGACTATTTCGTACCTGACCTTAAACCTTACACGTGCTTGCTATGAAAACGAACAACCAGATCATTTTTTTGCGGATTGTCCTATTCATCCTGATCAGTTTATACTCGATCCTGGTGTTTGGACAGCCTTTTCTCTAATGGGCAATGTGCAATAGGCAATAAGCAAATTGCCAATCTTAATTCGAGCCTTAGAAAAGGGAACCGAATGATCTAAAAATTTAATGGACGGTTTTAGTTGATAAAAAAAGCGGGCCAGGCCCGCTTTTTCAATTTCAATCTGTACTGTTGAAATGCCGCTTTGAAATAGAATTTTCGAAATTCAGGGTGTCACTCACTACTCACTACAGACTACTGACCACTCACTACTGACCACTCACTTCTTCAGCTTGTCCTTAAACACCTTCCTAAACTTATCCAGCTTCGGCCTGATCACGATTTTGCAATAAGGGTTGCTGTTCTCATTATTCTCGAAGTATTGTTGGTGATAGTCTTCGGCTTCATAGAATTTAGTGAAGGGGACGATCTCAGTGACAATGGGATTGTCGAACGCGCCACTCTTATCTAGTTCGGCCTTATATTTCTCGGCCTTTTGCTTCTGCTCTTCATTGTGAAAGAATATACCGCTCCGATATTGGGTGCCTACATCGGCGCCCTGCCTGTTAAGCGTGGTGGGGTCGTGTGTCTCCCAGAATACCGCTAATAATTCATCGAAGCTGACCTTTTCCGGATCGTATACGATCTGCAGGCATTCCGCATGACCTGTCTCACCCGTCGTCACCTGCTTGTAAGTTGGATTGATCACTTTGCCACCGGTATATCCAGAGGTCGCGCTGATAACACCATCCAATTCTTCGAAGATGGCTTCCGTGCACCAGAAACAGCCATTCGCAAACGTGGCCGTGTCAATCTTTCCTGAGGTAGTTGTACTCATAGTTCCTGTATTGATTGTTCTTGATTTATCATCATCTTTCGCAATTTGTCCTGCCTCCCGGGTGGATTGCCCGCAAGAGGAAACAATTGCCATAAAAGCAAAACTCAAAATTCCGTTCATGGGTCGATATTTTAATGATGTGGTCATGGATTTCATGCAAATTACTTTGAATTTCCCGCCGCACTAACATTGCCGATCATCGGCCGAAAATTTGAATGTTTCTTAACAAGAATAGATACGTTCATAGCCTTTTGTCGGTTTGCGGATTTTGGTTTAACGTCTAAGGTTTAACGTTTAACGTTCTGAAAGGTTGAAACTGAATGAAGGGTTGAAACGACTTTAAGAACGTTAAACCTTAAACGTTAAACGTTAAACGTTCAAGTCCCTAACTTTGCCTCCCGAAAATGAGGTACACCCGACTATGAAACTTTATCCCGAATCGGCCCATTTACAACTAGAATTTGACAAGATAACAGCCTTGCTGGCTGACCATTGCCAGACCGAGCATGCGACAGAGAAGGCGAGATCTCTTCGCATTCACACCCGTAAGGAGTTCATAGACACAGAACTTAAGCAGAGTCACGAATATAGTCAACTGATTCGGAATGCGATCTATTTCCCCAATGACTATATCCTCAACCTGTCTAAAGAATTAAAGCTGTTGGCCATCCCAGGTGCTGTTCTGGCTGGAGAGCAGTTTCTCCAGTTACGAAAGTTGGCAGAAAGCATTGAGCGAATATTTCGATGGTTTGATAACGAAAGACGCGTTGCGTATGGTGCCCTGGCTACCATCATCGCGAATACCAGGTATGATAAGGTAATAATCGCTCTTATCGATGAGATCCTCGACGAGCAGGGCCAGGTCAAGGACAATGCATCACCGGGTTTAAAGGACATCAGGACTAACCTTTACAGGAAACGCGGTGAGTTGAGGAGGATGTTTGAGAAGATCGTCGCGAAACTCAACAAACAGGGATACCTCGCCGAGATCGAGGAGAGTTTCATGAGCGGCCGCCGGGTAGTGGCGGTGTTTGCAGAACAAAAGCGTACTGTGAAAGGGATACTACATGGTGAGAGCGATAGTAGGAAAACGGCATTTGTAGAACCCGAGGAAACGATAGAGCTAAATAACCGGGTGTATGAATTGGAGAATGAGGAAAGGAAGGAGGTATACCGTATCCTCCGTGAACTCACTAGCAAACTTTCAGAACATTCTTCGCTATTGAATACATGGCATACTGTTGTTGGGGAGTACGATTTCATTCGGGCGAAGGCGAGGTTGGCCACTGACATGAATGCCGAATTCCCTTCCGTGGTCGACAAAGCTCACGTTCATCTTGTCCAAGCTTATCATCCTTTATTATACTTATACAACAGGAAGTCGCAGAAGCCAACGATACCCGTCACCATCACGCTCGATGATTCGCGGAGGATACTAGTTATTAGCGGGCCCAACGCAGGTGGAAAGACGGTTACAATGAAGACGGTGGGATTATTGCAGATGATGGTTCAAAGCGGGTTGCTGGTGCCGGTGCATCCATCGTCGCAGTTCGGCATCTTCAAACAACTCATGATCCACATCGGGGATACGCAGAGCCTAGAGTTTGAATTGAGTACTTATAGTAGTCACCTCATTCATATGAAGTATTTCATGGAGAATGCGAATGGGAAGACATTGTTCTTCATCGATGAGCTCGGCAGTGGTAGCGATCCCAACCTCGGCGGCGCATTCGCTGAGGTGATACTCCAGGAGCTGGCGCGTAAACATGCATTTGGGATTGTTACAACTCACTATCTGAATCTGAAGGTGATGGCGGGTAAGACGCCGGGCATTGTAAATGGAGCAATGGCATTCGACGAGAAGAATCTGCAACCCCAATATAAACTGCTCATAGGTAAACCCGGGAGCTCCTATACTTTCTCGATTGCCGAAAGAATTGGCTTAGATAAAGGTCTTATCAAAAGAGCGAAGGACCTTGTTGATGAGGATCAGTTTAGGCTCGATAAATTATTAAACAGGACCGAGCAAGACCTGCGCGATCTGGAAGTAAAAGAAAAAGAATTGCTTTTAGCTGTCAAAGAAAATGAGAAATTAAAAAAAGAAATGGAGCAGGTGCTTGACAAAGAACGGCACCGTCAACAGGTGGAAATTCTGAAAGAGCAGAATAAGATATCCGAGGATCGTATTGCATATCTCAAGGATATGGAGAGGAAGCTCAAGCAGATGTTGGTCGAATGGAAAAAGGAAGAAGACAAGACAAAGGTAATCCGGCAGATGCAGGCGCTATTATTTCGGAAAAACGAGGAGAAGGTCGTCAATAAACTCCAAAAGAAAGTTGATTCAAAGTTTGCAGAAGTTGGAGGTCAGATAAAAGTAGGAGATAAAGTGAAGATGAAAAGAAACCACCAGGTAGGTGAAGTGATGGAGCTACGTGGTAAACGCGCTGTAGTGAAGATTGGGTTGCTTCCTATGCAGGTGGAGGTAGGCGATTTAGTAGTTGTGAAAGAAAAGTCGGTCGAATAGGTCAATAGGCAATAGGCAATAATCAATAGGCAAGTTTCGATCGTAACTTGCCTATTGATTATTGCCTATTGATTATTGGCTATCCTGAATCGCCCGTCTTACTGCGATCTTATCTGGCCCAATATGGGTGATGATGACTCTGATTTTTTCACCTGGCTTCTCTTTATTATCTTTTTTATTGTCAGCTAGTGGCAGCTTCGCCTGGATAGCATTGCCAATCAGGCTGAGGTGGATGCCATGAGGTGTGACCTTTACAATTGTCGCGTCGATCGCGCTCTTTAATTCAAAATAATGAATGGCCTTTTGGTATTCCGGGATGAATTGTCTCCTGAGAAGAACCGCCGATGTTTTGTCGGGATTCGAGATATTCTCCAGCATGAATTCCACGGGCTCATTTAGTTCTTGTGGTTGAAATTCTTTCTCCCATGGAGAACGTCTCAAAGGGAAGAAATGATAACTCCCGATCTCTTTAATGAAAAATTTATCATCAACCTGTTTTAGATAACCTGAAAAACGGTTGGACGTTTCTGCCTGGTGCAGTAGTTCATTGAGGGAATTATTGTAACGGAACACGATATTGTCTGCGACCATCTTATCACCGCGTGGAGATCTCGCTAAAATGAAACTCACCTCGTCACCTTCCCGGAAATAGTGTGCTTTTCGTCCCGTTTTCTTCTCTTCACTCTTTGACGGCTCCTCCTTGATACTACCATTGACAGTCTTGGATTTACCGTTATGACTGTATTCAATGGTCACGTATTGTTTTTCATGTTGAACAAAAGTGACCTTTCCTTCCAATGCCTTTACGTCCATGCCGTAGTGTTAATGTTTGTTGGTTAGCATTCAATCTTTCACGAAGAGCGCCTTTAATTCGGTGGCATCATTCGGTTTCATCTTGCCACCAAGGATAAGTCGCAATTGCCTCCTGCGTAAGGCGCCCTCGAATAATTTCTTTTCCTCTTCCGTGTCAGGGATCAACATCGGAACAGGTCGGGGCTTACCGTTTGGATCGAGCGATACGAAAGTATAATAGGCCTCGTTGCTCTTGTATTTGTATTGGTGTGTGAGGTCCTCACCCCAGACTTTTAGATGGACCTCCATTGATGTATTAAAGGCACGCGTAATCTTCGCTTCTATATGGACTACATTTCCCAGCTTGATAGGGTTTTCGAAAGAGATATTGTCCACGGAGGCGGTTACCACCGGCGCATTGCAATGTTTATGGGCGGCGAGGGCTGCGGCGATGTCCATCCAATACATGAGGCGGCCGCCCATGAGATTTCCAAATAAGTTCGTGTCGTTCGGCAATACCAATTCGGTCATGATCGTGAGGCTGTCGGCGGGCTTCTTAGGGTCCATTCTTAAATTTTGGCAAAGGTAAGGTTTCACGCAGGGAAGGTTTCTCGCAAAGACGCGAAGTTTCGCAAAGTCGCCAAGGAGTTGCGAATATTCGAGCGCTGTTGCATCTAAAATGACGTCTTATCGGCTTTGCGAATCTTGGCGTCTTTGCGAGAAAATTCCTGTTCTTTGCGAGAAATTTCTGCGCCTTTGCGCCTCTGCGTGAAACCTTCTTTACCTTTGCCGCCTTATGGAGTCATACCCGGTCATTTCATTTGATAATACTGAATTCGCGTTTGAGTATAAATCGGATCGACAACTAAAAAAGGCTGGGTTTCTGTTTTCGCTGATGGGTCAGCCATGGTTAGTGAAAGTAGGCACCAGGCTCACGCCCTGGACTATCCGCACAGGACTTCCAGTAAAGGGCATCATCCGCAATACCATATTTAGCCAATTCGTAGGTGGTGAAACCTTAGAGGAAACAGCACAGGTAGCCCGCATATTGGGAAATTACAATGTTAAGGCCATTCTCGATTACGGAGTGGAAGGGGGAGATGATGGTGAACAGGGTTTCGATCATGCCACAGATGAGTTCATTCGTGTGATCCACTACGCTTCCACCCAGCCTAACATTCCCTTCATGAGTATTAAGGTGACGGGATTCGCAAGGTTTGGATTGTTGGAGAAATTAGATGCGATGATGCACCTGTCACAAGGCACGCTGATGAAACGATATCTCGGAGCTATCGAGACGCTTCCGTCGGAGGAGAAAGAGGAATGGCACCGAGTTAGATACAGGATGATGCGTATCTGCGATGAGGCAGCCAATAAGAAAATCGGCGTACTCGTTGATGCGGAGGAGACCTGGATTCAGGATCCAGTAGATGCACTGACAATGTTGATGATGGACACGTTGAACAAGGGAAGGGTCGTCATTTATAATACCATTCAGCATTACCGAAGGGATCGATTGGAGTTCCTCAAGGATAGTTACACGGCAGCCAAGGAAAGAAATTTTATCCTCGGAGCCAAACTAGTTCGTGGAGCGTATATGGAGAAGGAGCGGAAGCGTGCTGCAGAGATGAGTTACCCCTCTCCAATACAGCCGGATAAAGAATCTTCGGACATGGATTACAACGCCGGGCTCGAATTCTGTATTAAAAATCTCGACCACGTGGCATTAATCGTCGCCTCACACAATGAACATAGTAATTTGCTCGCGACACAACTCCTTAAACAATACGGGTGGCCGCTCAATCATTCTCATATTCATTGGAGCCAGTTATATGGCATGAGCGATAACATCACTTTCAACCTTGCACACGCCGGCTGCAGCGTTAGCAAATACCTTCCCTTTGGCCCCATCAAGGATGTGATACCATATCTTATGCGAAGGGCACAGGAGAATACTTCCGTTAAAGGTCAAACGGGACGCGAACTAGCCCTTATTAAGAAGGAGCTGACGCGACGACGTTCTGGTCAATAGGCAATATGCAATAGGCAATATGCAATAGGCAATAAGCAACAGGCAATTGCCTATTGCCTATTGCCCATTGCCTCTCTTAAGAGAATGTGAATTAAAATTCCCCTCGTACTATTACTATTTGATTCTCTTTGGTATTATTGTTGAGTGTGATGTGCGACTGATAAATAGCTATGAAGTTGTGCACAAAATGCAATAACATTCCTCTTTATCCAGTTATATAGGAGCCACGACCGTTTAACCCACCCAGAGCTGACTATTTTTCGCACAGGTCCTCGATCCTTTAAAAAACATCTATGCCCTATCTCTACTCAAATTCTATTTGAGCATGTTACTTACTGCCACTGGACTGTTTATTGAGTTTGCCAGATTCATTAAAATTATTTTCTGGATTATCATCCCCGTATTTTTTATTGCGATGGTGGTAGTTGCTCTCCTGCATCGCCGCAAGAAAATCAAAGCAGGGTCTACAGCAACTGACCAGGGCGAGTCCATCTTGGCATCGATTGACGATCCTGGGCATGGCGCTTATCTATTATTCGATCATTCCGGCCTTGTACGCAAATACAGGAATAAACTCTTCTATAACCAGGCGCGATACATTGCATTACGACACGACTATCAAAAACTGGAAGCAAAGCTCGCTTCCCTTTCAACCATTCAATTAGTGGCATCACCAGAAAATAATACAACTATGGAAAACCAGGCACAACAGACAATGATCCTGTCGGCAGATGTCGCCAGTGAAAACAGGGAACTCGCCGACAGGCTTGACCAACTTACAAGGGCATACCAAAGTCTCGAAGAAGAAAATGATGCCCTGGCTGAACAAATAAGATTGCAGACTGCCACCGATGAAGAGAAAGCATCGGTTGTGAGCAGGTGGAGGGAAGAGAATGTATTACTAAAGACAAAGGCTGCAGAACAGGAATACCTGCAAGACATTGTCGATGAGAAAAAAAGACAGATCGACTTCCTACAGCAGCAATTGGAACAGCGCATCCGGGTGCATCATTCTTCGGAGCAGCAACTCTCATCGATCCAATCGGAATTGCATTTGAAATATGAACAGATCCTGCAGAGAGAGCAATCGGTAGCAACAGTCGAGGGCAGACTGATCATCCTTGCGAATGAATTAAGGGACTTGCGGGAGCAAAATGAGATGCTGAACGCGGCGCTTGCCGATAGTAGGGAAGTGACGGCAACTTTGGAACACCAGGTGCTGCATGAACAATCACGCGCCGAGTTGGCCGAACAGCGACTCGCCAGTAACCGTCAGATGCTTCTGAGGCTCTATAGGGAATTTTCGTCGTGTGTAGGAAATGAGGGAGACAAGAATCGGGAGGCAGGAGACTGGAGTCGGGAAGCGGGAGAGAGAAGTCGGGAGGGAGAATGGAGTCTGGAGGCCGGAGTACAAGGTCCGGAATTATCATCAATCATAGTTCAGCACTCGTAACAGATAGCCTTAAAAGAGAGCGAGAAACAGAGCGGGAGTGAGAGGCGGCGCATTGGTACTTGCAACACTTAAACAACGTTCAGATTCTCTTTGTAATTAAAAAGATTATTTTTTACTTAAAAAAATATCTTTAACATTACAGAGCTTTTTTTTAACGATTGTCTCAGCTTGCAACCATACCAGAACTGCAGAAACGAATTGCTTTGTATGAGGATATGAAGGCATACAAAGACCTCTATCAACTGCTATATGATGGTCTCCATCGTTTTTCTTTTTCCATTGTAAGGTCCCGCGAAGTGGCGGAAGAGATAGTATCGGATGTATTTATCAAGGTCTGGCAGATTCGTGGTCGCCTGCCGGAAATTGACAATCTTAAAGTATATCTCTACACGATAACACGCAACTTTTCCATCAATTACATCCAGCGGAATTATAAGAATGCTGCCATCAGCATCGAGGAGATGGATATCGAACCGGTCATCCAGGTAGGAAATCCCGAGGATCAGTGCATCTCCGCCGAAGTTACAGGGAGAATACGCCAGGCCATCATGCAGCTGCCCCCTCAATGCCGCATCATTTTTCAACTCGTGAAGGAAGATGGGATGAAATACAAGGAAGTCGCGGAGATTCTCAACATATCTGTATTCACCGTTCGCAACCAACTGGCAATTGCCATCCGCAAGCTAGGCGAAAGCTTGCCTCTCTACGTGCAATCCCATATACCGGCTATCAATCGGTTTTCAGCCTCTTGATTTTATTGGCGGGTTTTAGAAAAAAGATTTGGGGTGTTTGGTACATCCCGCTGTGTAAGCGTGTCTTTATGTGTACAGACAGCATAATATGAACGAAGATCGTTTTTGGTTATTGGTAAGCTTGAAACTTTCGGGGGAGGCAAAACCGGAAGAGATGGCCGAACTGGGAACCCTGCTGCAACAATACCCGGAGCTTGGGCTTCGCGCAGAGGTACTTAATACCATCTTTCAGCCCAGGAGCAAATCTCAATCTACCGACAAGGATATTTCATTTAATCGCCACCTACAGCGTTTGAGTAATCATTTCTCCGAACCAGTCTTGCAATACGAGAATGCGGAACAGTCCGAACTTATTGAGCAACCAAGGATTCGGCCATTTATCCGTAAGAAGTTGCTTTGGATCACCGGTTTCGCCGCCTCAATTCTCATCGTGTGGTTCGTGGCGATCTATGTGCCAGGCAAAAACAATCAACCAAAGACAAGTGCGCAAAATACGGTCAGTACTAAACGAGGTTCAAAGTCGAAGATCCAGTTGCCCGATGGTACACAGGTTTGGCTGAACGCAGATAGCAAGATCACTTACAACGAGAACTTCCAGGGTGCACTACGCGAGGTACAATTGACAGGAGAGGCATTCTTCGATGTGGTACGTGATGAGTCCCGACCATTTGTCATTCATGCCAATGCCATCGATGTCCGCGTACTTGGAACCGCATTCAATGTAAGGTCCTACGAAAATGAGAAGAAGACGGAGACATCGCTTATCCACGGATCGGTTGAAATTACCCTTCGAAATAGCCCCGACAATAAGTACATTCTGAAGCCGAATGAGAAGCTGATCGTGCAGAACGACAATCTACAGTTGTTGGCCGAGAAGGACGCCACTAAGAAGTCGGAGCCCAAAAAGCCGATTCTTACACTAGCTAAGATCAATTACCAGGAGAAAGATACCAGTGCATTAGAAACACTCTGGGTGAAAAACAAACTTGCCTTTGATGGGGAGACATTCGAGGAGATCGCATTGAAAATAGAGCGCTGGTATGATGTGAAGGTGAATATTAACGACGACAGGATCCGTAAAGTAGAGTTCAGCGGGATCTTCGAAGATGAGAACCTGCAACAGGTTATGGAAGCCCTCCAGATTACGGGTAAATTCAAGTATAATATCTACAAAAGAGAAGTTACAATCGGCCGGTGATCCACACTCATTGGAAGAAGGCCGCCACAGATAGAACTGCTAGAAATACTGATTGCTTAACCAAAACTGCATTCACATGAAAAATGTACCATGATCCCCCAATAAAAAAAGAAACGGAGAATGTTTGCGGCATCCCCCGTTGACTTAAGACAGAAATTGCTCATGCCTGAGCAAATTTTATCATTTAACTCAAAACTAAGGTATGAAAAAAAATGGATCCGGCGTATTGCCAAATACGCTGCATGTATTCATCAAATGCTTGCTGATGATGAAGTTTACTGTTCTCCTTATTGTCGCTTTTTCCCTTCAATCCTTCGCCCGGGGCTATGGACAGGACAATATTAGCCTTCAACTGGAAAGAGTGCATCTCAAGAAAGTTTTCAAAGCCATAGAGGAGCAGGGCGCATTCCGGTTTGTATACAAAGATGATATCCTGCCTAAGGACCAGAAGGTTAGCATCAATGTGGAGAATGCTTCGATTGATGATGTACTCAAACGAATCCTCCAAAACACTGCTCTTACCTATCGCAAACTCAGCGGTAGCCTCGTCGTAATTACCCTCGACGCTAAAGAGGCGGCCATTCCCATCACCGGGCGTGTCACCGACAGCAAAGGGGAAGGACTCGGCGGAGTTAATATCGTCGAAAAAGGAACTAATAACGGAACAACTACCCGTGATGATGGCGTTTTTGTATTGAATGTCGACAACAAAGACGCAGTTCTTGTATTTACCTATATCGGTTTTCTTTCACAAGAGGTAAGTCTCGCAAGCCGCTCAAGTGTCAATATCGAATTGCTGCCAACCAACACGAGCATGCAAGAAGTTGTGGTTGTTGGATACGGTCAGACAAGAAAGGCCCTCCTTACCGGTTCGATTTCATCGGTCAAAGCCGATCAACTGACTACGGTTTCTTCAACTCGTCTCGACCAGGCGCTGCAAGGTCGTACCGCAGGTGTACTAGTTCTGCCAACTTCCGGCCAACCGGGCGCGGGTCTGAATATTCGCATAAGGGGAGCGGGTTCCAATCGTAACTCCAATCCACTATATATCATCGATGGTGTCATGGCGGGCGGAATCGAATACCTCGATCCATCTGAAGTTGCCTCTATCGATATCCTGAAGGATGCGGCTTCCGCAGCTATTTATGGAGCAGGTGCCGCCAACGGCGTTATTATAATAACCACCAAGACAGGCAAGAGAAATTCCGCAGAGGTGAGTTATAGCGGTCAATATACCCAGCAGTCACTCAAAGACGGATTCATCAAGATGATGAATGCGCAACAATATCAACAATATCTTCAGGAGGCTGGCGTAGCCGGCGCTCCTACGCCTGCAGACGTAGCAAACATTGGAGAAGGCACCAACTGGCTTCGCGAGGTGGCGCAGACTGCCCCTCAACAACACCATTCATTACAATTCAGCGGTGGTTCTGATAAATCCAGCTACCTGATCAGTGGAACATTATTTACACAGGAAGGAATTGTGGGTGGTGATAAGTCAAGGTTTAACCGTTATACAGTTCGCTTTAATGGCGATCATCGCATTAAGCCCTGGTTGAACATCGGTAACCGTTTGTCCTATTCTCATCACAAGCGTCGTGCAATTTCCGATAACAACGAGTTCGGTTCGATCTTATCCAGTGCATTAGTCCTGGATCCTGTTACACCTATTACTTATTCAGGAATATTACCGGTACATGTGCAGAATGCATTGCTGGCAAATAAACCATTGCGTCGTGATGCCAGCGGGAATATCTATGGTATCTCTAACTACCTGAGAGGTGAGTATGGCAATCCATTCGCCAGGATTGATATGGCAAAGGGTGAGAATATCCAAAACAAAATAGTAGGTAATGTCTTCATGGATATAGAGCCTTTCCGCGGATTCACATTCACCTCAAGGTTTGGCATAGACGCTGCCTTCCAGACTGGTCATGGCTGGACGCCTACTTTCTGGTTTTCCGATGAAAGCCAGAATACAATTGCAAACGGCTATGACTATAACAACAACTGGTATACATGGCTCTTTGAAAATTTCGCTACCTATAAGAGAAGTTTCGGTGAACACAACTTTACCTTACTCGCCGGTGTGTCCGCGATGAAGACACACGAGTATCATATTGGTGGAAGCTATTCCGGTCTGTTCAAGGAAGACGACAGGTTCTCTTATGCCGATTATGTGCCGGACGATCTTGACCGCATAGGAAGCAATTCTTTTGACTATTCAATGGGTTCATTTTTCGGAAGACTTTCCTATAGTTATAAAGACAGGTACTTGTTGAACGCATCGGTTCGTAGAGACGGAAGTTCAAAGCTGGCGCCCGGTCATCAATGGACAACGTATCCAGCCGTCTCAGTAGGTTGGGTGTTGTCTAACGAAAGCTTTTTCCAGAATGTGCTTTCAAATAATTTGAACTATGTGAAACTGCGTGCCAGCTGGGGTCAGAACGGTAATGTGACCTCTATTGGAATCGGAGAGTGGTTGAATGCGATTGGGGCCAACATGTTGTATCCCGATGCAAATGGAAACCTCATCGTAGGCGCAGCTCCTACGAGCCTGGCCAATCCTGATCTTGAATGGGAGACTGGTGAGCAATTCGACATCGGTGCAGACCTCGCATTGTTTAATAACAGGCTCAACATCACAGTCGACTACTACAAGAAGACCACTAAGAAACTTTTAACGGATGGTAATGCTCCATTGATTGCGGGCAATACTCTGAAGACTAAGAATGCGGGAAATGTCGAGAATACGGGATTTGAAATTGAACTTACGTATTCTAACAAATCTGTTTCGCGCAACGGACTTAGTTATGAAATCGGCGGTAATCTCTCCACGTTGAAGAACAATGTGACTTTCCTCGATCCAAACTCACCGATTATCTATGGTGCAGGGATTGGAACAGGTTGGTCGGCTACTGCGATGCAGGTTGGAAGTCCTCTCTGGTTTTTCAACGGATACAGGACAAATGGGATATTCCAAAACCAGGCGGAGATCACTGATTACATTACGAAGAATGCCATAACTGGATATGCTCCGAAACCAGGGGATCCAATTGTTGTCGATGTAAATGGCGACAAGCAGATTTCTCCTGCGGATATGACCAATATTGGTAGTCCACATCCGAGCCTGACTTTCGGCGGACGCGTCAGCCTTGCTTACAAAGGCTTCGACCTCCTCGTATTCGTGCAAGGGCAAACAGGCAACGAAATACTCATGGGATTCAATCGGACAGACCGGGGTACTGCGAACAAGCCCGAGTTCTTCTATTCTAATAGATGGACTGGCGAAGGAAGCACTAATACATGGTTTGCATCTAATACGTCAAATCCCTACATCTACAATAGCGACCTCATGATCTTCGATGGAGCATATACGAGGATTAGGCAGTTGCAATTAGGATACACTTTACCAGATAAGGTAATGAACAGGATAAAGATCAGGAGGGCACGTGTCTATGTTTCGCTCGACGACTTCTTCACGTTCACTAAATACCCGGGCGTAGACCCAGAGGGTGGAAGCAACGGGCAAAACAGTATTGGTATCGACCGCGGTGGTTATCCTATTCCAAGGAAAGCGATCGTAGGATTGACATTTAATTTCTAATCGTTAAATGTAAAAAAATGAAAAATTATCTAATAAAGATCTCCATAGTTTGTTTATCCGCTATAGTCGTCAACTCGGGCTGCAAGAAGTTTCTCGAGCACGAAGTGCCTGGAGCATATGCGGAGCAGGATTTCTACAAGACCGACCAGGATGCAACACAGGCGGTGACGGCTGTGTATGATATGATGCAGGCGCATTACAATAGTAATTGGGGGAGCCTGTATATGGTGAAGATGTTGTTATCGGACGAGAGTAATGCCGGAGGCAGTGATGCCGGTGACCAACCGGGGTACCAAACGTTGGACAACTACAACTTTGATGCTACCAATGATAAGGTAAGAGATGCATGGAGGATGTGTTACTTCACGATCTATCGCGCCAACAAGGTCATCAACCGCACATTGCCTGACACCGATCTGCGTAAAAGACTGATTGCCGAAGCGAAGTTCCTTAGGGCATATAATTATTTCGAACTCGTTTCATTGTGGGGGGATGTTCCATTGGTACTAGATGATATACCGCCAGCAGAATATACCACCACTGGGCGTAAACCAAAGGCTACTGTTTATACACAAATCGAGAAGGATCTGCAGGAGGCCATTGCAATACTTCCTTTGAAGAATACCTTCACAGGTGGAGATAGGTTCCGCGTTGCTAAAGGTGCCGCACAAGGATTGCTGGGCAAGGCCTTACTGTATCAACAGAAGTGGGCAGAAGCCGCTGTACAGTTTGAGGCTGTGATCACATCCGGGCAGTATTCACTCGCGCCTTCGGTCGGTGCTGCATTCTCACGGGGATTTGAATTTGGTCCTGAGTCTCTTTTCGAGATATCCTATACAAATGCTCGTAGTTATGACTGGGGCAATTTTCCCTGGGGATCTGCGCCCGAAAGCAATATTCATATTCAATTGATGGGACCGCGTGGCGACTATTATACTAAAGCTCCTTCGGATTCGCTTATTGGTGGTTGGGGATTCAATCTCCCTAAGCAAAAGTTGTGGGACGCGTTTAATGCGGCAGGTGATGTGCAGAGGAGAAGACAGATCATTATGTCCCAGGCTGAACTCGTTGCAGCCGGTGGCAACTGGAGCAACTCGAGTGCGTGGGATTACGAGGGTTACTTCCAGAGAAAGTATGCATCCTACTCCGCCCAGACCGGCGGACCCATAAGCGAATTGAATTACGGTACTAACTGGCGTCATCTTCGTTACGCAGATATATTATTGATGGCAGCTGAGGCATATTACCGCGCCGCGAACGAAGTAAAGGCAAGACAGTATCTCAACCAGGTGCGCACCCGTTCTTCTATGGTCGATTTAACGGCGACAGGTACCGCTCTCTTCGATGCCATAGTAAGGGAAAGACAATTGGAACTGGCTTTCGAGGGTTTCAGATATGCTGACCTCGTTCGTTGGGGACTTGCTGCGCAGGAACTAGGCACGCTTGGATTCCAGGCAAACAAGCATGGACTTCTGCCCATTCCCGATTATGATGTCCGGACGGCAGGACTCACCCAGAATTCAAACTATTGAGAACATGCCCCGGACCTACATAATTTGTCGATGCTTTTATTGAAGCCGATCCGGGGAGACAGGAAATTAATTCACTAACAATTCAACTTCTTAATATGAGAAAGTTAATTGATAAGATACCTTCTTTTTCGCTCTTATTTTTTCTATCTGTCCTGGTGCTTGTGTCCTGTGAATACGACACAAGAGAGCTTTCACCAAAGCCGGTTGCATCGTTCACGGCTACTCCTATCGCCGGTCAGACTAATCGATATTTGCTTACAAGCACTTCCCAGAATGGGTTCCGTTTCGACTGGGACAAGGCCAATGGTGCCGGATACAAGCAAGGAAAAGCCATTGACACAGTTTATTTCCCAGACCGTGGCGATTATACAGTAAGGCTGTTTGTCTTCGGGCATAGTGGCATTGATAGTTCAAAGCAGGTGATCACAGTTGCGGCCGACGATCCTGCCGCACTAACTCCATACAAGATCCTCACTGGCAATAGTACCCGGAAATGGAAATTAGCACCCGAGGCAGGCGCATTATGGATAGGCCCCGATGCTGCCACCACGTGGTGGCAGAATGGTGTAGCGGATATTACAAGCAGGTCATGTCTATTCAATGATGAATTCACATTTAACAAGACCGGTAACGTAATGGTATTCGATAGCAAGGGTGACTTTTATGTCGATGAGGAAGGTGGTACACCCTGGCCAGCAGGAATGCCTGCCGTGGGATGCTATGCCAACAACGCCATACCCGCGCAGTTCCAGGCATGGGCAAACAACAACAACTACACATTTGAAGTAATAGGAAATAACAAACTGAAAGTGATTGGTACGGGAGCTCACATGGGATTATATAAAGCGGCAACGCCACCTGATGCGGCCGTCACAACGCCACAGGCGAGCGTTACTTATGATATTGTTTCCATTACACCCACACGTATGGTCCTTAAACTGGATTATGGCTGGGGTGCGTGGAAGTATGTTTATACTGTTGTTCCTTAAGCTAGGCAGGCAGTATTTCTAAGCAGGCAATCAGGCAATTTCAAAGGGTGGACGTATTTGCTTTTCCAGGTAAGATATTTTCCACCCTTTTTTTAGACTAGGTTTATCTATTACTTTATTCGTGCTCGGGGACACATAATAAATCAAGATGAAAACAACAAAGAATTTGAGAATCGTAATGTTGGTGCTGCTAATCGCGGCTGTGGGATGTAAGAAAGGTGGCGGGGGAGGAGGGACGAAACCCAATCCCGTTGTATCGATCAATAGTTTGACGCAGGCCGAAGGAAACGCAGGCACTACTGCCTTTGGATTTGTGGTGAAACTTAGTAGTACTCCATCGCAACCTGTGACCGTAACCTATTCTACATTAGAAGGAGGGGCAAAGGCAGGTGATGACTTTGCCGCGGTTACCAACCAGGCGATCACATTTCAGGCAAATGAGACGGAAAAGTCAATCATAGTGAATGTAGTGGCCGATGAGACGCGAGAGGGCGACGATGATTTTACAGTTATGCTTACGGGTGCAACGAACGCCACCATACAACAGTTCACTGCAATTGGTACGATCACCAATGATGACTTACGCGTCACCTTCACTAATACTGGATACGATGCTCCTGCAAGTTATCCCGGCTATACGATCTGGTGGCAGGACGAGTTTAACACAGGAACGCTCAACACATCGTCATGGACCTTTGAGAATGGAGACGGTTGTCCCAATGTCTGTGGCTGGGGAAATAACGAACTTGAGTATTACAAGCCGGAAAACCTCTTCTTCCAGGATGGAAAGATGCTTATCGAGGCAAAGAAGGAAAGTTTCGGTGGGAAGAATTATACATCGAGTAAGATTCTGACGCGCGATAAGAAGGTCTTCAAGTTTGGTCGCATCGACATACGCGCCAAACTGCCAAAGGGAAAAGGCATCTGGCCTGCCTTCTGGTTGCTACCACAGTCAAACGTCTTTGGTGGATGGCCTAGAAGCGGAGAGATCGATCTCATGGAGATGATAGGGCACGAGCCGGGAAGGACATATGCAACTCTTCATTTCGGTCCTGGCCCGGGAAGTACACAAATAAGTAGAAATTTCACTTTAGCAGGTGGTGCAGCGTTTTATGACGAGTTCCATGTATTCTCAATTGAGTGGAAACAGGATCAGATCAAATGGTTCGTCGATGGAAACCTGTTTTCAACAGTTAACAAATCCGATCTCGGCGCAGCCAATTACCCTTTCAATGAAGATTTCTTCTTTATCATCAACCTTGCTGTAGGCGGTAACTGGCCCGGTAGCCCCGACGCCAATACTTACTTCCCACAGTGGCTGATCGTAGATTATATAAGAGTATATCAATAGATTCTTGAAAAACCAGCAAGGGTCACGCGATTGCGTGACCCTTGCTTTTTAAGACGTTTAACGTTTAAGGGTTTAACGTTTAACGTTCTTTAGTTTGGGTATTTCTTCCCTTTTCAGCCTGTCTATATATTTTGATCAATTTCCGCATGGAGAAACGTTAAACGTTAAACCCTTAAACGTTAAACGTCTTAAATCTTGAATCCAAGAGTCAACGAGACATTCCCCCCACTACTCTTCACATTAGCAAATGTATTTGCTTTGTCTGGTAGACGATATGGGAAGCTCACGTCTTTATGAAGACCGTGGGCATAAGTGAGATCGATAAACATACCTGCGTTGCGGTAGCCAAGGCCGCCGCTGATAAACATCTTGTTTGCCTTTAGTTCCTTGTCTTTATAGGGACTGCCATAATAAGCGAATCCAAGACGACCCATGATGGTCGTGAACTTGAGCTCGCCACCAACACGGAAATTCAAAGCGTTCTTGTAGTAATTCTTCATTACATCGTTCACAGCCGCATAATAACCATTGTCGTCATAGTCTTCTGCATTCTGGAATTTGTTTGAGCGATAGCCTACGTATTCGATATCTGCAGTTAAAAATCCCTTTTGCTGGCGAACGTCCTCTATTTCCCTGAGTACGTATGAACCACTAACCATCACTTTCCACGGAGAGACAAGTTCATATTTATATACCGGATCTACGCCGCCATTGAGAACACTTGAGGATACCGACGTGTTGCCAGGAGTAGTCCTATAGTTCTCGAGGTTAACCGTCATGCTGCCCGAATAGGTATCTGTGAAACTGTACCAGGTTGGGGTATGCACCGCCAGCCCAAGCCTAATGAAATCTGCAGGCTTGTAAATCACTCCAATTTTGGCATTTATACCTGCACCTTTCGTAGTAAACCTCTCCGATAATTCAGAAAAGCTAAAGTTATTATCGGTATTGCCGGTTACATCTTCCTCCCGGAGTTTCGACGTCTTCGTATACCTGACGATTGGCAGGCCTACCGAACCGCCGACATAAAATTTGTCTTCATAGTTGGTCGCATAGGCCAGCGCGATCTCCGTGATGCCGCCAGTAGTTTCGACACTGTGAGATTGATTTACCAGGAAATCGCCGCCTTCTTTCAATCCGCCCCACATTGCAAGACTGATCACATCGGGCGTTGTGCGACCCGGTAAGGTGGTCGTGTCTACGAGATAATTATATACGGCCATTCTCGTCCCAAAGGAAACGCTATTACTTCCTGGAATGTCATCAATGCTAAGACCGCTAGACGCCGCTTCAGCTGCGAATTGTTCTGCGGCGGAACTAAAATCATTATCTCCCTGGTAAAAAACTTTATTGGAAAAATTAGCAGTACGGTTTACCGCGAGGCTAAGGCTGTTATTCCATTTGTTATGTCCCTGCCATCCGCCCACAATTCCTGTTGGCCCCAGACCGAATCCAGAATTCTTATCCGTATTGAACGTGCCACGAAAGTTGCTCTTGTTCTTAAGGAAAGAATAACCCGGTGAGAGAACAAACTCAGTGGTCTTAAAAAATCCAATTCCTGCAGGGTTTACAAACGTAGCGGAGATATCCCCACCTAATGAACCCATTGCGCCACCCACTGCATTGATACGTGCCGTACCATTCACGGGTTGCCAGCTATATTTTAAAACATCCTCGGGTATCTGAGTGAAGGCGGTGAGACTACCGCAGGTGAGGATCGCCAGTAGTAAATTTTTTTTCATGGTTGTCGATTTTAAACGCGCGGGTATAATAAAGGAGGAAACTATTAAGTTTTCACTTAAAAATCGATTTCCTCCTTATATAATTGGTTAATTTCTATATGCTGTTTTTATCTAGGCGGTCTCGAAGATCCACTGCTGCTGCCACTACTTCCAGACGATGAACCGCTGCTGGATGAACTGGAAGAAGAAGACGACGATGAGGATGATGAGGGCGTATAGCTTCTCGATGGCGTTGAACTACTTGGAGTGTAGCTGTTGTTGTTGTTGCCATTCGAACTTGAATTGGAATAAGTGCGAGAAGATCCATTGCTATTCGAGTTGCTATTGTTATAACGTGTACCTCCGCCGTTGTATGAGTTATTATAATATCCTGTATTCTTCAGGCCACTCGCATTATACTGGTTGTTGCCCAGGTAGCTGCTCGGGCTAAATGCTACAGGCTTACTTGGGGGAGGAGTGTAGGCAGTCGGGTTCTTAATGATGATGCCGCCACCGCCACCGGAGCAATACGGGTTGTAATAATTATTCCATGTCCAGTAGCTATTCCACGGATTATTCCAGTTGCTAGAATAGCCATAATAACTATAGGGGTAATAACTACCGCGGAAGTAGTAGTCATCCAATGCAGACCAGCGATACCTGTTTTGCACTCTCATGCGCAGGAAACGCTCATCATAATACTCATCGAGGGTTTGATACCGGCGATTATCTTTCTTCTCGACCTGTACATACTCATCTTGCGGACGAGCCGGTGAAAAGTAAACATCATCCGGAGTTTGACCCGTCTTGTATGCAGTGGTACAGCTGCTGAGTGCGGCTACGGTCAATGCCAGGAGTAAAATTTGAGATTTCATGGCAAATGGTTTTAACAGTTTAAAATTGAAGTTACTACTTTTGTAGGGAAGTTCTTAATTACACAAACGTTTGTGTAACAAATTTGCGAAGCTTAATTCATATTCGTATACGAGAGAGTGTTAATTAAACTCTAAGGTTTAAAAGTTTAATGGTTGAGAGTTTAACGGTTCCATAAACTGGTAGCTCCTAAACTATTAAACTTTTAAACTATTAAACCTTTAAACACATAGATTTCAGGCCCAAAACATTCACTTAATTCAATGAGTAAAGAAATAACCTCCCGCGCGGAAGACTATTCTCAATGGTACAATGATCTCGTAATAAAAGGCCAGTTGGCAGACTATTCTGCGGTCAGGGGATGTATGGTAATTAAACCCTATGGCTTCGCCCTTTGGGAAAACATGCGCGATGCTCTCGACAAGATGTTCAAGGACACTGGTCATGTGAACGCCTATTTTCCCTTATTCATTCCAAAGAGTTTCCTAAGCAAAGAAGCTGCCCACGTGGAAGGATTTGCCAAGGAGTGCGCGGTAGTTACACACTATCGATTGAAGAATGATCCAAATGGCGGTGGCATCATTGTAGATCCCGACGCGAAATTGGAGGAAGAATTAATCGTTCGTCCTACCAGCGAAACTATCATCTGGAACACCTATAAAGACTGGATACAATCATACCGTGATCTTCCATTGCTGATCAACCAATGGGCCAATGTGGTAAGGTGGGAAATGAGAACGAGATTATTCCTTCGTACTGCCGAATTCCTCTGGCAGGAAGGACATACGGCCCATGCCACAAAGGAAGAGGCCATAGAGGAGACAAAGAAAATGCTCGATGTATACGCAGACTTTGTTGAGAATTGGATGGCTTTGCCAGTGATCAAAGGAATAAAGACGGAAAGCGAGCGGTTTGCCGGCGCGGAGGATACGTATTGTATTGAAGCATTGATGCAGGATGGCAAGGCGCTACAGGCGGGCACCTCGCATTTCTTAGGACAAAATTTTGCAAAGGCCTTTGACGTGAAGTTCTCGAATAAGGAAAACCAACTGGATTATGTATGGGCCACGAGCTGGGGGGTTAGCACGCGATTGGTCGGAGCATTGGTGATGGCGCATAGCGATGACCAGGGGCTTATTTTGCCACCGAGGATCGCGCCATGGCAGGTCGTCATTGTACCCATCTACAAAGGGGAGGAGCAGAAGGCGATGATAGATGTAAAAGCAAAAGAACTGATCGCTTCGTTGAAAGACAAAGGTATTCGCGTGAAATACGACGACAATGATAATGCGAGACCAGGATGGAAGTTTGCGGAGTATGAAATGAAGGGCGTGCCCGTACGTATAACGCTTGGTGCACGCGACCTGGAGAATAATCTTGCTGAGATCGCTCGCAGAGATACGAAGGAGAAGAAAAGTATTTCGATGGATGGCTTGCCTGAGCAAATTTCTGACCTTCTCGAGGAGATCCAGCAAAACATGTTTAATAGAGCAAAGCACTACCGGGATGAACACATCACCCCCGCGGATACATGGGAACAGTTCGAGAAATTACTCGATGAGAAAACGGGTTTCATATCTGCGCATTGGGACGGAACAGCAGAAACCGAGGAGGCGATCAAGGATAAGACAAAGGCGACGATTCGTTGTATTCCTCTAGCCAATAAACAGGAAACGGGAAAGTGTATTCTTTCCGGCAAGGATTCGGTGCAGAGGGTGTTGTTTGCGCGCGCGTATTGATCCGGAATCGGGAATTGGGAATCGGGAATTGGGTTTACAATTGAAACTGATTTTCGAATTTGTAAAGTCCAATTCCCGATTACTAATTCCTAATTCCCGATTCCTAATTCCCGATTCCCAATAAAGAAATTGTAATGGAAAACGACCAACCATCGCTATTCGGCTTGAGCGTAGATCAGGAGAGCGCAGCGACCCTGAAGTCGGCGGCGCAATGGGGGAAGGTCCTGGCCGTGCTTGGTTGGATACTCGGGGGACTTGTATTGTTGTTCGGTATTGTGGCCTACATCAAAATCACACATACTTACAGGGGAAGTGGATTTGCAGTGCGATCGGCTGAGACCGGCGCCTTGCGTGCTCTTATTGTGTGTATCCTTTTTTCTTCCATCCTGGTGACAGGTGCCATCTTCACCTGGAATTTTTCCAATAGGACTAATACTGCACTCGACACTACCGATCAATATTCGCTCAATAGTGGGTTATCATCGATGAAGAGTGGGATGATCTTCTGGGCCATAATCTTCATCGTCTTCATTCTGCTAATGCTGCTCGCCTTTCTCGGTATCGCTTCAAGCAATTCGTAGTAGCCTTGGGTGGTAAACAATGTTGGCGAAAGGCAAAAACCTGCTTATTTTTATTTCTAAACCACTAAAACTAATTTTATGGAACCGAACCAAGACCAACAACTATTTGGACTGAATATTGAACCAGTCACCAAGAACCATCTTTCAGATGCAGCCCGTTGGGCAAAATTCCTTGCTATTGTTGGATTTATCTTCTGTGGCCTCATTGTTCTCGGCGGCATATTCGCAGGGTCAATGTTTGAGAGCATGTCTTCAGGTAGCCGGTACGAACGCTTCGATAATTCGGACGTGGAAGTTAGCACCAAGGGCTTGGGCGCTGCGGCAGCTGTTCTATACATCCTGATCGCATTGCTTTATTTCTTTCCCTGTCTTTTCCTCTACAATTTTGCCAATAAAATAAGACTGCTTTGGTATCTAATGATCAGGAAAGCCTGAACATCTCCTTTCAAAATCTAAAGAAGACATTTCGTTACGTGGGTGTCCTGATGATTATCATTTTGTGTTTTTACGCCATAATAATACTTATTGCACTTGCGGCGAGGTAGTTGACCCATAATCAACCCCGGATCAAGTTCAAAAAGGTCAAACAATTAATAAAGCAGGTCTGGGGCAAGACCAATCAACTTCTTCTCAAACCCTACTTTACCGACAAATAATTATAGTCCTTCAATAGTATCTCCAAAAAATCAAAAGGCGACATCTGGGAATCAATTTTCAGGTGCGCCTTTATTTTTTCGCTGGCAGTTGCCGCCATATTGAAATCCCCTTTCTTCTTTGCCGTCTCCAAAATGCTCTTGATGGCATTGATATCCCTGTCGCTTAGTTGCATTATCTGGGGATACATGGGTTTATAGTTGTCCGCTACTTCCTGGAATACGGTTTCCTCGATGCTACTACGCGGATTGGTGCGAATGAGAATCGTATGAGCGAGGATATCTCCAATTCGCTGGCCTTTCTTCGACGAGACCGCAAGAATGATATCGGTAATGAGGAAACCAAAGGCCGCCAGGATGATGAGGGTCATCTCTGTATTGCGGAACACAGTAGGATCGCTGATCAGTATCAAGATGATGAGTACGATCCACACATCCGAGACGCGCAATAACCAGCGTATCAGGAACTGGCTGATACTAGCCCTTCCACCGTTCTCGTGAACCACACGGATACCCATGATCTTTTTTCCGATACTCTGACCATTCATTGTGATCTCCAATACTGCATGGTATATCATGATCGGTAAGGTAAGAAGGAGCCCGACTGCCCAGAGGTTATGACCGGCATCTTCCGAAGACATATTGCTGCCTCTCTGGATGGACGCGTAAATCTGCTCCGCAATCTTGAGATAAAAGAACTGAATCAGAATGTCGATCAGGAGGGAAATAAGTCGCCTGTAAAACTCGGGTATCTCGAATTCCACCTCGATATTGAAGCTGGTAGGAACCTTGATCACGCCCATATTTCGGGTAAGGGTTTAGGCGTATTTCCGATGAAATTCATCATAACCTTGTAAATCTATAATCCCCTCCCCACTACAAAAAATATATTTTCGACCCGCTGCAAGCCTTATCCCGAAATCTGAATTTTTCGAGTATTTTACAAGCGAAAATGACGGATTATTGAGAGAAGCGCTATTTATAAAAAAGAACCGGGATCGCTGGCTGAAAAATCAGTCTTTGCCAGCCGAGGACGCTGACGAGATGGCGAAGGATTTTACGCAGTTGGTAGACGATCTCGCCTATTCCAAGACGTTTTATCCTACCAGTAAAGTGACGCAATTCATCAATGCAGAAGCGTCACGAATCTATCTAACGATCTACAAAAACCGGAAAGAAGAATCGAACAGGTTAGTCACCTTCTGGAAATATGACCTGCCGTTGACCATTCGCAAACACCATGGCACTGTGCTTTTCTCGTTTATCGTATTTATTGTTTTTTTTGGAGTAGGGTTCTTTGTATCGATGCAGGACGAAAGTATGGCGCGGAGTTTTTTCGGCGACAGCTACGTAGATAAGACCCAGGACAATATCAGCAATGGAAATCCCTTCGGCATCTACGAGTCGGGAAATCCCATATTAAGTTGGCTAGGGATCATGATCAATAACATTAAGGTCTCGTTGCGGTTCTTTGTGGCGGGTATCTTCGCAGGCATTCCCACTCTTTATTGGCTTGGTGAGACGGCAGTAATGGTCGGGATATTCGACCAGTTCTTTGCCGCACGCGGTCTTGGCATCGACTTCTTTTTGGTAGTCTTTGTGCATGGCACATTGGAACTAACTGCAATCATCATTGCCGGTGCGGCAGGTCTCGTACTGGGCAAGAGTTTCTTATTCCCCGGCACCATCAAGCGATTGGATGCTTTCAAGCAGGGCGCGAAAGACGGTGTGAAAATGGTAGTAGGACTGATGCCCGTTTTTGCATTGGCTGCGTTCTTCGAAGGACTCATCACCCGACTATACAACGACCTATCAATATTTACTACCATCATTGTCACCTTGTCTGTGATTTTCGTTGTCTGGTATTTTATCATATATCCCATCCGACTCTCGAAAAAACTTGCTCTACAGTTAAACGAGGAGGAAGTGTAAGTGATCATGCTACTTCATCGTCATAGCTTTAACGCCATATTCGTTATCCTCCTTTTGGTATCCTTGCCTGCCCTTGGCCAGGCCCAGTTTCCAGGCGATGAGGACAGTACAGCTTTAGTAGATACTTCAGTGACTGAGGACACACTTATTGACGACGATGAATATGACGATGAACCTACAGAGACGACTACCATCTGGTTTTCACGAAAGGACCTACTGTCGAACGGAGGCGGTCCCGATTCTATAAGCCTGCGTGGAATACCCGATAGCAGTTTGACCAGGTTGAAAAAAGACGACGACTTCTGGTATGTCGATTACCCTTTCGATAAATCGAAGAAGAAAAAGGCAAACGATTTAAAGAGCAAGACACCTCTCACCCGAACTCCTGTTTTTCAAACCATCCTGTGGCTGGTGATCATTGGTGGCTTTGCAGCCTTCGTGATCATCTACCTCGCTAATAGTAATGTGGGATTATTCAGGAAACGAAACAGCCACATCGCCAGCCCCGATGAGATGGAGGTTGAAACAGAGAATATTTTCGAGATCAACTATCAACGAGAGATTGACAAGGCAGTTAGTAAAGCCAATTACCGCCTCGCGGTACGATTGATGTTTCTCCGTTTGTTGAAAGAGCTTTCAGAAAAAAAACTGATTCAGTACAAGCCAGACCGCACCAATTTCGACTACCTGATGCAGCTGAGTACAACAAAGCATTACAACGAATTCTTTCGCCTCACACGGCACTACGAATACACCTGGTATGGGCAATTCGATATTGACCCGGAGAAATACATCCTGCTCAGGAAGGACTTTGAAAACTTTGGAAAACACGCGTGAAAAAAGTACTACCATACCTGCTCATTGGTATCATCCTGCTTGCCGCCGGCCTGCTAATATTCACTGCAGACAACAATAGGAAGCGCTTACTCGATGAGCGCATTTCATTTCGGAAGAAGGACAAGGTTCCATATGGTACTTACGTAGCTTACGAGAACCTGCGACATCTTTTTCCCAGGGCATCTATCTCCACGAACAGTAACGGACCCGGTGACTGGGATTCGCTTTCAAATTATGACGGTGGCCAGGCGTTGATCATTATCTCTCCGACATTCTTCGCCGATGATTTCGAGATGAAGAAAATCATACGATTCATCGAGAGCGGCAATGATGTGTTTATAAGTTCGGCGATCGTGTCCGAAGACGTAAAGTCATTGATGAACTGCGGTATCAGCTATCTCGACATATATGATGTAATGTCCCGCAAGCCCGTGATGCAGGATTCCCTGGTGGTGTCATTATCAAATCCTCCTTTCAGAAGGACTTATAATTATATGTACCCCGGGAAGAAACTAGACAGCTATTTCTTCCGAATCGACTCTGCGGTGACCACATCACTTGGAACAAGTTTAGGCGGCAATACGAATTTTGTCCATCTCAAGGCCGGCAAAGGCAATTTATACTTTCACCTCGCTCCAATGGCATTTTCAAATTACTTCCTGCTGAAAGAGAAGAATATGAATTATTATGCCGACGTACTGTCTGTGATTCCAAAGAATACCAAGACCATAGTATGGGACGAGTATTATCTCACCAGGAGGGCAATGCAGGAATCGCGGGGCGATGATGAAGGAAAAGGCTGGCTGAAGGCCCTGCTAAGCTATCCCGAACTCAGGTGGGCGTTGATGACAGCCATTCTTACTTTGCTATTGTACGTGCTGCTGGAGATGAGGAGAAAGCAGAGGCATATTCCAGTGCTCACAAGACCCCGCAATGATTCTCTCGAGTTTGTGAAGACCATCGGTAGACTATATTTCGACAAGGGTGACCATAAAAATCTTGCCCGAAAGATGGCAGCCTATTTCCTGGAGAACGTGCGAGCACGGTTCAAACTCGCGACGGGAGAACTGAACGAAGATTTCATCAAAAGCCTTCAGTTCAAGTCTGGTGTTGATGAGGCCGAGTTGCGGGCCATTGTATTCTTCATAAGGGACATGGAGTCGGCTCCGGTAATTACTGACCATCAATTAGCGTATTTTCATAAACAATTGACCAATTTTTATAGTAAAACATAACCCTATGCGACGACCTTCGGACGCGTAAGGACAACAACAAAGCATGGAAGAACAAATTTTTCAGCAACGCACGGACCTTACTTCACTAAGTGAAGCCGTGATGTCGATCCGTAACGAGATCAAGAAGATAATCGTTGGACAGGATGAAATGGTAAAGCTCATCATTGCGGCGATGCTGGCTGACGGACACGTATTGATCGAGGGTGTTCCCGGGGTGGCGAAGACGCTAACAGCAAAACTTATTGCCCGCAGCCTCGATACTGGGTTTTCGAGAGTGCAGTTCACTCCAGATCTAATGCCTTCGGATGTACTTGGTACGCCGGTGTTCAATCCAAGGGAAGCCGCGTTTGAATTCAAGAAAGGACCTGTGTTCAGCAATATCGTCCTCGTGGATGAGATCAACCGCGCCCCAGCCAAGACACAGTCGGCATTGCTGGAGATTATGGAAGAGAGGCAGGCTTCAGTAGACGGACGCACCTATCCAATGGCATCACCCTTCATGGTACTTGCCACACAGAACCCGGTGGAGCAGGAGGGGACCTATCGCCTTCCGGAAGCGCAGCTCGATCGATTTCTATTTAAGATCATTGTTCCTTACCCAGGAGAGGCAGATGAACTAGCGATATTATCTCGCTTTCACCAGATGGGGAATACGCAAGTAAATGAGATTGTAAAACCGGTGTTAAACACTCAGCAGATAAATAATCTCAAGCTCCATATCAGGAATATATTGATGGAGGAGAAATTATTACAGTTCATCGCCAAGTTGATCCACCAGACGCGCAATCATAAGTCGATCTACCTGGGAGCGTCCCCACGGGCATCATTGGCGATCATGAATTCGGCGAAGGCCATTGCAGCAATGCAAGGCCGTGATTTCGCCACCCCTGACGACATTCGCGAAGTAGTAATACCTGTTCTGCGTCATCGAATCATTCTTGCACCCGATAAGGAGATGGAAGGAATAACGGAGGATGATGTGATAAAGCAGATAATTCAGGGGATGGATGTTCCGAGGTAACTTGAGTTACGGGTTGTTGAGTTACGGGTTATGAGTTATGGGTTACGGGTGTGGGGAGATTACTTTATTTGGTTTTGGGTTAGAGAGTTGTTTACAATTGTGTTAATGATAAATGTGTGTTATGGCAAGTAAAATAACTTCATTCGAAGATTTGATTATTTGGCAGAAGGCGCAGGACCTGGCTGCTAGAATTCACCGGATAGCAGATGCTAATGAATATATCAGGCGTGATCATACGCTTAGAAATCAGTTGAAGAGTGCAGCCCTTTCAATTTCAGACAATATCGCTGAGGGATTCGAATATAATAATAATCCAGATTTCTACAGGTTCCTACGGATTGCAAAAGGTTCCTGTGGGGAGATTAGAAATAAGATTCTCTTCATTATGAAACTAAACTACATCGATAATGAAACGGCCATGAGATTAGTGGAGGACTCAAAGCTTCTTGGAGAACAAATTGGTGGATTAATAAAAAAAGTAAAAGCAAAACTAGCTGAACGAAAGGTTCGGTCTAATGTAACCCGTAACACATCACCCGAAACTCGTAACACACCCAGTGACCAAATCCTTCTATCTAAATAAAGTTGTCTATTACCTCGCCGGCGCCGCCTCGGTCGTCTTCGTGCTGAGCTATTTCTTCCCGGTCTTGTTCAGGGTGGCGGCTATGATTCTTTTGTTGCTTGGAGTAGCGGTATTGATCGATGCAATACTCGTATATAGTAAGAATGAGGGATTTTTTGCGCGTCGCGTGACTGCTGGCCGGTTTAGCATTGGTGACGATAATAAGGTGGTGCTGCATTTGGAGAATAAGTATCCTTTTGCTGTCAATGTCACTATCATAGATGAGATACCCGTACAATTCCAGGACAGGAAATGGCTGCGTAAGCTCCGAATCGGGACACAAGAGAGCCAGGAACTCGAATACTTGCTGAAACCCACTTCGCGGGGTGAATATATTTTTGACAATATCAATGTCTATGTCCATGCACCATTGCAGCTGGTGAAGCGCAGGTATACTTTCCTCGCACAGGAGGTTATCAAGGTATATCCTTCCTATGTTCAGATGCGCCGATACCAGTTGTTAGCCGTGAGCAATCGCCTGCAGGAGGTTGGAGTGAAGCGAGTCCGTCGTCTGGGACACAGCATGGAATTCGAGCAGATCAAGGAATATGTTCGTGGTGATGATTATCGCACCATCAACTGGAAGGCAACTGCGAGAAAAGATGGCTTGATGACGAACAACTACACGGATGAGCGCAGCCAACAGATATATTGCCTGGTCAATAAAGGCAGGGTGATGAAAATGCCGTTCGGTGGAATGACGCTACTGGATCATGCGATCAATGCATCGCTTGTGTTGTGCAACGTGGCGCTGGTGAAACAGGATAAGGCAGGGCTCATCACCTTTGCGGAAAACCTGGACACCTTTGTGCCGGCAGACAAAAAGCCTACACAAATGAACATGGTACTGGAGACGCTATACAGGCAACAAACCCGTTTCCTTGAATCCGACTTCGAGAAATTGTTTTCTGTCATTCGGAACCGCATCACCAATCGTAGCCTGTTGATCTTGTTCACCAACTTTGAATCGCTCGAAAGTCTTCAGCGTGAAATGCCTGCCCTGAAAAAGATCGCACACTATCACCTGCTACTCGTAGTATTTTTCGAGAATACCGAGTTAAAGGAACTCATAGAGAAGAAAGCGGGAAATCTTGAGGAAATTTATATCAAGACCATCGCCGAAAAATTTGCGTTTGAGAAACGACTAATGGTCAAAGAACTCCATAAGAATGGTATTCTCTCCATTCTCACCACTCCGGAAAATCTTACTGTCAATACGGTCAACAAGTATTTGGAATTGAAAACACGTATGTCGATTTAGGCAGGTCGAGGTTTAATAGTTTTAGGGCCTAATAGTTTAATAGTTTAATGGTTGAAAAGTTTAAGAGTTTCCTACAGTGAAACTTTTCGATAAACTGTCGACTGCTCATTTTAAAGAACTATTAAACTATTAAACTTTTCCATTAAACTCTTAAACCTCCAACCCTGACATGAACTCCTCAATTGAACTCGCATCCGAAACCCGAAACTCCCCAATTCTTGTACGGCAAAGGCTGCTTAAATAAGCTCCGCAACCAAGTGCTGCGCCGAAGTCATTTGCAAGGCTTCTTATATAAGTTCCGGTGGTACACACCACGCGGAAGTGAATCACGGGCATCACAACAGATGTTATCTCGAACTCTTTTATGGTCACTTTTCGCGGTTCGATCTTAACTTCCTTTCCCTGGCGTGCAAGTTCATAAACTCTCTTGCCATCGATCTTGATCGCAGAGTGAGCAGGCGGCACCTGGAGGATCTCGCCTATGAATCCAGTGGTGGCCGCACGGACTGCAGTCTCATCAATATGGTCTGTTGGCTTAATATCGACGGGTTCACTCTCGAGATCGTAGGTAGGGGTCGTGGCGCCAAGAGTGAACGTGCCGGTGTATTCCTTTTCCCTGGCCATGTATTCATTGATCTTCTTGGTGAATTTACCTGTGCAGACGATGAGCAACCCAGTGGCAAGAGGATCGAGCGTCCCTGCGTGACCGACTTTCTTGATTAGAATTAGATTCCGGATCTTTCGTACCGCATCGAAGGAGGTCCAATGGAGGGGTTTATTAATGAGGAGGACGCGGCCTTCTTCAAAGCTATTCATTTGGTAAAGATACGTTTAACGTTTAAGGGTTTAACGTTTAACGTTCTTGCTGTCGAAGTTGCAATATGTAACTGGTCATTACGTTTCAGGAACATGTCAATTCTATAGGGCAACGTCTGAAATCAGAACGTTAAACGTTAAACCCTTAAACGTTAAACGCCTAGAATATGAAAGGATACCCAATACCCAACTGGAACTGATCCCCCTTGAAGAATTGGTATCCAAACCACTTATTACGGATCGCCGCATCAGCGGGTGTGGGGCTAGGATCTTTTACCTTGTATGAATAGTCGAGACGGATGACGAAGAAGTTGAAATCAAAACGCAACCCACCACCGGCGCCAACGGCGATATCCTGCCCCAATCTGCCGAAGTTGAACACTTGCTCAGCAGTGCCTGCCGCTTTCTTTAGCAACCATACATTCCCGATGTCTGTGAATACCGCCCCATTGACCTGTATTCCCAATGGCTTGAATAGAGGGAAGCGGTATTCGATATTGGCCTCCAACTGTACATCTCCATATCGATCGGGGGTACCCTGCGGACCGTTGAATTCCTGAACGGTTGATCCGGGTCCAAGGCGGCGAAGTGCCCATGCACGCATACTGTTGGGTCCACCACTGAAATATTGCTTGAAGAAAGGAAGAGCATTTCGTTTGTCTGGATTGACCGTCGTTCCAAAGGGATTGGCGTACCCAACTCCCAAAAACCCTCTAAGTGCAATGGAGGTCTTGGGATATCGTATAAGTCGGGCGAACTCTACATCAAACTTAATGAATCGGTATATCTGGGAATCCAGGAAAGGGTTATGAAAAGCGAAGGCGAGCCAGGGAGCTCCTTCGAAGTTGGCTCGTAATACGTTTAGGCCATTTCCCTTTCCGCCGCTGATTGTCATATTCCCAATTAGCGAAATAATCAAACCATCCGTAAAGATGTTCTTCAACGAAGGGTTATCCCTGATAAGTGTCTTCAAGCTATCCTTCTTATCGAGAAAAGAGTATTCAATGTTCAGCAATTTCACATTCCCCAGGAAGTTCCTCCGTTGGAATTCATAACCGAATGAAGTGTTTAAAGTTGTTTGATTGAATAACAATCTCCGCTCGGTAAAAGCAACATTCGCAGAAAGGATCGTCCTCCAATTGTCCTTCCTGTTGTCGGGAAGCAACCTGTCGAAGAAGATCATTCGTGGGAAATAAATATTGTGACTGGCGCTCGTCTGGCGGGTCTGAATGAATTGATTGGTCCCGTTGCCGCCCAATTCCACACCATAACGAAAATTGGTGTTGGCCAGGTTAGCAGCCTTTGCAAAGTTTCGATTCTGCAAACCGACGTTAACTCCTAGTCCAAACAATCTTCCCGAGATCGCGCTCTGGTTAATACTGCCTTCGAGATTGGTAGTGAAAGAATATTTCTTTGCTGGCGTCAGGCGTATGACGAAGTCTACAGTGTCGTCGCTTCTTCTCGGTAATTGGTCGATATTCACAAGCCGCCACGCTCCAATCAAATTGAGACGGTTGATTGTACGTATATATCGTCTTTGACGATATATACTGTCACGAGGTAAGTAGATGTTTGGCGGAAATATCTTCGCCTTGAATTTGTTCCTGAACTGGATCACTTTGATCCCCTGTACCATTTCTTCCCTGCGTTCGAGACCCGCCGTGTCAATGGTATAATCGGGGTAGACCGTAACATTGCCATTGTAGTATTTGGTAAGTTTCACGCTGTCGATCGTGCGCAGACGTATCTCAAGGTTGGCGGTGGGTGTGTCTCTTCGTGCCCGCAATTGGCGAAGGATCTCTAATTGTTCGAACGGATCTAATGTGGGCCTCAGTAAGGATACATCCAGCGTATCCCATAGTCCCACGAGTTCATCCCTGGTGAATCGGAGAAAACCATTGTTGCGATAGAGTTCAGTGAGCCTGTCAAGCTCGAGCGAAATAGGGACTTTTGCAAAAGCATCGCCAGGCTTAATGAAGGCGGTGTTTTTCGTAGAATCTGCCAGTTGTTGTAATTCGGGGTGCCGCAGATTGTACACCACCGTGTCTAATTTCCATTGCTTCCCCGGAACCACATCAAAAGTGATGTGTGTTCGCAACTGGTCCTTCGTTTTTGGTATTACGGTATCCCTGTAGGAAATTGAATCATGGAAGTAGCCAAGGGATACCAATAATGCGCGCATGAATATTATCGACTTGTCTGCATTAGTACTATCATAAATCGGGGGATGCTTCATCACGCTCCACAGCAGCTTGTCGAGTTTTCTTGCCCGCATGCTATCGTCAAGCTGTCCATTGAGGCCCTCGATAATCCCTTCCTTTTCCTTTGTTGAAAAGTTGCCGATAAGGTTGATATTTGTTTTATAAACAAATGGCTTGTCAGGTTGGTATTGCTTTACGATTGTACAGGAAATGACAGATACCAACATACATCCGGCGAGGATAGCCTTCGCTATATTTTGGGAGGAAAAGAATGTGCCGGCTGACATAATTGATTTAAACTGAAATAGATGCTTGGTAAACAGAAGGCCAAATATATCCAAAGTTTAGGCCAGAAAAAACAAAGGGATGAGGAAGGATTGTTTATCGCTGAGGGGCCAAAGATCGTTGCCGAACTACTTGCCTCGACGCCGGAGTCATTCGAGGGCATATATGCAGTTTCTTCCTGGCTGGACGTGCATGGTCGTTCGCATCCTTCCGTCAACATGGTAACTGTAACATCCGACGAACTCGAGAAGATCTCACAACTCAAAACACCGAACCAGGTAGTCGCTGTACTTCGCAAGTTCGAAGAGCAGGAGACAGTTGCCGTGAAGGGAAAGATATCGCTCGTTCTTGATTCAATTCGTGATCCAGGCAACCTTGGAACCATTATACGTATTGCCGATTGGTTCGGGTTAAGCCAGGTGATCTGTAGCCTCGATTGCGCGGATGCATACAATCCGAAAGTAGTTCAGGCTACCATGGGAAGTGTAGCTCGCGTACGCGTCTTCTACACTGATATCGAAGCTTGGCTGCCCCAACAGCACGAATTAAATATTTATGGCACTATGCTCGATGGTAAAGACGTTACGCGGATGGACCGCATTTCCGAAGGCCTGATCATCGTTGGCAATGAATCGACTGGCATACGACTGGAGGTAGCGGAACTGGTCACAGAAAAAATAACAATACCTGGAAAGGGTGGCGCAGAGTCGTTGAATGCGGGGGTGGCGGTGGGGATTGTGTTGTCGCACCTCCTTTGAGTTTTGTTTAACGGTTAAGGGTTTAACGTTTAACGTTTTTTAGTTCGAAAAGGCGGTAAGAATTCATCCACTTTGATTTCAGGTACATTTCAATTTTGTAATTCATGGTGTGCTTTAAGAACGTTAAACGTTAAACCCTTAAACGTTAAACGTCTTAATGATGCGCGAAATCTAATTCAAACTTACCTTTTATCCTCTCTATCGGTGGATTGAAGTATCCATACCTCAGATCCGGGAATTCTTCCCTGATTAATTCCTGCAGTTGTCTTACGCCCATGCATTCTCCCGTCTCCGTAACCCCGATCTTGCCGAGATACCAGTCAGGGTCGATATTGAAATTTCGCCATTGTATCATCTTTAGTCCGGTATCTCTGATCAACTTTCTCAAGGCTTCATATTCCGCGATGCTGTCAGTCATCCCGGGAAATACGAAATAATTTATCGAAGTCCAGCCACCATACGAAGTGACGACCTTCAGGCTCTCGATGATGTCTTCGAATTGGTAGTTATTGGGGCGATAGTAAGGCATGTATATTTCACTCCTCGCGGAGTTCGTGCTTACCCGGATAGAGTTGAGGCCGGCTTCGCATAAAGCCTTCACCGCATCCGGTCTGGAACCATTGGTATTGATATTGATGCTACCCTTATCTGTGTGTTTCCTTATTTCAATAATTGCCGAACGAATGACCTCCCACATCAATAGAGGTTCGCCCTCGCATCCCTGCCCAAAGCTAATGATCGGGTATGGGGCCGTAGCGAGGTGTGGTACGGTGAACTCTACGATTTCTTCCGGCGTAGGACGAAAGCTTAACCTGTCCTGGGTGGAAACGATCGTTTCCTCATCCGGTTGTAGCGAGATGCATCCAACGCAGTTCGCATTGCAGGCAGGCGAAACCGGTACGGGACATTCCCATCTACCCAGCGCAAAGTTTCTTGCAGCGGGACAATGATATGTCAATGCGCAATTATTACTGAGATGAGCAACGAGTCGGTTATGAGGGTAGTGTTTCAGCAACTCGCTCACTCCGGCGGCTACTTTTTCCTGGTCATACCCGGAAAAGTCCTGCCGTATATCTGGCTCGATGCGCGTAGCAGGCACGAAAAATCTTGCATTGTGCCAGCCTACTGCGGTATAGCAAAACAATGGCAATGTAGGGGCCCCAGGTTGGGTTTCATATGCTGCGAGATAAAAACCCGTATGCGCCGGAGGTATGAAGGCGGCAACAGCCCAGCCTTTATCACAAAGACGCATTTGTCCTGTAACCGCGTCGATTCCGATACCTTTCCTTCCGGGTAATTCATAAAGCGAGCCGCCTTCGGGGAGTTCAATCCAATCTTCTAAAGGGACGTCCAGCGCATCCCAACCACTCCTACCAGTTACGTAGAGCGACGTATCCTCGAAGATGTTTCCCTGGCCATCAGAGTACAGGATATATGGTGAAGATGAAAGCATCATTTGTGTTGTGATCATATAGCGACGTTTGTTCAGCCGAGTCGCTTTGTACAAAATTCGTTAAAATCCTTTTCCCGGAACTCGTTATCTCCCAATACAACCGGGTATTGGATAAGTTTATTGTTCTTGAAATCTATTGTCAGCCATCCATCTTTCAAGATGATATTGCTTAATTCATCCCACTCGATCGTTTTATTACTTAGTGAAGGGTAAGAGATATGTTCCTTGCTCACTGTCACCACCTGCCTGCGATGCGTCAAATAGTCGAGAATCGCCAGGCCAACCAACAATATAGCCAACCACCAAAACTCCGTCTTCAGCCAGGCAATGGCCGACCAGATATATATGAGCCGTGGCCATCCATCATAGCTGAAGGTATGATTAGCAAATTCGATGATGGTAAAAAGGAAAAAGAAACTGATTGAAATGATCGTGATGATGGGCCAGATCATCTGCCTACCTGTCTCAGCTTGTACGAGAAGGAGAACCATTCCGCCGAGGTTTAGCAATAACAGTATGAACCTGATCATCCGGTAGGTCTTCAGCTTCTCGTTCTTCAGGACCAATTGAAATTTATTCATTGCAAGTGACAAACTGATCTCAATTATTTACCCGCATGCTCATCTGCGGTATGACTTGACACGAGGAGATTGCATAATTTGAACAACACACGCGCGCCGACGTTTGAATTCCAATCCGTGTCGCTTACACCGACTTCGCACAGATCGAATCCGATCAATTTGCGACCACTTTCTATAACTTTCCTAAACAGATAGTACACTTCTTCCGTTTCAAATCCACCAGGAACCGGTGTACCGGTGTGCGGGCAGAGCTTTCGGTCGAGCCCATCAATATCGAAACTGATAAATACTTTTTCGGGTAACGTCCCCACGATCTCATCTACAATATTCCTCCAGGTATCTCCTTCGTATAATCTCTTTTTAATAGCACGGTCGAAGTAGGTAACCACCCTTCCTTTGCTATTAGTGATATAGTCGCACTCTCCCTGGCTGTAATCACGGGGTCCTACCTGCACGATCCTCTTTATCTCTGGAATTTCGTTGAGGGCGTTGTACATGATGCTTGCGTGTGAGTAATTGAAACCCTCATACGCCTCGCGGAGGTCACAGTGTCCATCGATCTGGAGGATTGCAAACTCCTCGTGTTTCTCCGCAATCGCTTTATAAAACCCAAGAGGCGTACTGTGGTCGCCACCGAGGAGGCCAACGAGTTTATTTTTTTCCAACAAGGCCTTTGTCTGATCGTAAACCCAGGTGTTGAGATAAATGCTTCCGCCATTTACGTCTTTAATGGTCTTCGACATGAATTGGTTGGCAGATACATCATCACCTTTTGAGATGTAGTCGATATAGAGTTCAGCTTCCTTTCGTAGATAATCGCTCTTCATGAGGATCTTCCTGTCGGTCTGGCGCATATAGTATCCTTTCTTCCATCCATTAGGCACATCGGGATCGAACACATCGACCTGGAGGCTCGCCTTAAGGATCGCCTCGGGTGCTCGCGCTGTACCCGAACCATAGCTAACCGTAACCTCCCAGGGAACGGGCACGATAACCAACAACGCATCCTCTTCCTTGCTGGGCAAACCGAATATATTATGATTGGGATTGCTTACGTTATCGGGGTCAAAAGTAGAAAGATCAAACATGTAGAGAATTTGAAAACGGTCTGCAAGTTACAAGGCTTTGGCGGAGCTACAAAATCCCTGGAAACTCCCTTATGGAGTGTAGTATCCTGCGCTGATCCAAAAGGAAGCCATAGCTCATTGCGTTCAATTTAAAGTGTTTTTTGCCACATAGGCACATAGATAC
>JACMKU010000072.1 GCA_014379965.1 Chitinophagaceae bacterium
ACATCGGCGATGTTACGTACCTGCGCCGTCAGGTTACCTGCCATCTGGTTCACCGAGTCGGTCAAGTCTTTCCATGTACCTCCAACACCTGGCACGTTCGCCTGTCCACCAAGTTTACCATCCGTACCCACCTCACGCGCAACACGGGTCACCTCCGATGCGAACGATCTCAATTGTTCAACCATTGTATTGATCGTATTCTTCAATTCGAGGATCTCACCTTTTACGTCTACCTCGATCTTACGCGACAAGTCGCCGTTCGCCACCGCTGTCGTTACCTCGGCGATGTTACGTACCTGTGATGTAAGATTCGATGCCATCTTATTTACCGAATCGGTCAAGTCTTTCCAGAGACCTTCCACTCCCGGTACATCCGCCTGGCCACCTAGCTTTCCTTCGGAACCAACCTCACGTGCCACACGGAACACCTCGGAGCCGAATGAGTTAAGCTGGTCAACCATCGTATTGATCGTGTTCTTCAACTCGAGGATCTCTCCTTTAACGTCCACTGTAATCTTCCTTGACAGATCACCCTTAGCCACCGCCGTCGTTACGTCGGCGATGTTACGTACCTGCGAGGTAAGATTGGATCCCATCTGGTTTACCGAATCGGTAAGATCCTTCCATGTACCACCAACACCCTGCACTTTCGCCTGGCCTCCCAGTTTACCCTCCGTACCCACCTCGAGCGCCACACGGGTTACCTCGGATGCGAATGAGTTCAACTGATCCACCATCGTATTGATCGTATTCTTCAACTCCAGGATTTCTCCTGCAACGTTTACTGTAATCTTTTTTGAAAGGTCACCGTTTGCAACGGCTGTCGTTACATCGGCGATGTTACGCACCTGCGCCGTAAGATTCGAGGCCATTTGGTTAACAGACTCTGTCAAGTCCTTCCATGTACCACCCACATCCTGCACTTTGGCCTGGCCGCCGAGTTTTCCTTCCGTACCAACTTCGAGCGCCACACGCGTTACCTCGGAGGCGAATGAGTTAAGCTGATCCACCATCGTGTTAATCGTATTCTTCAACTCAAGAATTTCACCCCTTACATCCACGGTGATTTTTCTCGACAGGTCACCTTTCGCAACCGCCGTTGTTACCTCGGCGATGTTACGTACCTGCGCCGTCAGGTTACCAGCCATCTGGTTAACCGAATCGGTAAGATCTTTCCATACACCTCCGATACCTTTCACCGTTGCCTGTCCACCTAGTTTTCCTTCGGAACCTACCTCACGCGCCACACGCGTTACCTCGACGGAGAATGAATTCAACTGGTCCACCATCGTATTGATCGTATTCTTCAACTCGAGAATTTCTCCCTTAACGTCCACCGTGATCTTTCTTGAAAGGTCACCTCTCGCAACCGCCGTCGTTACCTCCGCGATGTTACGCACCTGGCCCGTAAGGTTGGAGGCCATCTGGTTTACTGAATCAGTCAAATCCTTCCAGGTTCCTGCCACCCCTTTCACTTCAGCCTGTCCACCGAGTTTACCATCTGTACCCACCTCTCTCGCCACACGCGTTACTTCCGATGAGAATGAGTTCAGCTGATCCACCATCGTATTGATCGTATTCTTCAACTCAAGGATTTCTCCCTGAACGTCCACTGTGATTTTCTTTCTTAGGTCACCCTTCGCCACCGCGGTCGTTACCTCGGCGATGTTACGCACCTGCGCCGTAAGGTTACCCGCCATCTGGTTTACTGAGTCAGTAAGGTCTTTCCATACACCGGCCACACCCTTAACCTTTGCCTGGCCACCGAGCTTACCTTCTGAACCCACCTCGCGCGCCACACGCGTTACCTCCATCGAGAAGAGGTTCAACTGCTTCACCATGTCATTAACTTCCGCGGCAATCTTGGCAAACTCGCCCTGCAAGACGTGATCACCAATCTTGAGTGGCATTTCCTGCGAAAGGTTTCCTTTTGCCACCGAGCTGATCACGTGTGCTATTTCAATCGTGGGGTGTACGAGATCCGATATAAGAGAGTTAATTGAATCGGAAGCCGTGCGCCAGGAACCTTTGGCGTCTTTTGGTAGAGTGACACGATGGTTTAGGTGTCCCTGTTTACCGATGGTATTTCTTGCCTGGGTCAACTCTTCTACCAGTGCTTCATTAAGTGAAATGATATCGTTAAGCGTGTCGCAAATCTTACCGCTTAAACCAAGGCGGTCGATAGGCATCCGGACGGCGAAATTACCATGTCGGACTTCTGCGAGGACTTTAAGCAGTTCACGGCTATCGAGCTCCTCTGAATAATCGTGATGGCCGTTGGTTCCAGGTGAAGTTTTGGATTTGCCATTCGATTTTTTGGTGACTGCAACCTTTAGGGGAATTATCTCCTCTTGCACATCAACTGAGACAGAAGACCGTGGCGAAGCCTTAGTTCTTTTTTTCATACTTTTGATTGAGGGGTGAATGGGGCATGTTAAAGTGGGGAATGTGGAATTTTTTCTACATAAACACTTTCCTTAAAAATGATGGTCAACCATTTTTATCAATAAAAATTTATCTTGTACGCAGAGTTAAGCCAGTCTATAAATAAATTAGTCAATAATCTTATCCTATTCAAAATATTTAATACAGAAAATTGTGCCACAAAGCCGCCCTTCAAATAATGGTAAAATAATACTAATTGGCGAGGATGATCTTGACGATCAGGAGATTCTAGATGAGATATTTTCATCGATCGATACTAATTTTGCCGTCACATTCCTACCAAATGGTACGGAGGTTATAGCCTATCTCCAGGGCCAGGATGAAGGCCCCCTCCCCTGCCTGATTGTGCTTGATTATAACATGCCCGGACTCAATGGCGCGGAGATTTTGCAAGAGCTAAGGAAGAATTCCCGGTATGATAATATTCCCAAAGTCATTTGGAGCACATCGAACTCCACAACCTATAAAGAAATTTGCCTTGACCTTGGTGCAAATGATTACGTGGTAAAGCCCTCCAATGTGAACGACCTGGTAATGGTCGCCAAGCACATGCTCTCGTTCTGTAGTTAAGCCGTCTGGAATACTGTGTCGAGGAGGCTAAGTGAAATGGGTTTTTCCCAAACGGTAATATTAGGCGTAGTACTAATGAAGTCAGATTTTTGCCTATAGGCGCTAACGAGGTATACCTTCAGCGATGGATACTTATTCGTGATTTCATCGACACAATCCCACCCTTTACCATCTGGAAGATTATTGTCGAGGATGAGCCTGTCGGGAGCAGAATCTGCCAATTTTTTCAACCCGTCTTTCAGAGTATATGCGCAGGTCACTGCGTAATTCTTAGCTTGGAGATAGCTCTTCATGATCATGCAGTAATCCACTTCGTCGTCGATGATTAAGATGCTAATTTTAGACATAATGGGAAAAGCTGCTCAAGGGTTAATCAGTAGATAAAGGCAGCAAGTTAAACATTCTCTATGAAAAAAAATGACATTCTCACGACTCTAAATAAAATTGTTCCATCTCGAACCCAAAGACAAAAGGCAATATTAGGGATCAACTTCGTTTGGGCTGATTGTTAAGCTCGGCATTCTCTTTGGTGTTACTCCTTGCTTTTACAACAACCTGATCACCTGAGCAGGTGCAGCTGCGAATACATTACAGTTCAATTAAATTTTTCGTCTTTTGATGGAAGTACCGATAATTCAAAACGATGCGTCAAGTCCCGCCGAGCAGCTAAGCAATACTCTGGATGCTTACAATAGAGAGCATATCGAGTTCATTAATTTAGCAACCCATGACCTTGATGCTCCCCTAAGAAAGCTGTCCACCCTCGTTGACATGCTATCTCGCAAGCTCACGCTATCCCTTGAAGACAAAGAGGTCGCAAGGTATATCGAACGTATCGGATCCTGCCTCGGAGATATGCGATTGCTTATCGACGACCTCAGTATGCTCTCAAAGGTCATTTCTGATAAGGAAGACTATGCTGACAGTGACACTAAGACTATCATCGAGGAGGTCGTTGCCGATTTTCAACCCCAGCTTAAAGAGAAACAGATCCAGATTGTAGTTGAGAAAATGCCAACATTACTGGCAAGGCCAAGGCAATTGTATAGGCTATTCAGATGTATTATTGAGAATGCGATAAAATTCAGAAGAGCCGACACCGAACCCGTAATCACGATACGATCGATCCCTACCACCCCGGAGGAAAGGCAAAGGCTCAAGCTGGCGAGCGACAGGGAGTATCATAAAATAGAGATCTGCGATAATGGAATCGGGTTTGACCAAATCAACGCAGAGAAAATTTTTAAGCCCTTCCAACGACTTCATGGTAAATCACAATTCACGGGCAACGGCATTGGTTTGGCCGTTTGCAGGAAGGTTACGGAAAATCACGGCGGGATAATCTATGCCGAAGGAAAAGAAAATTCCGGTGCATGTTTTGTATTACTTTTACCCGCAAACCACTAATGCACAATGTTGAAAGGTAGCTTGATAAGGACGGTTATCATTGATGATGATGAGGACGATTATTTTATAATAGCCGAGTATATTAAAGGTATTGAAGGGGGTAAGTTCCAGGTTGATTGGTGTGATAATTATCGCGAGGCTATTGAGAAAATAAAGACCGGCGCATACGATATTTTTTTCATTGATTACCGGCTTGGGAGTAACACCGGTCTCGAAATATTACAGGAAGCAGCCAGGCTGGATTGCGATGCTCCAATCGTCATACTTACGGGAAAAGGGAATAGAACCATAGACATCGCTGCAATGCAAAGCGGCGCCACGGATTACCTGATAAAGTCGGAACTAAACACGGAAAAGCTCGAACGGTGTATCCGCTATTCACTTGATCGGGCCGCGGCTCTAAGACAACTTAAAGAGAGAGAGTACAAATACCGTAATCTTTTCGAAGGTTCAAAAGATGCTGTATTTATAGCGGATATCAACCTCCATTTCAGCGAGGTCAATCATGCCGCATCCGTCCTTTTCGGGCTCAACAGGGAAGAATTGTTCAATTGTGGCCTTTTCGACTTCATGAAGTCTCCATCTCAAAAACAGGGGGTGACAGAATTGCTGAGGATTGGAGAGAATGTCACTGACATGGAGATCGAAATTGAGAGTAGGAATAAGGAAATAAAGTCCTGCCTGTTTTCAATCACCTTTCAACGCAATGCGCAGGATAAATGGCTGGTGCATGGCATCATCCACGACATCACCAACCTGAAGAAGGCAGAGATTGCTAACCTCCAGGCACAGAAACTCGCCGCTAATGAAAGGTTGATGAGGATACTTGCACACGAAATAAGAAATCCACTTAATAACATTAGTCTTTCCATCCAGCATTTCGAACTGTTGCCCGCCGATCATGAGAAGCAAAAGAACTTTGTTGATATCATCCAGCGAAACAGCAACCGTATCAACCAAAGCATAACCGAGTTGCTCGATCTTACTCGCACGGGTGAACTCGAGTTTAAGAAATACAGTCTGCAAGAAATACTGAATGAAAGCCTTGCTGCGGTCGAAGATCGCATTCACCTACAGAATATCAAGGTCGAGAAGCGATTCGAAGATGGCACGATAGAAATCTCTGCGGATAAGCCGAAGTTGAAAATTGCATTTTCCAATATACTTATCAACGCCATTGAGGCGATGGAGAAAAATAAGGGAAAACTAGATGTGTCGATGACGGCAGAAAAGGAAAACTTCACCGTTTCCATTCGCGACAACGGGATCGGCATTCCTGAAGACACATTGCCGAAGTTGTTTGAGCCCTTCTTTACACTAAAGAAGAATGGAATGGGACTGGGGCTGGCTGCCTCTTATTCAATCCTCCAGTCACATAGCGCCCGGATCCAGGTGGAAAGCAAACTGAACGAAGGAACCAATTTCATTATCAGCTTCTCGAAAAATCACCAGGTGCCGTCTACCAGTTAGAGTACTACTGACTGTTTTCTTCATCATATATTTTAATGGACAACATAGACGCAAAGACGATCAGGACAATCACCCTGGAGACAATCATCGTTGCGCTTCTTTTTCTCATCTCGGTAGCGCTATTCGTTTTCCTGACTCACCAGGTAGTTAAAGGTGTTGATCCATGGTTCGACAGTAAGGCATTTGATTTCTTCAGGAGGCATACGACTCCTTCGCGTGTGACGTTCCTAAGGAATATCAGTTTCTTAGGGTCGCCATTGTTTCTCCTACCTGCTTATTTGCTCATCATCGTTTGGCTTGCTGTAAAGAAAAGGAAGTACGACGCTATCGATGTGACCATTGTTGCCGTGACGGCTACCTTACTTGGCCGATTCCTGAAATGGCTCATCGGTCGGAGCCGGCCTGATTCGCCTCTTTTTGAAGCTATTGGTACCAATAGTTTTCCTAGCGGACATGCCTTGTCATCGTTCATATTCTGCAGCGTAGTTATCTGGCTGTTATGGAAGAGTGAATGGTCCATAGCCGCAAAATGGATACTGTCCCTACTCCTCCTATCGCTTTCATTTACCATTGGTATTAGCCGCATCGTATTACGCTATCATTATGCGAGTGATGTGGTGGCGGGATTTTGCATTGGCTTTACGTGGGTCATGCTGTCGTTGTGGGTGCAGAAGCGAATCAGGAAGTCAATTGGCAATAGGCAATATCCAATAGGCAATAGGCAATAGGCAATAGGAAATAGGCAAACTTCAAATTGAACTTGATTATTGGCAATTGCCCATTGCCTATTGTCGATTGCCTATTGCTCATTGCCTATTGATTAGTAGATTGCACCTTAAGCTTAGCATGTATGAAAAACGCATTTCCATTTTACGCGAAACTGGCCTTTCACCTGGTGAGCCTTTTTATACTTGGATATCTCATTCATGTGGGAAGCAGTATTATCATGCCCTTTTGTTTTGCAATAGTGCTGGCCATGCTTCTGCTGCCGGTGGTGAACTGGCTGATAAAAAGAGGAATACCTAGCGTTCCTGCGATGCTACTCGCGGTGTTCCTGGCAATACTATTTGTTGGGGGTATTATTTACTTTTTATCGAACCAGGTTGGTGGGTTCATGAGCGATCTTCCTACAATTAAGGAAAAACTGAATCATCATATAACTACATTACAAGGATGGATTCAGGCGAATTTGAACATTGACACCAAACAACAGAAAGCAGCGGTAGAAAGCGCGAAGCAAAACATTCAGCAATCCGGTACGGGCGGTATGGGGAGTGCACTCATGGGTATAGCCAGTGGATTGGTGATGGTGGTCTTGTTGCCTATCTATACTTTCCTGTTGCTCTATTATAGAAAACTGATCCATAAATTCCTGCTTGACGTGTTTCCTGATCAGCATCGTTCGCGGGTCGAGGGTGTTCTTACAGAATCGAAGACAATCATCCAGGGTTACATGGTGGGCCTGTTACTCGAAATGGCCATCGTAACGGTTTTGAATGTGACAGGCTTCCTCGTGATAGGCATTCAATATGCTATCTTCCTCGCAGTACTCGCGGCCGTATTAAACCTGATCCCCTATGTAGGAATGTTGATCGCGTCGGTTATTTGTATGGCCGTAACACTTACTACTTCGGATAGTATGGCCGACGTGATCTGGGTGGGAGTCATATTGGTCGTTGTTCAGTTTATCGACAACAATTTCATCATGCCGTACGTGGTGAGCTCGAAAGTGCGGATCAATGCACTCGTAAGCATCATAGGAGTGCTGGTAGGCGGGGCGCTTGCCGGTATTTCGGGAATGTTCCTATCTATCCCGGGCATGGCCATACTAAAGGCGGTTTTCGAGCGAGTAGATGGACTCGAACCCTGGGGTAATTTGCTGGGTGATGACCGACCCGTAAAAAAGGGAAGAAGAAAGAAAAAATAGCATAGCTCAGAGCGAGAAACAGAGCGGGAGCGAGGAGATACCTCGCTCCCGCTCTGTTTCTCGCTCCGTTTTATCTCGTTCCCTTAAATTTGCCAGTTGAACTGAACTCCCACATGATCGATACCCAGCTGCTCGTAAAAGCCTACCGTTTGATGTGCCATGCGAATGTGATGGCCGCAACTTATGAAGCCAACCGTCCGATATGTAAATATGTACATTCCACTTCCCGGGGACACGAGGCCATTCAATTAGCCACGGCATTTCAACTACAGCCGCAGGATTACGTGAGTCCATACTATCGCGATGAAAGTCTCCTGCTTGGTCTTGGCTTTACTCCATCTCAACTCATGCTTCAGTTGCTTGCTAAGGGCGACGACATTTTCACAGGAGGGCGTGAATATTATGCTCATCCAAACTATAAGGAAGATGACAAGCCGTGGATCATTCACCAGAGTAGTGCGACCGGCATGCAGGCGATACCTACGACCGGTATCTCCCAGGGCATTCAATACCTGGAGAAAACAAAATCATCGTTGTTGAGGAAAGGAAGCGAAGGGGAATTGCCAATTGTTATCTGTTCACTGGGAGACGCTAGTATCACAGAGGGTGAGGTGAGTGAAGCGTTCCAGTTCGCAGTCCTTCGTCAATTGCCTATCATCTACCTGGTACAGGATAATAATTGGGGCATCAGTGTTACTGCAGCGGAGGCCCGTTCGATGAATGCCTTTGAGTTTGCTGAAGGATTCAAAGGAATGGGTCGTGTACAGGTAGACGGGAGTGACTTTGAGGCATCATACAATATCATGCAACATGTGGCTGGGATGGTACGCAGTGAGCGCCGCCCGTATCTTGTACATGCACACGTGCCGTTACTGGGGCACCATACGAGTGGAGTGAGAAAAGAATTTTACAGAACAGATGAAGATTGGAATAAACACGTGCAGCGGGATCCATTTCCGCGACTTCGAAGGAAGCTCATAGAACGTGGGATAACAGAAGAAGAAATTATTGAAATCGAAAAAGAAGCTTCTGAATATATTCTCAGCGAATTTGACAAGGCTGTTGGTTCTCCCGAGCCGGATCCTTCGACAGTGGAGGATCATATTTTTGCGCCAGCAACAATTACTAAAGAAAGTGGGGAACGGAGCCCTGCTGGCGCCGAGAAAATCATAATGGTTGATGCCGCCCTTTTCGCAATCAGGGAGCTGATGGAGCAGAACCCGGAGGCTGTCTTATATGGCCAGGATGTAGGACGAAGACTTGGCGGAGTATTCAGGGAAGCGGCTACATTGGCCGAGCAGTTTGGTGATGATCGCGTATTCAACACAGCGATACAGGAAGCATACATTGTAGGCTCAACGGTTGGCATGTCAGCCGTGGGATTGAAACCAATCGTCGAAGTACAATTCGGCGACTATATCTATCCCGGTTTTAATCAAATTGTCACTGAGATATCAAAGTCCTGTTACCTCACCTGCGGTAAATTCCCGGTATCGATGATATTGCGAGTGCCCGTTGGTGCATATGGAGGAGGTGGACCTTATCATAGCGGATGCGTTGAGACAACGTTGTTATCGATAAAAGGAATCAAGGTTGTCTATCCTTCCAATGCGGCGGATATGAAGGGATTGATGAAGGCGGCGTTTTATGATCCGAATCCAGTGGTCATACTCGAACACAAGGGGCTTTACTGGAGTAAAGTTCCGGGAACGGAAGAGGCCAAGACGCTCGAGCCATCTGCAGATTATATTCTTCCGCTTGGGAAAGCGAATGTGATAGCGACTGCGGATGAACATAAAATAAGTAGTGGTGAATCATGTGTGGTGATAACTTATGGTATGGGTGTGTATTGGGCGAAGGCTGCCGCAAAACGACTTAAGCAACAGGTTGAAATTGTCGATCTCCGCACGCTTTTCCCGCTTGATGAATCGTTGATATTTGAGCGGGTTAAACTACATGGCAAATGCCTGGTGTTGACGGAAGAACAACAGAATAATTCTTTCGCCGAGGCGCTTGCTTCAAGGATCTCGAAACATTGCTTCCGCTCGCTTGATGCGCCGGTGGAGGTGGTGGGTGCACTCAATGTGCCAGCGATCCCTATGAATATGGGGTTGGAAAAAGCGGTATTGCCAGATGCCGAAAAACTGGTCAAAAGGCTTGAAGAATTACTACTTTCCTGATGGAAAAAAAAGAGGTGAAACGCTTATCTTTGCCGCCCGCGGCGCGGTAGCTCAGGTGGTTAGAGCGTTGGATTCATAACCCAAAGGTCTCGGGTTCAACTCCCGATCGCGCTACAAAGTCGAAGGTCTTGAAAAACAGGACTTTCGGCTTTTTTCATTCACTTATTTGATTGTTGGATTTAATACCAGCAAACAAAATTCCTCTCATCGTGATGGGTGTCTCCCCGCACCGCGGGGAGGATTGCTTATCGCTTCTTTTGCTTAAAGCGGATTTATATTTTCTTAGAAAGTTCAATTTATCTCACATACAACCGCAATAGATAACCTGGTGTTCCAGTTTAGGTTGCGCCAATCGATCAAATATCGGGTTGATTGTCGCAATTGAATCTATCGCCTTTGCGTATATTTATGTGTTAGCAGCCATATTTACACCTTACTTTATTTCTAAATAATATGACGTGCCTAAGAGCTTTTTTTTGTTATGTTAATCTATTATTCTTGTAAATCTGAAGACCCAAAAGTTAAACGAATTAAGTATATCGACAACATAACAAGTCCAAGCTCGCGAGTTGTCAATAAGGTTTTCACAGACACCTTGATAACAAAAGATGATACTATCTATACACATTACCATTATGACAATTCCGACCTCCTTACACTTATTTATATTGAAGAAACAGCGACAGAAAATAAGTATTTAAGCTATATTAAAAATGATTCCCTGCTCAAGATAGCTATCGAAAACAGAAACCCTAATTACTCGTCAGACGCAGCTGCGCGATATTATCTAATCGGTGATTCAGTATTTTATGCAATCGAAACTCGAGGTAAATTCAGGAATCTGTCAAAATTTATTCTTGATCAGAAAAGGAATATCAGATATTTTAAAGACTCATTGATTAAGGATGTTAGGTAATTATAACTGAGAAATATTATCTCTAATACGGCTGCTAACAATAGCTTGCCGCTAGCCTGGTTGCATTAAATTCAAAAGATCATTAATTTCAACGGCCAGCGGCAAGCCCTGTCCGTTAGGCACAATTATATTCAGCACTTCATGACTAAGAACATTATTGTTTTACTGATATTACTTCAGCAGTTTTTGTTTGCAGACTCGCAAACTAAGATTATTGATATGCATATTCACTCCTACACGGACAGTGACTTTGGTGACCGGGAGCCTGCAAGCGATCATTATGGGAAGAAAAGCTCTTCAAATGCGGCATCGCATCGTGCAGAAACTTTCGCAGCATTTAAAAAATGGAATATTGTAAAAGCTATAGTAAGCGGTAACCCCGAAAGTGTAGAAACCTGGGCTGCAAATGATAGTAATGATCGGGTTATCAAGGGGATTTTGATTTTTTCTCCCCATGATTATGGGTTGGACAGTGTCAAATTTGAGCAAATGATAAAGGATAAGAAAATTGAAGTATTTGGTGAAATCGGGGCGTATTATCGAGGAACTACATTAAGCGATTCTATCTGGCAGCCTTATTTGCGCATTTGTGAGAAGTATGATATTCCCGTAGCAGTACATACAGGTGGTGGCGACCCGGGAGGAACCTATTCATGGTCGCCTAAAGCAAGACTTAAATTTGGAGACCCTTATTTAATTGAAGATGTTTTGATAAAATATCCTAAGCTTAGAATTTATTTAATGCATGCTGGCGGAGAAGATTGGCCGGAACATGCACTCCGACTTATGGCATATTACCCACAACTCTATACAGATCTCGCAGTGATGTTATGGGTTGAACCAAACACCCAAAGATATATTACAGAGTTTCTGAAAAATGCCAAACATGCAGGTTACTTGAATAAAGTGATGTTCGGCTCTGACCAGATGGTATGGCCGTATGCAATTGAGAAGTCAATTATATTTCTAAATAACCTGACCTTCCTTACAGAACAGGACAAAGAGGATATATTCTACAATAATGCAGCAAGGTTTTTACGTCTTGAAGAATAACTGTGCCTAACATGTGGTTTGCCGCAAGGCCGGCTTCCGGATATATCCTCAGCTTCAGTTCCCTGATGAGCTTCAGTCCGAGCTTCCAGAATTCTAATCAGCTTTTGTACATGACTTCGACATTATTAATTCTATTCGGCCTTAGCCCCGGGCTATTGGATTAGGGAATTCCAGCCCTTCGGCAAGCCCCGGCGTTATGCGGCATTTCAATACCCTTAGTTTGAAAATTCAAATTAATTACTTATCTTTCGCGTTAGTATCGTAACGCGGAACTATGATCCTCTCTTTTGGTAATTCAGATACAGAACGAATATGGCTTGGGGAAAGAGTGAAAAAATTGCCTCCTAATATTCAACACATTAGTAGACGTAAACTCAGGATGATCAATAACTCTGTCGACCTTGGTGATTTGAGAATACCACCAGCTAATCGTTTGGAAAAACTTTCGGGCAAACTAAAAGAATTTTATAGTATTCGCATCAATGATCAATGGCGCATTATCTTTAAATGGAAGTCGGGTAATGCCTTTGAAGTAGAAATCATAGACTATCATTAAATCCGTTGATATGAGCAAACTTAAAAACATACACCCGGGCGAGATCCTTCTTGAGGAATTTCTTATCCCTTTTAATATATCTGCCTATAAACTTGCCAAGGATGTGGCGATCCCGCAGACCCGCCTTTCCCAAATTCTAAAAAGAAAACGAAAAATTACAGCTGATACTGCGCTAAGGCTAAGCAAATATTTTGGTAATTCCCCCAAATTTTGGCTTGGACTACAGGATGACTATGACTTGGAGGAACAACGATTAAGTACAAAACAAGTGCTTAAATCTATTAAATCTTATACGCCTAACGCTGCATAACATGGGTTTGGCGAAAGCCTTAATCTCTTGAAATTCCATGAACATTTAAATCCCAGCGGCAATGGGTTCAGTAAAAGCATGGCTGCGATAAACTTGAAAGGCATCTGGCCTTCGTCATGTTTAAACGTTGTGAGCAATTATTTAAACTAAGACAAATCCTGAAACGCGTCTGAAAATGAAAAACCACCCAGCTTTTGGCTGAGTGGTTTAATACAGTTGGTTCGAGTTCCTTACGGAAAGACCAAACTAGTCTATTTTATTTTACTTCCAAAGTAAACATGCTATCATCTTCAATAAATCCTTCAAGTTCGTCGCCGACTACGACTTCACCTACTCCTGCAGGGGTGCCTGTAAAGATGACGTCGCCAATGTTCACGGAGAAGAAGTTAGAGATATAGGCCACTAATGCGTCAAAACTATTCAGCATGCTTGCCGAATTGCCCTGTTGCACGAGCTCTTTATTCTTATATAGACAGAAATTGATATCCTTCTTGTTCTTGATGTTGGGTAGAGGCACCCACTTGCCGATAATGGCGGAGTTATCCCATGCCTTTGCTTTCTCCCAGGGAAGGCCTTTGGTCTTTAACTCATTTTGTATGTCTCTTGCAGTAAAGTCTATGCCTGCAGTAATTGCATCATAATATTTACTGGCGAATTTCTCCTGAATATACTTTCCGTTCTTACTGATGCGTAACACCAATTCACATTCGTAATTCAGTTCATTGGTAAACTCTGGATAATAGAAAGGCGTATGAGGTTGCAGCATCGCACTTTTAGGCTTCATGAATATGACCGGCTCATCAGGTAAATCATTGCCAAGTTCCTTCGCATGCGCTGCATAGTTACGGCCTACACAAAAAATCTTCATAACAGTGGTGGTTGTTAATTAAATACATCGGATACAATATTCCAGGGCTGTTCATCCCAAGTATTCAGCTATTCAATATGTCAATTGGATTTCGAAAAAGAGAAGGTGACAGAAACGCTAAAGTAAGTAATCAATCTGATTTATCATAAAGAAAAATCCTTATTATTTATTGCATTCATTGCTGCTGTTATTCCTTGAGTAACAAAGATTTCTATGGCTTCGACAGCTTTCTGAATCTTCAAATTAACCAACGGTTCTTCTTCCATTCGCCATTTGCCAAGCACGAATTCTGACTGCATCCCCTTGGGGTAATCATTGCCAATTCCGAACCTTAATCTGGGGTATTCTGTCGTAGCTAAACTCTCCTGTATACTCCTTAGTCCATTGTGCCCGGCATCGCTACCTCCTGGTCGAATGCGCAGCTTATTAAGTGGCAGTGCAAGCTCATCAACCATTACAAACAGATTCTCCAACGCTATCTTCTCCTTGTCCAGCCAGTACTTAACTGCCTTGCCGCTAAGATTCATGAAAGTAGAGGGGCAGATACACAGGATTGATTTTCCTTTCCATTTTATATCGGCTGCATATACTAGCCTATCGACGCGAAAATTGCCTTTGTGTTTCGTCACCAATGCATTTACCACGTCGAAACCAATGTTATGACGAGTATGCGCGTATTCATCTCCTACATTTCCCAAGCCGACAATCAGGAACTTCATATCAATAGAACAAAAATTGAAACAAAATTATGTGAATGCACTCTGTGATGAGAAAGAGAAAAAAAAATCCGTCGTGATTAAAACCAGACGGATTTCTATTTAAATCGTTCGATATTATTTCTTGCCTTTTGCAGCGGCTTTTGCAGCGGGTGCAGCAGCGGCAGCAGCGGGTGCGGCAGCGGCGGCGGCGGCTGGAGCGGCGGCGCCTCCAGGTGCAGGTGTTGCCTCTTCCTGTTTCAATTGCCTTGTCAATACTACAGAGGCGATTGGAATACGTGGTGAGTTCAGGATCTCGTAATGCTCGATTTTCACATCTTCTACCCTGATGTTGCCATTGAGGTCGAGGTCGTCGATGCTTACTTCGATCTGCTCTTTAAGATACTTTGGATAAGTCTTTACCTTCAATGATTTCATTTTGGTAATGAGCTTACCTCCGTCCTTTACACCTTTTGATGTCCCTACGAATTTCAAGGGAATCTCCGCTATCACTTTTTTATCTTCAACCAGTTCCAGCAGGTCGACGTGCGTAAGCTTGTCGTCCACTTTGTTAAACTGAAGATCTTTAAGAATGGTTCTGTAAGTCTTACCATCCACGTTTACTTCTGCGAACTGGAAACTTGGTGTGTATACTAAATTCTTGAAAGCAGCAGCTGGAGCATAAAAATTGATCTCCCCTGCACCCCCGTAAATTACACCAGGCACCTGTTCCTGAGAGCGGAGCTGTCGGGTGGCGGCCTTCCCGAATCCGGTCCTCAGTTGTCCTTCGATCGTAATTGTTTTCATTGTATGTTGTTTAAAAAATTACTTGTTCCGTGAAACCTATAAACCCTGCCTGCGTTGCGAATGAATGAAAAGACTTGTGATACTCTTGTTCTCAAACGCATTCCTGATAGCTACTGCAAACAATTCGGCTACCGATATCACCTTCAACTTTGGTATTTCCCTCTTCACTGGTATCGTATCGCAGACCACTAACTCTTCGAGTACACTATTTTCAATGTTCTCATATGCCTTTCCGCTCAAAACAGGGTGAGTGATTAATGCTCTTACACTTCTTGCTCCTTTGTCTTTCAAAAGACCCGCACTCTTCGCAAGTGTACCGCCAGTATCACAGATATCATCGATGATCACTACGTCTTTATCGGTCACATCACCTATCACGACCATGCTTGCAATTTCATTTGCTCGCTTCCTGTGCTTGTCACAGATAACCATCTCGGCATTGAAATAACTTGCGATTTCCCTGATGCGATTCGTTGCTCCTACATCGGGGGCGGCAAAGGTAAGGTTTTCCAGCCTCAAATTTTCGATATAAGGGATAAAAACGGCGTGGCTGTCGAGGTGGTCGACCGGGATATCGAAGTACCCCTGGATCTGCGGAGCATGGAGGTCCATAGTGATCACACGGTCGGCACCGGCGGCTACTAACATGTTGGCTACTAACTTGCTGCCAATAGCAACGCGGGGACGATCTTTTCGATCCTGTCGGGCATAACCATAATAGGGAAGTACTGCGATGACCTTATAAGCAGATGCCCGCCTGGCGGCGTCGATCATCAATAAAAGCTCCATGAAATTCTCGGCTGGAGCGTATGTACTTTGAACAAGGAAAACGTAATCGCCTCTTACACTTTCGAGGAATACTGGAGAGATTTCGCCATCACTGAATCGCTGGATGTTGACCTTTCCGGGCTGAGTGCCATATCGTTTGCAGATTTGCTCTGTAAGCAGTTGTGAACCAGTCCCGGAGAAAATTTTTGCTGAATGCATAGCAGGAAAAATGTTCCAGAGGTTCATTAACTCCTTCGGGAGGCTAACCTATGGAGCCGCGAAGATATTAATTCTCGTCACATTCAGACCTGCCCTGTGGAAATAAAAAGGGCGTGAAAAAACTATCTCAGGACCACGGCTGTACTCACCTGTGAAGGTGCTGCTTGCTGCTTCGCCGGTGCGCTTTTTTTCGCAAGACGGGCTCCATTTGATTTACAGCTATAAAATAGGGATGAACAGATAAAGATCGAGAAGAATAACACCACCACATACATTACTGCGAAGAAGAGGATTGGGTGTAAAGCTCCCATGGAGTTAACGGATTTGGCTCTCATAGCACTGGGTTTTTTAGTTTTTCAATGTTTGGATTATTTCATCACAATACTTCCAGAAATATTGCATTGATGACATAAAAATATTAGCTAAAATTGATGAATGCAAGAGCACAACTACTCTATAAAGCTGTGGGCAAAAGACGACCGGCCCCGGGAAAAATTACTATTGAAAGGTGCAGAAAACCTCAGCATTTCAGAGCTACTTGCCATCCTGATTAATAAGGGGACAAGAGACCGCTCAGCGGTCGATCTGGCGAAAGATATCCTTAGATTAGGTAAGGATAACCTGAACGAATTAGGTAAATTATCCATACGCGAATTAATGAAGGTCAAAGGAATTGGTGAGGCTAAGGCCATCACCATCACAGCCGCCATGGAGTTGGGACGGCGTCGACAGGCGGCCGCATTCCTGGAGTCTGAGATCATAACGAGCAGCCGCGACATTGCTCATTATTTACAAACTATACTCCGCGACTACCGGCACGAAGTCTTCGCCGTGATCTTCCTTAACAGGGCCAACAAGATCCGGCATTTCGAGATCATCAGTGAGGGTGGCATCACCGGTACCGTCGCCGATCCCCGAATCATCCTCAAAAAGGCCTTGGAGGAAGATGCAGTCAATATAATATTATGTCACAACCATCCTTCAGGCAGCCTACAACCGAGCCGAGCCGATGAAGAACTCACTGTGAAAATCAAAGAAGCGGCTAAGTTATTCGATATCAGAGTAATGGATCATATAATTGTGAGTGAGAGGGGGTTTTATAGTTTTGCGGATGAAGGGGTTCTTTAGGCGGGAGACGGGAGGCGAGAGGCGGGAGACGGAGGCGGGAGGCGGGAGGCGGGAGACGGGAGGCGGGAGACGGGAGACGGGAGGCG
>JACMKU010000073.1 GCA_014379965.1 Chitinophagaceae bacterium
GCATCCAGCATCCGAACCTTAGTTATCTTTCATCTAAAGGAACCAGCATCCAGCATCCAACCTTAGTTATCTTCATCTAAAGGAGCATGTTTTCCATTAAAAACATAACGCCGAGACAACTTGCGTTTTTTACAGCGCTGGGGCTGGCCGTACCGGTGGGCTTACTTGTATTCCTTGCTGAAAAAAGATGGCAGCCGGCCATCATTTACTTCTTTGTCATCCTTATTGCGGGATATGGCTTGATCAACTTCGTTCTGGAAAAATTTATTTACAGGAAGATTAAGCTCATTTACAAATTCATCTACCAGACAAAAGCCACGAAGAAGGAGGAGACCTACTATAAATATATCCTGCCGAAAAAAAGCATCGACGAAGTGAGGGAGGATGTGGAGGCATGGGCCGAAGAGAACAAGCAGGAAATAGAACTGTTAAGACAGAATGAACAGTTTAGGAAGGAATTTCTGCAGAATCTTTCTCATGAATTCAAGACCCCGATCTTCGCGATTCAGGGGTATGTCGATCTGCTTCTCCAGGGCGCGCTCGAGAATCCACAGGTGAACAGGCGCTTCCTTGAGAAAACGGCCACTAATGTTGAACGTCTTACCAATCTACTTTCCGACCTCGACGAAATATCAAAGCTCGAACGCGGTGAACTCAGCCTTTTCAAGCAACATTTCATCATTCAGGAATTGGTTAAAGATGTGTTCGAGAGCGTATCGATCATTGCGGAACAACGGCAAATCAAGTATGGCATCAAGAAAGGTTGCGAGTCTCCGCTGACGGTATTCGCTGATAGGGAGAAGATCAGGCAGGTGCTGCAAAACCTGGTTGAAAATTCAATAAAATATGGTAAGGTAAACGGCTCGATCACGGCAAGCATGTATATCACGGATGGCAGTCATGTGCTCATCGAAATCAGTGACGATGGTATTGGCATTCCAGAGAAGCATGTGCCGCGCATCTTCGAGCGTTTTTACCGGACGGAAGAGGGCCGTAGCATAGACGTCACAGGAAGCGGGTTGGGTCTGGCCATTTGCAAGCATATTATCGAGGCCCATGGACAATCAATTCATGTGAGGAGCAGGGAGGACATAGGCACAACGATAGGGTTTACGCTGGATAGGAGAAAGGAATGATCGTTCGCTAAATAACATAATGGTAATCTTTAGGTAACGGACCGGTCATACTTGGTTGCTTATTTTGCAAAACCCGTTACACGATGAAAAGCTTTATGACATGCATACTCTTTTTTGCAGCCATACAAGAAATTTCTAACCAGGGCACTCCAACTAAACAATCAACTACTGCCATCACTCCGACAGGTAACTTATTTATTATAACTATCGATGGCTTCCGGTGGCAGGAGATTTTCAACGGTGCAGATTCGTCTATTATAAACGACGCGAGATATTGCCCGGACTCAGAGACTATGAAAATGATGTATTGGTCGTCGGATGTAGAAGGCAGGAGAAAGAAACTCCTGCCTTTTTTTTGGAATGTAATAGGTGAACGCGGACAACTTTACGGAAATCGCAGGCTTAACAACAAAATGAATACGGCTAACGGCTTCTCCATCTCTTATCCGGGATATAATGAGATATTCTCCGGCGCCACGGATCTCTCTATTGCGACTAATTCGAGGTATACCAACTCACACATCAATGTACTTGAGTACCTGGCTAACCGTGATGGGTTTCAGGGTAAAGTCGCAGCATTCACTTCCTGGGACGTTTTTCCATACATTCTCAACAAATCAAAAAGTCACATCGTCATCAATAGCGGTTATGAAAAAATGGAATCATGTTCATCCACTCAAGAACTCATCAGCGAAGTGCAGGAGAAACATATGTTGAATAAAACTGAAACGCGTCATGATGAACTTACTTTCCTGACGGCAATCGAATATCTACGAAGCTCTGCACCAAAAGTACTGTACCTCGCATTGGGAGAGACCGACGAGGCGGCACATGACGGTCGTTATGATACTTACCTGGAGAAGGCGTCAGAGGCCGACCGGATGCTGGCTAGACTTTGGCATTTTGTGCAAACAACGAAGGGGTACAAGGACAATACGACGTTTGTCATTACCACCGATCATGGAAGGGGTAACCGAAGGGGCAACTGGATGCAACATGGAACTTTTATTACCGGTTCCTCGCAGACCTGGATGGGAGTGATTGGGCCGAATATCGAGCCTCTAGGGGAGGTAAAGGATGAACAGCAGATATACCAGAAGCAATTGGCTCAGACGATCGCGGCGCTTGTGGGAGAAACGTTTATATCGGATCGAAAGATTGCCCCAGCCATTGCATTGCAATAAGAAATTCTGCGTGACCAGGCAACTCACAGGATTGCGGCTCAGAATTTGTAAACCATTGTAATATGAATACAATCATGGTCATCTTTAACGGCATTCGTTTTTCCTATGAACTTGTAGATCGCGTGATTAAAACTGCCAAGGAGACGAAAGCGGGAATTCATGCTCTTTTTATTAAAGCGGAAGACGAAGTTGCGGAGGGATATGGTTTCCCAAGCGACCTCGATGCTGCAGAAAATATCACTAATTCGGAGGATACTGAGGCTGGTAATGTAAGAGTAATCCGGAGCCAGATGAAACTCTTAGAAGACATGGCGAAGACCGATAAAATACAAGTGACGACGGAACTTATAACTGAACCATCGATCGACGATATCATGAGCAAGGCAAAGGACGTAGATAAAATCTTTGTAGATGATCATCTCAAAGACGCAGGCATTCTCTCTTTCAGAAAGTTCGACCTAGAAATGCTAATGAAAAAATCAACGGTTCCAATTGAAGTAGTAAAGGCGTCTGATTAAATGTGTTCTAAGCTTTTCGAAACGACTCTTCATTGCGCTTTCTATCCCCCACAACTGCATCTAATGCTGATTCATAAAGGCCGACGAAGGGTAGCATTATAGCAACCCCTAACCCATTAAACAGCATGTGTGCGTTTGCGATTGTTTGTTGCGTGGAACTGTGCTTGGAAATGAAAAGAACCAGTTCAGTAAAAAAAGGCAACAGGATCATTCCGACCAAAATAGTTGTGACGTTGAATAACAGGTGAAACAGTCCGGTTTTTATTGCGGCCTTAGTACGACCAATGGAAGCTATCAGGGTGTCCGCACACGTGCCAAGTTCAGCACCAAGCATTACTGCAATTCCCGCGGTAATAGTTATCATGTTCTCTGATGCCAGCCCAATTACCATCCCTACCGTGGCAGAGGAACTTTGAACCACAACCGTCACTAACGCACCTGTAAATAGCCCCTTCCATGTGTTTTCTAGTGAATGTAGCCACGATATGAAGTAGTCGCTTTGCTTTAGTGGATCTACTGCCTCCTCCATCGTGAACAAGCCGAAAAATATCAGCCCAAAAGAGAAGACAACCTTTCCCAGGTTTGTATAAAAAGACTTCTTAAAGAAAAACATCAGGATAAATCCCCCTAATATTGGTATGGCTGCATACTCTCCGACATTCAACGCAAATATCTGGGATGAGAAGGTAGTTCCAATATTAGCGCCCATCACAACACCCATCGCTTGCCTGAATGTCATCGCCTTTGAATTCACCAGCGCAATAGTCATGATGATCACCACAGACGAAGAATCCAGCAACACTGTCACTATGATACCCGACAGGATACCTTTGAGTAGGTTATTCGTAAACTTATCAAGAAATCGTTTTAATTTATCTCCTGCGAGGTCTTTTAGTCCCTGTGAAAGTGTATTCAGCGCATAGAGGAAGAGCACCAACCCGGCCACTATTAATAGTATAGAATTCATGTCATAAATTCCACCAATAACCAGTGAAATAAGGGAATGCGCTGTTAACTTTACATGAATTCTCTAGCTAGTGAGCGATAAGTTATTAGAAATTATTTGCTCACACAGACCAAACGCCAAGGTCATTCCCGCACCCCCTAATCCATTTATAATACGAACTCCCTGTTCAGGCTCGACTTTCAGTTCAGTGTCCCCGTTCTGCATTTTGGCATAAATTCCATTCCAGGTTGTAGTGATTGTAGAATCAGGAAAGCGCGCGAAGCTTTCAAGATACCTTAGTATGAGCTGATTGACTCGGGTGCTGTCGAAGGGTTCAGGCTCCATCCCATACTCATGGGAATCTCCGATCGTAATCTCGCCTGCATTATTTTGTGCCGCCATGACATGAATTCCACATTGAAGATGTTCCTGGAACTCCGAGTCAAATCTTTTCCTAAGCGCCGCAAGGTTCTTAGCGGACTTAAAGCTTGTATAATGCAACAAAGATAGACTTCCACACAGCGGAGGACCCATTCGCCAACCTTCGGGCTGAGAAGTTAACCGCATCATCTGCAGTTTACATTTGGTCATAGGCTGCGATGCATAGAGGTCAGGATACAGTGTTTCAAAGTCGGCTCCGCTACAGACATAGATTTCATCGGCTTCAAATAATTCCTTTCCTGCAATGACTACAGGATAAGAAATTTCATTCACGCATTTGCCCCAATGGAAGGAAACCCCATACTTTTCAGTCAGCCACTTTGGTATCACACTAATTGCCTGTCTTGGATCCACTATTAACTCATCTGGGCTATACAAAGCGCCCCGTAAGCTATTCGGCACCACTGCCGGGGAAATTTTTATTGTTTTGCTTTTAGAAAGAAATTTATATCCTCGATGGCGATATGTTTCAGCTAGCTCGTTCAATACATCCTGTTCCTCATTACAGTATGAGACATGCAAAGATCCGGTAGCCTCGAACGGTATATCGGCACTAACACATACATCTTTCCAGATTCGTCGAGAAAGCATAGCGCGGTCATACAGGTCACCGTCGGGTTGTCCAACCGGCCATATCATCCCAAAATTTCTGATGGAAGCCCCAATGGCTTTTCTGGATCGCTCGATCACCTGGACGCGGTAGCCGCGTACTGCCAATGATCTTGCGGTCGCCAACCCGACTATGCCCGCTCCTACTACAATGGCAGAACGCTTTTTCATGAATGTTTTGCTATTCGGTATTTTCTTTTGAAGTATAAAAAAGAGAAGACAGTTCCCGCAAGCCCAACTAGTGCACCAATTACTACACCATGTGCATAAAACCCCGACCAGTTCACATCAAGCCTGAAAATTTCCTTGGATAACATTACAATGACGCTTCCCAGGTATCCGAACGCATCTGCGAAATAAATTAGAAATCCGGCATTTCCGTTAACGCGAAAGGTAGCTATTAATCGTTCGAAGAAAATACAGTTAAATGGAATGTACCCCATATACAGACCCAGTCCTGTTAGTTGCATCCACAACGCACCGTCCATGCGATCATTGACAAAAAGGATCGAACTTATGCCTGCCAATAGCAATCCTCCTCCAATAACAAAATGAACTAAAGACAATGCTCTCATGTTTCTCCTTATCATAACAAGCATGGCCATTATCAGAAGGACTACAAGTGAGGTAAGGGTTTCTGTTTTAGAGAAGATGGCAATGTTGTTGCCGTATCCCAGTTCACTCCAGATATTTCCCATATAGTTGTCCCGGATATCCCTCATGATTGTCAGAAAGAGGTAGGTAATTGTGACTATGCCTAATCCGATGCCGAAGGACCCGAGAAATCGCTTGCGGCTCGATCTATCCATTGGTATCCTTGCTGATCGATCCCTAATATCTGCAACATCTGGTGGAGGAATTTTTTCAAGTAACCGCAGTAAAAGAATCAACGGAAGTGCAAAAATTACTCCCGTCATGAAAGGCATCCATCGTTCACTTACTCCCCATTCGATCATTAACCATTTGGCCACTGAACGAGTAAATCCGCCGGCGAAAATGAAGCTTACAGCCATCACAGATCCCATGAGATCTGTTGTCCTTCTCCCTTCGAGATAACTAAAGATTATACCCCACATGAAGCCGAGCATAAAACCATTTACAAAGAGGCATATCAATCCAAATGGCGGAGGCACAATTGCCAGAAAAAAAAGTGATAACCATGCACAGCCGGTAAGCAACAATCCCGCTTTAAATCTTCCCTTTGATTTCAATTCGGAGATCATTTTTATGCCAAAGAATTTACTCAACATATACCCGACTACCTGGGCAATGATAAGTAGGGACTGGTATGATACGCCAAAATAACCCGCGCCATTATGGGTGGCCATTGTAAACGGTTTTCTAAAGGCGTATACTGATGAATATGCCAGGAATGCCACAAGTGCGGCGGCAATGGTCACTCCAATACGCCGGTTAAAGACTCGCGACGACAAGGCTATTGATACTTCAGTCAATTGCTGAGATTAATGATGGTAATTCAGAGAGGTGGTTAATGATGTGGTCTGGCAGATATGGTTCCAGTTGCTCCCTTGTGAATGCGCCTGTCGTGATACCAATAACGAGTGCACATCCGGCATTGAGACCTTCATTAACATCTACCTCAGTATCGCCTATTTTGATCACTTGCTGCGGGTCATCCACACCTGCTCTGTGCATCAACTCCTGAATCATGAAAGGTTGCGGTCGTCCTTCAATAACTTCATCGCTGGCGATATAATGATCGACGAGGCCTCTCTCCACCCATTGCAGCCTCTTCATGATCGCATCTGCGATGGCTTTCGAGAATCCCGTGTTCAGAGCTACCAGGAGCCCTTTTTCTTTTAACGCAAGCATCACCTCTTCTGCACCCGGCATGGGCTTCACATCAGAAGAATATTCATAATGATCGAGCATCTCTATTTCAAATTCCCGGTAAATGTCGTTGATGAGGTCATCTTCCGGTGTCACTCCAATCGCTTCTAGAAGGTTATGTATGGCCACCGGTTTCTTGTATCCCATTAATGGTTTAATATCCTCCTCATTCACAGTGAAACCATATACCCTGAACGCATTTCGGAATGCAGTAGACACTGCCCTTTCATCGGCAAGTGTGGTCCCTGCGATATCAAATACAACTAGTCTTACTGGCATAATCAAATATTTATGATTGCTGTTCCTTAAGATGACGAAGGATCATTTGGGCATACTTATCGAGTGAGGGGAGGGATTGATGCTCTAATTTTGCACGCTCATCCCATTTCCGCAACTTGATGTGCATATCGAAAAGCTCATCGGACTCAAAAGCCATTGCCTCCTCCAACGTCATCCTGCCTCCCTGGAATTCGAGTGTTTGTTTGCTTGCTGAGGACAATTGCTGATAGTACTCCGGAAAATGATAGGTTAAGTATCTTTTAGCTTGCACATGGTTCTCTACGAGATTGGCGATCGTAGGCGAGAACCCGTTGCTTCGCAGGAAGTCCGCACCAATCTTCTCATGATCTACCACTCCGTAACCGTTCATTTGTTTCACAGGCATAACATGTTCACAGAAATGGCCGAAGTCATGGAAGAAAGCCGCAAGAATAATTTCTTCATCATATCCCTCTTGCTCGGCCAGCTGCGCGCACTGGCACATGTGCTCGAGTTGAGAGACGGGCTCGCCAATATATTCCGAATCACCATATTCATAGTACAGGCTGATGATGAATTCCGAAACTTCTTCTGCAGTCTGGTATGTTTTTATCATAAAGACATTTTTTGACTATAGAGGAATCGCTGGTAGAACGGGATGAGACGGCTTGAACTCTTTTCCGAGTATCACAGCAATAGTTGCTGCTATCTGGCCCTGGAATAGCTGGACTTTCTGTTTATTCTCACCGATTGCCTTTACCGAAGGCCCTATTGCCGCCATCCACATCTCACTCGCCTCGGCAATTCGTTGACCATGATGTCTCCAATTGCTACCTGCCGCCAACCCCCGACCATGGTCTGTGGTGATGATTAGGGTAGTTTTGTTTGCATATCCAGGAGTCGATTGAATGTAATTCCAAATCTGTGCGATCCATTCGTCCGCATTCTGCGCAGCATCGAGATAGTAGTCATACTGACCAGCGTGCGCAAACTCGTCTGTGTCGCCTAGTCCGAAGAAAATAAGTTTTGGTTTTTTTGTCTTCATGAACTCGAATGCAATGTTGAATGTAGCTGCATCCAATCTTTCGCCTTCATGAAAGAGAACGGGCATCTGGTGTTGAAGACTGTTGAATAATTTTTGTTTTTCCGTGAGATCGCCGGTAAGATCCCGGTGCCCATCATTAACTAATAGCCCTGACCGCTTTTCATTGAAAATGTAAGAGAATACATCCCAGGATCCGAATACTGCAGCCTTTCCCTTATACTCTGGAAGCTTACTTAGGTATTCGAAGACTGTCTCATTCTTGTTCGGGATTTTATCGTTCGAATTGACCGTTGTGTCCGGAAACCCTGTAAATATTTCGTTGTAGCCGGGGTATGAAAACCAATAACGGTTAGCATTGTTGAAGTAATTGCCATACGTCCGATTGCCAAACAATACACCCTTACTCGATACCTCTGACCAAAAGAAAGGCATTAATTTCTTTCTCCTATCTTCTGACGTTGCTGCCCAAAAATGATCCTTGACATACCTGGTACTGTATTTCGCCGCTGTATCGTGTGAAAGGATGCTGTCTGCGCCTCCGAATACTTCCTGCCAGCGTAGACCATCCATCGTAACTACCACCACGTTTTCGGATAGTTTCATCTGACCTACAGATACTAGTGCAGTAGAAAGAGATAATAATAGTAGTCTTGTTTTCATGTTCTTTCGTTTAAGTGTTGTTTGGTTTAGATTTAGATGCATAGGGACCGAAGACGGATTTAACGGGCATCATAGACGATCCGTCATCAAGTATGATCACGTAGTATGATCTACCTCCAGGCATCACCCTGACCACGATATGGCCTTGTTGACTTTTATACATTCGGTCGATCAAGGAACCAATTACAAGTTTGTTAGCCTCTAACATGTTGGTGGCGAAGAGATCCCTAGACTCTTTGTAGAGATGCTGATTTGCCAGCCGTATCAATACTTCGTGCCCGGGATGGTCAGCAGACCATGTCTGGCCGATCCATACCGCAGGTCTTAATGTCTTTATCATGTTTTCATTAATGGCATCCCTATTACCATGATGGTCCATAGTAGCGACATCCACCTCGCCGATTGCAGTTGCAATCTTCGTCTCTACATCACGAAGAGGATTGTCACCGGTGAATACGTTACCTGGGTTGTCACCGCCCGTGTAGTAAGTAAATGACCCGTAGTTAATGGTCATTGCAAGGCTAAGGCTGTTTTCATCAGGCCATGTAGCTCTGACTGCCGTATCAATTTCTGGGAAATGTGATTTGAAAGTCGAGTCCTTACCCGTCCAGATCCACTGGTTAGACTTCACGTTCCGGACATGAAAGGTGGGAAATGCGACGGGTTCATAAAGTAAACGGATCTGTTGCCGGCTGCCTGGAGCCAAATTTTCAACTCTCATTCGTGATGAAATCTTCTCACGTTGGAAGGCGAGGTAATTCTGCATGGTTTGACCAAATTCGATTTCACCGCCACTCAATTCCTTTCCGCGGGCAACAAGGTCATATGGATAGTTGTATCCGGGGTATCCCCGGTCAATCAGTTTGGAAATGGGCATGTTTTCGCCTACCCCAGTGATACCGGTTAAAACAAATTTTCCGGAATTTGAGACCGGTGCATCCGGATACCATGCCCCGAAATGATCATCATGAAAATGTGTAATCACTGCATAGTCGATACCACGTGATTTTGAAGACGGCAGAACCTGTCGGATATAATGCACTATCCATTCGTAAGGTTTTTTGGAATCATCCGGCCGTATCTGGGAATTCCTGTTTGTAAACGTTCTTGAATCCAATGGTGAAAGTTCTCCTGCGTCCAGCAGCATGGTTGTGCCATCGGGAAAGATGAAGAATGCGGCGCTACCCCGACCTGTATTGATGTGATGAATATCTAAGTAACCTTTTTGCCATAGCGGAAGTGGTTGGCCAATCGTGAAGGACTGGGCTTTACCAAAATAAAAGATTATGATACAAAGCAGCAGGATGACTAGAAATTTCTTAATCACAGGTAAATAAATTTTAGTGTTAAAAAGTAGCAGGGCATAGAAAGGCCCCGCTTGCTTAATTTAACAGCTTGCATGAGAAAAAACTTTGTCCTACTGGATTAACCACATTTTGGTATTTAGGTCATCTGAGTTACCCTGGCGCTGAACAGCAGAAGACCTATTTTGTGAATTGAGTGACTGTTCTGCTAATGGATAGATATAGCGTACGGGCACTTTGTTGTTGTTAAGATTTGCAGGACCGGGGATGATCGCAGGCATATTTGTTCTTCGCCAATCGAACCATGCCTCCAAACCGTTGAAATAAAGTGCGATCCATTTCTGTAAGGCAATCTTTCCAAGTTTTTCGTCCTCGGTACCGGAAAGCGCAACAGATCCCTGAGTCAAATAGCCCGATGGCATTGCGATATTCAAATTGTAAGCTGCGGGTACAACGGATTGCCAATAATTAAAATTGGCCGTGACCCCATTGCTATAATAAGTTGCCGCATCACCTGATGTGACCATGCCTTTCAGTTTTGCCTCAGCAAGTATAAATTGCAGCTCGGCATACGTCATCAGCAATGCCCTTGGAGCAGCAGCATCTGGTGGAGCCTGTGAACCATCGTTGCAGACGAGGCAGGCGAAGGTGTATCCAACTCTCGATACGCCTTGAACGCCGCCATTATAGGCCAGGGCATCCACATCGCTCAAGCCATTCGGTGCGCCTTGTATGATGGGCGAGCCCGATGCGACGGAAGCCTGTGTAGGTCTTCCGAATATATTTATTCGGGTATCACCCAATGCAGTCAGCCTGTCGGTGAATGTTTTACTTACCCTGAATTCGTCAAAGGAACCGACGCGGGAACCATACAACGGCCATTGATTCGGTGCTGCGGCAAAGTACTTCAGCTCGGCATTGTCTGCATTACTCATAAAGACGGGATTGTTTGCCGCGTCCCCTACGATGGCCTGCATTTCGGCATTTACATTTTTCTTTTTTGAAATGCGCATCAGGTAACGAAGTCGCAGGGAATTTGCCAACTTTCTCCACTTCAGCAATGAAGACGCACCGCCACCATAAAGGACATCGCCAGAAAACGTGCTGCCATTGGCGGTTGCCAACAATTCATTGGCTTTCTTCAGGTCAGCCAGAATACCTGTATAAATATCTTCCTGCTTATCGTATTCGGGCTGGTACATTCCATCTGTCTTCGCCTTACCCGCCTGGCTATAGGGAACGTCCCCATATGCATCGGTAGCCAGTGAGAACATCCATGATTTAAGGATCAAGGCGACACCATAGTATGGGTTGGATTCGTCTTCGCCTACAGCAGTGAAGATGTTCTGGAGGTTTCGGTAGTTACCATATACCGTATTCCAAATATCATTCTTTTCATTCCAGCCGTACCTGTCTTCATTGACGAACTGGATCTTTGAATGATGCTGTACTACTATATTCCCAATACCCCAGGCCTCGTTAACCTGCCGATCCATCATGTTCTTTATTATTCCACTCAGCAAGAGATCAGGGGTGACACCGGTGGGGTTGTTTGGATTCGTATTTATTTCCGAGAAATCCTTCGTGCAACTTCCCAGGAAACTGCTTACTATAATTATTGGAATGATCCTGAACAGTTTCATGATAGTATAATTTAAGTAGGTGATTAAAGTTTGAAGCTGAGATTAATTCCATAGCTACGCGTACTAGGCAAGCTCATATACTCGATCCCTGGCAAAGCCGTTCCGCCAGAATATGACATAGTCTCCGGGTCGATGTGAGGCACATTGTCCCACAAGAAAAGGTTACGCCCCACAAGAGTGATAGTCACTCCACGAAACGGAAGCTTTCCAAATACCTTATCAGGAATCGTATATCCAACCTGTAGTTCACGCAACTTAATAAACGACGCATCATACATCACGCCCTCCGCGATGCTACGTCCACCCGTCCATGCGGTATGCCATTCCCTTGCTGTGACTTTTTTCGTATTCGGAACGAAACCGCCGTTCACATATACTACACCGTTGCCAATAACGCCGTTGCCGGTCTTGTTCAGATCATATCCGTCGGCTCTGCCTTCAAGCGTCTCGGTGATGATACCACCTTCGCGGCCCACAGTCTGGGTCTCAGAATAAAGTTCACCGCCCTGCCTGATGTCAAACAGGAAACTTATACGCACCCCTCTATACAAAAAGCTATTGCCAACACCCATCAACCAGTCTGCGTTATAATTTCCAAGCTTTATCCGATTCGTGGTAGCGATGGGTCTGCCATTTGTCCCGAACACCATCTGCCCAGCATAAGTGCCAGTAGCGTCATAATGTGGAGCATTGGGATCATTGCTCTGTACTCTCGCGAAACCTATTCCATACAGATCACCCATTCGTTCACCTACTCTAGCCTCCACACTTACACGACGGCTTGCCATAACGTAACTCGTTAACCCATCACTCAATTCCATTACCCTACTGCGGTTTGCAGAGAAATTGACAAAGGCGTCCCATGTAAACTCTTTCTTTTTGATCGCGGACACTGTGAGTACTACTTCGATGCCATTATTTTTAATGAGTCCGGCGTTAATCTTTCGTGTGTCATAGCCACTGGTATTGGACAATGGGATATTCAGAATCTGATTTTTGGTACGGCTTTGATACCAGGTTACGTCCAACCCTATCCTATTCTTGAGAAACCGGATATCTGTACCAAATTCATACGCGGAACTGATTTCGGGTTTTAGGTTGAGGTTAGCGAGGCTACTGGTCTCTCCGTATATCTGTGCCGCGCCGAACGGTTCGCTTCTATTGTATGTTTGGGTGAAAGCAAATGGGTCAGTATCATTTCCTACCTGGGCAAAACTCGCCCTTAGCTTCAGGAAACTGATCGACGAGGGAAGTTTCACCATATCGCTTATAATACCAGTCAAGGCTATCGAGGAGTAGAAGTAAGAATTCACCTCCTTACCAAATGGCTTCAAAGCATCGGGTAGAGTTAATGCACTGCTCCAGTCATTGCGTCCCGTGAGATCCAGGAATATCCTGTTCTTGTAAGACACTCCAGCAGAACCGTACATGCTATTAATTCGCTTGGCTACGTTGCTTTGCTCGGCCACGAGCGCAATCCTGGAGTTGTTCAGGCTGTAAATACCAGGTATATTTAATTGACCTGCTACCTCTTCATTCCACCTCGAAGTCTGACGCATCTGATTCCCACCAAGCGTGGCATTCACGGTGAAATTGTTGTTCACTTCTTTATTTGCCGTCAGGAGGAAGTCGGTGTTACGCTCCTCGTTCACTATTGCGGTCTCCCTATACTCCCCAAATGGAAAGCGTTGTGTACTGAAGGCCCGTCTATACTCGCGACGTTCATTACTCCAGTCGGTGGCCGTTCTAAGTTGAAGGCTCAGCCAATTTGTAAAATCATATTTTAAGGTGACGTTGCCGATAATCCGATCATAATATTGTCCATTGGTATTCTCATAAACGGTGAGATAAGGATTATCATGATAATTATAATTCCAACCATATTGCTTTTGATTCTCGAGACCCTGCTGCCATAAACGTTTCATGTCGCTCAATTTCACGGACGCAGGCAACCAGCAATTAAAAAGATACATAATGCTTTCCGTTCCGTAGCTGATCGATGGGCGGTTATCGCTCTCACTTTTGATGTAACTGACAAAAGCCCTCGCCGACAGCTTGCTTGTCAAATTGTATCCTCCAGACACGGAGATGGTATGTCTAGTCAAATCCGTATTTGGCACTATGCCTTTCTGGTCGAGGTTGGTATAGCTGAGTCGAAAATCGCCGTCTTTATTTCCCCCGACTAGTGCGACATTGTTGGTAATAGTATTGCCGGTCTGGAGAAAGTTTTTGAGATTGTCTTTCTCAGCCTCCCACAATGTAGGTGTGATCACACTGCCAGAGGGGGCATTCATGTCTGCGCCTGTAAAAGGAATAGGCTGACCATTAAGGGTTCTTGGAGAATTGTATTGTGGGTAACTCTGGCCATTGAAGGCGGGACCCCAACCTTCATCAGTACCGTCGGCGATTCCACCACCACGGCCGTCGACAAACGCAAACGCACCGCCGCTACCATTTCCCTGGCCATAAATTGCCTGGTACTCGGGAAGTTTCAACGCGGATTCGAATGTCAAGTTGCTATTGACCTCTACCCCGATTCCTTTTGAGCGCCTGCCACTCTTAGTCTTAATTAAGATCACACCATTAGCTGCCCGAGATCCGTAAAGAGCTGCCGCAGCTGGTCCCTTCAGTACACTAAGGCTTTCGATGTCATCAGGGTTGATGAAACTCGCGCCATTTCCGAAATCAACTTCGAGATTATTGCGTCCCGATCCACCGGAAATGGAATTACTTATGGGGACACCATCAACCACATATAGTGGTTGATTCTTATTGAGGTCAACAGAACGCTCTCCACGAATTGATACTCTAGCCGAGCCACCAATTCCTGAAGGACTACCTATCACCGATACACCGGCAACCTTGCCCGCCAATTGGTTTACAACATTGGTTTCCCTCGCTACAGTAAGATCCTCTCCTTTTACTTCCTGGAGTGCATACCCCAGTTTTCTCTTTTCTTTCCGGATTCCAAGAGCAGTGACCACCACCTCGCTGAGATCCTTCGTTTCCGGTTTAAGCTGAATCATTCCTGCATCTCCTGCTCTTACCTCAATTTCAGCAAACCCGATGCTACTAATGATGAGTACGGCGTCCGCGAATGCATCGATACTAAATTCGCCCTTCTCATTCGTAGTGGTGGTCCTCGTCATTCCTTTTACCGATACCGTCGCACCAGCGAGTGGCTGGTTGTTTTCAGTGGAAGTTACTTTTCCCGTAACGGTACGCTGGGCCATCGATACCAATGATACTGTTAACAAGAGAATAGTAAAACTGATTTTCTTGAAGCGGCGGTTAATGTTTAGTTGCATAAGAAAGCATTGAGTTTAAGTTCTGGTTTCAAAAATTCTGCAACGAAACTCAACTACTAATATGAACACAGTCTTATGGAGAGGTCAACAAATGATTAACGCAAGGTGATCTAATTATGTCCCGAATAAGTGTTTGTTGATGCCAAAGCTGTCCGATTGTGAATACACAAATTATTCACATGCAGATAATACTGTCTTAACGTTATGGTTATAGTGATTTTTGATCTTTGTGAAACCTTCAGAATGCAAAAAAGATCCATCGATGTAGTAGTGATGTCAGATTTCCACTTGGGCACTTATGGCTGTCATGCTACTGAAATCCTCAATTACCTAAAGAGTATTGTTCCAAAAATTCTAATACTCAATGGAGACATCATAGATGGATGGCAATTCAGCAAACGATATTTTCCCAATTCCCACATGCAGGTCATAAAGGAAATAATGGCGCTGTTAAGCAGCGGCACCCGCGTAATATATATAACCGGGAATCACGATGAAATGCTTAGGCGGTATAGCGACCTCGAGATCGGCAATTTCCAACTAACCGATAAACTGGTGATAGAGCTAAATGGCAAGATGACGTGGATATTTCATGGAGATGTTTTCGATGCCAGCACTAAAGGCAGTGCTAAACTACTGGCGAAGTTTGGTGCCAAAGGCTATGATATGCTAATCCTCTTAAATCGATTCATCAACTGGTGGCTGAAACTTATAAACAAGGAAAAGATGAGTTTTAGCCGAAAAATTAAGAACAGTGTAAAGAAGGCGGTAAAATGGATCAACGATTTTGAGCAAACTGCAGCAGAGCTAGCGATTGAAAAGAAATACGATTATATCATTTGTGGGCATATTCACCAAGCACAAAACAAGCTAATTGAAACCGAGAAGGGAAAGGTAACCTACCTGAATAGTGGAGATTGGGTAGAAAGCCTTACTGCCTTGGAATTCCGAGGAAACGATTGGACAATCTACCAGTATGACGAGAAAGACTACACGCCAGGAAAAATTATCAGCCTGGTAGAAAAGCCACCACGATTAAACGTCGTTACCGACGAAGTAAGTTTATTTATCCAGTCATTGACAAATTACATTTCCAAGACTCCCAGATAAAAAATTCGGTTGCCATGAAAATTCTCTATGCTGTGCAAGCGACCGGGAATGGACATATAAGCAGGGCTATGGCGTTGTTGCCCCATTTGCAACGCTTAGGCGACGTTGACATATTTCTTAGTGGCGATAATAGCAACCTCTCACTCAATGCACCCATTAAATACCGTAGCAAAGGTTTAAGTCTTTACTTTAATAATTCTGGCGGACTGGACTACTCGAGGATCATAAGAAACTTTCGACCGTTGGAGTTGCGCAGGGAAATCGCAGATCTTCCGGTCGAGAAATACGACCTCGTCATCAATGACTTCGAATTCATCACTTCGGCTTCTTGTGCAAAAAAGGGAATATCATCTGTACAGGTTGGACACCAGGCAAGTTTCAGGTCTCCACTTACGCCCCGGCCCGCGCAAAAGAGTCGAATGGGTGAATGGCTCCTGCTTAACTACTCGC
>JACMKU010000004.1 GCA_014379965.1 Chitinophagaceae bacterium
CAGCTGGTCGAGACGACACGAATCTTTCTCGGAAAACCACCACTAACCAACTGCTTTAACCCGCTGAATAATCGTACCTGGGTAGATCTAGGGCCAGACTTTCGTGTCATGCCATACCTGATGGATCACTCTTGTGTTGATGCCTTTGGTTTTCTCATCGAGGCCGATGGGAAACGACTCTATTATAGCGGCGACTTTCGAGCACATGGGAGACGAAAGCAAGCCTTTGACTGGTTTCTGAACGACCCGCCTCGTGACATTGATCTGCTTCTTATGGAAGGGACAATGATGGGGCGAGACAATACCGCTTTTGCAGATGAAGTTGCCGTCGAACAAGGAATGCTTGAAGTTTTGCGAAAGCATGATGACATGCCCTGTTTTCTGATCTGTTCAGGGCAACATATCGACCGCCTCTGTGCGGCTTATCGGGCTTGTATCCAAGCCAACCGAATTTTCGTTATCGACATATATACAGCCTATATTCTACGAACCGTTGCAAGCCGCTTCCCATCGATCCCTGACATAAGTTCTGCGAAAAACATCAAGGTACTGACCAAGGGGTTTACCGCCCGAGCGCATTACAGAAAAATATCTGAGAACAGAAGTTATTTTGGTGCCTTTGCACGCGATATTTTTAAACCCGAAATCAATATCGAAATTGACGAGATTATGGCGCAGCCAAGTCGCTATTTCTTGAAGATCAGTAATTTCTCCGATCTATTGACGGATATACAGAATTGCAGCGTGATCTACTCAATGTGGTCGGGTTACCTGGAGGAGCAGAAGTATCGGGACATTAAGCAGAATCCTAAGGTTAACTTTCAGGAAATCCACACGAGCGGTCATGCTGTGCGTAAAGATTTACAGCGGTTTGCAGCAAAGCTGAAACCGAAACGTCTCGTGCCAGTACATACTGAAAAAGCAGCAGACTATGCAAACTTCTTCGAGAACGTAGTCATCTTGCAAGATGGCGTAGAGTTACAAGTCTAACAGATAATGCAGTTGACGTTACAGTTGGTTATCCTGACTGAGTAAACTGAGATTGGAGATGAAACTATGAAGACAATTGGCGCAGCTATCCTTACAATGCTTGAGACAGTTTTCAAATTACCTCGCAAAAACTGGATTTTCTTTGTGCCTTTTATATTTGGGTTTTTCGGTGCATTGAGTATTGTAATAATAAAGTTGACTTGGGGGTTTGTAATTCCAAGATTATTCCCCGGAGCTGTTACTCAAGGATTGGTAGTAAAAGAAATGCCATGGTCTGCTGCCGTAGTTTTATTTTTATCAATCGCGTATTTTAGCATCATTTATGATGATGGATCAAAAAAGTAGAGGGTGATGAAAGAACCAGAATTGAAAAGAAAACTGAAAATAAATAAGCACTTCACGCCATGCCCGATTGATGACGAAGATGAGATGTATCCGAACGGTATCTTTATTTTCAACATCACCAAGATGGCTGAATATATTCGGAATAATAACATCACCTGTGAAGAGGTTCTGGTCAAAGAGTTCAGCAGAGGTTCTTCAAAGTTCAAGGAAAGCCATCTGGCAACAGTTGACGTGACAAGACCTATCATCGTCGCTGAGATTTCACCCGGTCGCTATAACGTGATCGACGGCAATCACAGGATGGAACAGGCCCGAAGAATAGGAATCGAAACGCTTCCGGCATACAAAATAAGCCCTGACCAGCACCTGCAGTTTCTGACGACTGAACAGGGCTATCTAGCATATATCGAATACTGGAATAGTAAACTGAAGGAATTGCTGAAGAGATCCAAAAGCTGCTGAAAATTACGAAACACCCAAAACCGCTGATTCTCCCCCAATTAAGATTTCCGCTCCTTCCTGCCGTTTCTTGCATAATTTACCTATAAAATGCGTCAAAAACCACAGCAAAAACTATATAACTAATTGATTTAAGAGAGTTTTTATGATATAATGATTATAGCAATGCGATGTTGTGAACTTCACCATAAGCCACTCAGCATATCGGTAAATTGACTAAGTATTAAGCCTGTCACTCTTGTTTCGCATCTAATTCTGCTCTAGTTCCCAGATCTTCACCACATTCACCTGTATTTTGCGGCCTCGTTCAATACCGCGTAGGAAGTAGTTCGTAATCGAATTGGTTTCCGTTACGGTTTCGTGATGGTGTTTAAATTCGTCTTCTTGTCGGCATGCAGTAGTGAACAAATAAAGGAGGTGATAATTATCACCATGCGGAACGCTGTGATGTGTCGCTATCTCGGTGACATATAGTTGCATGGATATTTCTGTAGATCATTTCAAAGGAGAGGGGGGTAGTAATGAAAGTGCCGTTTAGACAGCAAGCATCTGAGTATGATTGCGTACCTACTACGGTGATTAACGCGTTGAGTTATTTATTCAGCAGGAGAGAACTCCCGCCGTTCATAGTTCATCGCGTTTATAAGGATTTGATGGATATAGAGTCTTCACGTGGTACGTCGAGTCGTGCAATTCAGGATCTTGGATATTTGCTCAATCACTACAAGGAAAAAAGATACGAGAAGTTTTCAGTCGAGTCCAAGTTTATATGGGGTGACCAGGTGCATTTAAGACAAAACAGCAAAATCATCCGATGTCTTGATGCAAATGGAGCGGCATTGATCTGTGTGCACTCGAACCGGGGCAGCTGGCATTATATACTGGCCTTTCGATATGAAGGAGAATGGTTGCATTGTTATGATCCCTTTCCGCGTTCAAGGAAATTCCTTGTTAATAATGATGCTGTAAAGTTTATCGAGACAACCGGACATCAAGATCCAAATTTAATGATCCGTTGCGACTGGTTAGAAAAGGATTTTGATAAGACAGATCATTATGACGAGCGTAAATATGTTTTTGGTGGCCATGATGATCGCGAATGTCTCTTGCTGAATAGGATTCAAGTATAGGCCTTAACCATGGGGCGGCTGTCATAAAGATTCCGAATACGGTGGCAGCCAAAGTTTAACCTTCCATTCAATCGGTTCCTCTCTGTTCTATTTTCCAACAACCCACAACTGCTGAGTCCGAGATTCATTAAGTTCCGAAGTTAGTCAATTCGGAATCAACGGCATATTTCCGCCCCCGAACCACGTGAAGTGATCGGTAGTCGGAGTAGTGCGTTTAAAGCCAGATTAACCCCCAGAAAGGAGTAACTGCAATGAGACCAAGATCAATCCCGGAATTTACCAAGAAGATGAACGAGCTATTCAGACTGGAGAACGGGCACGCATACCTGGACACCCGCTTGATGCACATAACCGGGAAGATCGAGTTGGACATAACCACTATTTGCAGCCTTTCACCAGATAAAGGAAGCAGGAGAGATCATCGGCGTGAAGTTGTTAGATCACATCATCATCGGCGACAGCTATCTCTCGTTTGCAGGCCAGGGGCTGCTCTAATGACTATACGCAACAATCAACCGAAAGGAGTACACAATCATGAAATTCAATCCAGGACAGATGGTTATGACCAGAGGCGTTAATGATTTGATTGCCAGCAACGAGGAGTTTGCCAAACACGTTATGCTGTCAATGAGGCGACA
>JACMKU010000074.1 GCA_014379965.1 Chitinophagaceae bacterium
ACCCGAGGTTTACCTGTTCGGAAGCAGTAATTGCTTTTGGTTTATAATTGGTCAAATTCAAAATAAAAGGAGTGACAAGCATCACAAAATTTGTTTTTAACGAAAAGTGCTGAGTTGATAGAATTGACTTCATTTGTTTAATACATTGTTAATAAATCCATCTGAGCCTTTTAAAGAAACAATTTTTGCTGGTATTCCAACAACTACGGCATTGTCAGGTATATCATCGTTAACGACTGCGTTTGCGCCAATTACCGCGTTATTTCCGATTTTGATTCCACCAAATATTTTTGCACCAGGGGCGATATATACATAATTACCTATGATTGGTACACCCATTTTTTTCCCTCTATTTGAAATACCGATAGTTACTCCATGTGAAATATTACAATTTACTCCTATTATCGCTTGATTATGTACGATTATCTGACCAAAATGGCCGATGTAGAATCCCTCACCAATAGTTTGAGTCTGTATATCAATACCAAATTTAATGCGCTTTCTAAATAGAATATATCCAATTACTTTAGATTTAATAGAGGCTCTGATTCTCATCCATACTAATACGTTAAATCCAGGTTCTCTAATATATGTATTTAAAAAAGATTTAAAAGTTATTTCTCCAGCATATCTATACAAGTCAGATTTAACTAAATAAATAAGCCGGTTATATCTATCTGATATTTGCATGATTGGCTTTCCCTTTCATGTGAAAAGTTACAATCTATTAGTTGCATGATATCAACAATTATTATAATTATTGACGCTTATCATAACAACCGACAGAAGCAGAGGACAAGATGAAGCTGTTATCAAGGCCTTACTGGTCAATAACCAAAATCAGCTTTCTTTGCCACCAAATTCGTTATCCAGAAACATCTCCATCCCTTTCCCGAGCGTGAATGGCGGTGTGAATCCGGTTGCCTTCAATGCATCAACAGATATTGTTGTATCGGCACAGAATTTTTTCACACGAACACGGCTGATGGGGAAATTTCTTCCTGTTAAGGCACTTATCATATCGAAACACGCTCCACCTGCCATACCTATCCCATAGGGTATTCTAAGAAAAGAGTCCGGTGATTTCCCCATGAAACCCCTGACTTTTCCAACCAGTTCATTCATTGAGAGATCCGGTTTGTCCACATAATTGTATACACGAATGCCACTCTGTTCAGATGGACCAGCAAAATTTAAAAACGCAGCCACATTTCCTACATACGCCATTGATTTCCTGTTATTTCCGTTTCCTACCATCACAAAGTGGCCGGAAGTGATCTGTTTGACGAGATTAAATACATTACCACGATTGCCTTCGCCAAAAACAACCGTAGGCCGGACAATGGTGAGCTGTCGTGATGTATCGGCACTGTACCATTTGTGCAATACTTCTTCCGCCTGAAACTTGCTTCGGCCATAATCGTTGAATGGATTGGGCGGCGTTGCCTCCGTGGGTGTTCCCGCATTCAGGCCATAGATGGCAACACTGCTTGTAAAAACAATCTGCTTCACACCGTTGGAAGCGCATGCCTCCGCCACTGTTTTTGAGCCATCCACGTTGACTTCATAATACAGGGAGATAGGCCGGACATCGTCCCGATGTTCCGCGGCCAGGTGGTAAACCAGATCAACATCTTTCACCGCCCTGTCAACGGCCTCCGGATCGCATACATTCCCGATCTGGCAGATGTCAGGATATCTGGAACTCATGGCCTTGTCCAAGATACGGACGTTGTGACCGCTCTTCAGCAACTCTTCAACCAACCGGGAGCCGATAAACCCGCTCCCACCGGTAACCAAAACTCTCATGCGTTACAACCTCCACTCCACCACATTAAACAGATTATAATATTAGGCAGAATCATGTGTACGGGTATGCTCCCAGCGCGCAAAATCTTTTTTTCTCATTACCTCGACGAGACAGAGCACAGGGGAAAAAATAGAATTGAAAAGCGTAAGCAGCCGCTCTCTTCCCAACAACAGATAGACAGCAGCCAAGCCTCCCAGGTAGACAAGGAGTATCCAGGACCAGATTATAACCGAAGCTCCTATAAAGAGTGACAGCCAGAGAGGGATTGCCCAGCGGTTAACCTTATGAACAAATACTAGTAGGAGCAGTCTCGGTTTTTTTAAAAGTTGTGGCATCAAACGTCTTACCACATCCATGCCACCACTTATGACCCGTTTGCGCCGCCTGACCTCCGTCTTGTCGTCTGTCGTCTCAGATTGAACCCTGAGATCCTTATCCTGTATGCAGTCATACCCCTTGAGCAAGGTTGATAACGGTATCCACAGATCATCCGCCATGACTCCAGGAGGGATTTGCTCGAAGGCGACTTTACGAAAGGCATACAACCAACCTGTTACGACTATCAACTTACCAAGTAATGACTCCTCATCTCTTATTCTGTCTTCCAAACTCCAATAGGTTTTCTGACTCCCTACCCGTTCACTGCTCAGCACGGGAATGCACGAGAGACAACCGAGGTTTTGGTTGGCATTGAAAGCCTTCAGAATAATTTCAACGGCATTTTCAGGTACAACAATATCGGCGTCTGTTGAAATAATCACATCACCAAGCGCCAGATTAACCAGCTTGTTGATAGTGTTGCACTTACCTTCGTTCGGGAATTCAACGACTCTCCAGTTTGCAGCCTTAAGTTCCTGTAAATAAGCTGAGGCAATTTCCACAGTCCGGTCAGTGCTGCCGTCGGAGCCAATAATGACTTCAGCTTCAACATTTACTCGTAGAAGAGCATTCCATAATGAGTCAATCTTTACCCGTATATTATTTTCCTCATTGTAGGCAGGAATTATTATTGAAATTAGCGCAACAGATCCCTCTGATTTCATTTCGGAACCTCCGGCAATTATGCGGAAGAGTCGAAGAATAATCGGAAGTAAGTAATTGCTGACCAGCAATATAAAGCTCAACAAACCAAGCACTATGCAGAAGAACGTAAATAAATCCATTAGAGAAATTATGCCTCAGCTAAATTAAAGTGACACCACACAAAGCAGAATACATTTACGGTCATTATGCAACACCCTTTGGTAAAAGAGTTTTGTAATACTGGATGTGTCGACCTGCCCAGTTTTCCAGATTCAAGTCGCTTTTATAGAAACTGAAGGCCTTCCCGCCAATACTCCGCCTCAATTCCGGGGATTCTATTGCTCTGACAAGCTGCTTGAAACATTCATCCTCATCTCTCCGCGGGAAGAGCAGACCGGTTTCGTCGTGCTCGATCAAATCCGGTACACCGCCGACACATGGAGCAACTATCGGCAGTGAACAGGACATGGCTTCCAGAATACACATCGGCGTTCCTTCCCAGTCGGAAGTCATCAGCATGATGTCAATGGCAGCATATAACGCCGGCATGTCCGTTACATATCCGGTCACCGTGAGGCAGTCGGTAATAGCCATATTCCGTGCTGTTTTTTCGACTTCCTCCCGCAGTTCACCATCACCCGCCATGATAAAATGGACCGGAATATTCCTCGCTGTGCAGTATTCCAGAGTTCTCCTGACGATGCGGAGAAACAGCATGGGATTCTTCTGAATGTTCAATCTGCCGACATTAGCGATGAGCAGTTTATTGCCTCCGTCAATACCCATTGACTTCAGTGCCGCACGAGCCTCACTGCGCCCGTATTTGACAAGAGCCGGATTCTCGTAGCCGTTCTGTATGGCAGTCACTTTTCGTTTCATGAAGGGAATTCTGGATATCCCTGAGACGATCTGTTTTGAACAGCCGATTATTCCGTCAACAAAGAGCATGCTGAAATAGTAGAGAAAATAATGGAACAGGGCTTTGACGCTCAACGGCAGGACAAGGCCGTGCAAGGTCATGACAATCCTGGCATCTATTTTTCTGAAAAATCTCAGCAATATGGAATAAACAGCGGATTTGTAGCAGTGGCAATGGATTATACAAGTATTTACCCGGTTAAAGGTATTGGCGAGGGCAGCAGCGGTTCCCAAGGAGAAGGCTTTATCCGTTGTCAGGAGGATGGAGTTTATGCCGAATTGATCGAGCTTCGCCAGCAAATCTTCCCGGTCTCTGGCCGGAAGCCTCTCTTCGGTTACGAGGAGCATTGTTACGTCAATCTTTCCACCAAGGGCCTTCACGAGTGAAAAGGCGGCATTCTCCCTGCCATAGTATTTTCCTGAAAATGAGACATGAACAACCATGCAGTTTCCTCAACATTTTAAGAGAGCGGTTCAGTTGCGCTTTCTGACAACCCTTGCCGGATTACCGACTGCCACACTGTATTCATCGATAGGTTTTGCGACAACGCTGCCGGCGCCAATAACACATTTTTTCCCCAGATCAGCCATGATAATGGCAGAATTGCCAATCCAGGTATCCTGGCCAATTCTGACTATCCCCTTCGACCCGCCCTGGAGACGCATCGGGGTATCAATGTCTTCGAAATTATGCGTCAACTTGCCGTTAATTATCTGGACATTACTGCCAATCATGACATCGTCCTCGATTATCGAATCGCTGACGATGCAATTGGGTCCGATATACACATGTGTACCAATCTCCATATTTGGGGTTGGAAACATCGTCCCGAACGAAATTCTTGTATCCATGGAACATCTCTTCAACGTCAGGAAATAAAAGGTCCCCCGGCAATAGTCACCGAGAATCCCAGGAATCAGGCTGTATAGCTGGGAGAACCCTTCAAAGGACGTTACAGGCGCCACTATGGCCAGCAGGCGAAAGATAAGATACGGCACGAGATTGGGGATCAGTATGATAAAAAAGATCATCCGTTTTATAACAATACGCATTACTACCCCCCTTATGCTGCCTGTCGAAAAGCGTCACAACTACCGACTAGCAGGCAATCTTCTCGTAAAGCTGTTCATAGTGGTTGACCATATGTTTGACATCATAGCCGTCCATGACCACTCTATGACCACTGTCGGCAAGGCGGCGGCCCAAGGCGGGATCCAGAACCAGCCGTTTTAGAGCATCTGCCATCATTTGCTCATCATTCAGGGGGACAAGAAGACCGTTCGCTTCGTGATGAACAATATCAACGTTTCCAATCACCTCAGTGGCAACCACCGGTTTTCTGGCTGCCCAGGCCTCAAGGATGGAGAGCGGCAACCCCTCATACACCGATGGCAGGCAGTAGATGTCAAAGGCCGCCATGATTTCGTGGGCGTCCATGCGATAGCCCAGAAAATGAACCCGCTCGGCAATTCCAAGTTCAGCAGCCAGACATTCCAACTCCGGACGACACACACCCTCACCGCAGACAATGAAATGGAGTTTCGGAAATTCTGATGCAATCAAAGCGAATGCTCTTACGGCTAGTTGCTGGTTTTTTTCCGGCCGAAGCATGCCTACGGTTCCGACAAGCAGATCATCCGGGCCAAAGCCAAGTTCACGGCGCTTAATTTCACGGTCTTCCGGGTGGAATCTAACCGTTTCAATGCCGTTCAGGACTGTCACGGCATGATCAGGGATTATACCGGAAACCTCTTTCATGTACGACGTCACCTTATCAGCCACACCGCTGATAAGATCGGCGGACTTCATCGGGTTAAACAGACTGTACAACCTTAGGGCATAAGCGTTCCGGACATCAGTCCAGCTATGTTCGGTATGGAGCCAGCCAAACTTCTGTGATGTTAATTTGCGAATAAGAAAAGCCTGCATCAGCGGGCCATAGTGATGGGTGTGAAGCACGGTTGGACCGTCACGGCCAATAATCGACCGCAATGAGGAAAGCATTTTGTAGTAATTGGCGACCTTGGCAGGTAATGATCTCTGTTTCGTTGCCGGAGGTGCCAGTAGATGTACCGGCACTCCTGATGCAATGACCTGATCGGCAAAGAGTCCGCCCACCATGGTGCAGACCTCAATGTCAAAACGATCTCTCGACACATTCCGACAAAGATCCAATACAACCCGCTCGGTGCCGCCGATGCCGAAACAGGGGAGAAAATAGATCACTCGAATCTTTGGCGGCATAGTAAATCAACCCCTCGAATCGTGATTTAGAATTGCAGGTTGTACGTTTTGGAAACCGGTTACCTCAGTAATCAATTCGTGATAAAGA
>JACMKU010000075.1 GCA_014379965.1 Chitinophagaceae bacterium
CCTTACTTCAAGAATGCTAATAGTATTAAACAAGCATTCAACTCACTAGAGCAGGGGAGCTATTCTTCTGGTCTTCTCCCCTAATTACAAATTATAAACCAAGTTTCTTTATTACTGTCAAAAAAAAATATCAGGACCCATATCAGTTTTAAAATCAATTAACTAATCAAGTTATATGTTAATAACAACTTCAAAATTTCATTAGCATTTCTGTAAAATTGGCGGTGGTTTGACAAAAAAAGGAGGCCTGGCTGCAAAGCCAGGCCTCTTCAAGGAAAGAGTATTTTGAAAAGGAATATTCATCACTGTAGTGTCGACCACGCATCCATTCTTTTTTCAAGTACGTCGAGTGGAACGCAGCCATAACTAAGGAACTCGTCGTGAAAGGTGGCCAATTTGAATTTGCTGCCGAGGTGTTGTTGATATTTATCCCGGAGTTCACGGATTTTGAGAGCGCCTATTTTATAACTAAGGGCTTGGCCGGGTATGGCCATGTACCTCTCGATCTCGGCTGTAGCCCCTTCTTCACTGATTGCTTCATTGTCCATCATGTACTTTATAGCCTGTTCTCTTGTCATATTCTTTGTATGAAGGCCAACGTCAACAACGAGACGGATCGCACGGTGAATCTCATCGCCCAAAGCACCCATATATTGGTATGGATCGGTGTATAGTCCCAATTCTTTTCCCAGACTCTCAGTGTACAAAGCCCAACCCTCACCATATGCACCGTACCACAGGAACCTGCGAAACTTCGGCAAAGTCGTGTCCTCTGCCTGCAGTGCGATTTGGTAGTGATGACCGGGTATTGCCTCATGGAGGAAGAGATTTTCCATTCCGCTCGTCACATTGAATTGGGTTGCGTCGACTATCGGGATATAGAATATACCAGGCCGGCTTCCATCAGGAGCGCCTGGATTGTATTCCGCGCTCGCACTCGCCGCACGAAACGCCTCCGTCTGCCGGATCTCAAATTTCGTCTTCGGGAACTTGCCAAACATCGACTTGAGATTTGGTTCTATCTTAGACTGGATCGCGCGATAAGCATCCAATACTTCATTGGCTGACTTATAAGGTTTGAATTTCTTGTCGGCGCGAAGGTGCACGAAGAAAGAATCGAGGCTACCGGTGAAACCAACCGATGACTTTACACTATCCATCAATCCACGTATCCTTTTTACTTCCTGTTCTCCTGTGGCATAAATTTCATCGGGTGATTTGGAGGTAGTAGTCCAATATCTTGAAATGTACCGGTAATATTCGTTTCCACCAGGTATCGCTGCAACACCGGAAGTAGCTCGGGCCTTAGGGAGGTATTCGTTCTTTAGAAAAGTTCCGAGCTTCTGATAAGATGGCACGATCTGCTCAGTGATAAGTTTTTTGTACGCCTCAGTGAAGCGCAGCTTGTCGTCTGCAGATAAGCTATCAGGCATCTTAGTAATCGGTCCGTAGAATATGCTCTTGGTAGGATCATTTGTAACCATAGCCTCCATCTGTGGGATCATTTTGACCACCAGCTTTTCCGGCAGCACGAGACCTGAAGCGATGCCTTTTCGGAAGTACATAATTGCGCTGTCTGCCCATGGCTGAAAAACGGCCGCCCTGCTGAGCCAGTTTTCGTAATCCTTGCCGGTCTTGAAAGGCTGATTTCCCTCGCCGCTGCCCATCTGGCCAAGCGTTAGTGGCAACCCCCAGAATTGCTGAAAAGGAATGTACGTTGTGAAACGATGATCGAGACCTTCAAGGCTCATTTCCAGCTCATGCTTGAACACATCATAGCTAGTCTTGTCATTCTCTGACAAAGAATCTTTAGAGTAACTGTTCAACGCCGCGAGGTGACGAGAATAGAATTCTCGGAGTTTTGCCACGTATTCATCGGTGAACTCGACGTAGAGTTTATCATTGAAATCATTGATACCATTTGCAGTGGCTTCCAGAGGAAAAAGCTTCATGCGTTCATCGAAATAGCGGGCGAAGACACCTGAGAGGTCGGAGTTATCATGGTTCATGTCTGGTTGCTGGGTTTCATTACAGGCCGTCGTGACCAAAGACAAAACAAGGAGCAGGTAAAGCAGTCTATTCATAAAAAATTTTATGAGGGAAGATAAGGCTTTGCCCCATTGACCTATGAGAATTTTTGAGCAGCGGTAATGGCTACTCTCCGGGAAGGTTGTCTCCGGGAAACCCAAGGATGGGATGGAGTTCGAAGACAAAGACACCTGCCTGGACCGCTGGATCTTCTTCCATTAATTTTCTAGTATCATCAATTGAAGTATTAAAAATGCCCATACCACTTATATTACTTTCTATTGTAACGGGGCATACAATGGAAAGTTGGCCATCCGCGCGAAGAGCAAAGTTTCTGCGTCCATGTTCCCAGATGAGTTTCTCAACGCCTTCCTGGTCTGCATTGGGGCCTGGTCTTAGAATCATCATGCAATATTCTCTAGACTTCGGGAACATGCTGTACATAAACTCATCAGTAATGTTGGTCATGGTCTGTAGTTGAGTCACAAATATAATCACCGCAGAGAACACGAATAGCAACAGATTGCTTTCTCAAGACAGACTTCCATATGGGGCATACGAACCGGTATTATCGGCGGATGGAGAAGGTAGACTGGTTGACCATTTTCAGCAATTGAGCCTTATCGGAGTCATTGTTGTAGGTAATCGTCATTCCGAAATCGTAGTTATTGATCAGGCGAGTGTACATCGTAAGGTACATCAGGACGTCCTTCGTGCCTGGTTTGTAAAGAACAACGTCTAGAGTATTTAGTGTCAAACCGTCAATTGTTTTCTTTCCTTCGAGATGTGTGAATTCTATGTTCTTGTCCTTGAATGTGTTTATGATCAGGTTATTTAATTCTGCGTTATGCTTATGCCAATTTCCCAATGCTGTTGAATCGTAGTATTCAATAGTGGAGAGAAAAGAATTGAACATGTCTTTTCGTAGATTCAGTAGTTCTTTCAATCCTGAATCGTCTATAGTAATTTGTTGAGTTTCCTCAATCACCTGTTTTCCGCGTTCGGTGACCCTTTCCTTTTCACTTTTGGTCATGAAAGGCCAGGAGGAATTTACCTCGAGTTTCCAACCAATCAGTTTGCATGCATAGATGAAATTATCGTCAAGGATGCCATTTGTAAGCTGTTCTCTTTTCTCGTCAAGCGTCTGGGCCTGTCCAAGCAGGATTGAGGTGGGAAGGAAAAGTGCGAGCAGAAGGAATATAGGAAGTTTTTGCATGGGGCGGTTTTAGACGGTTAAAGTAGAGAAAAAATGTACAAAGAACAATAGTCAATGGTCAATAAGCAATTGGCAATAGGCAATAGGCAAGTTTAGATCGCTATTGTCTTTATCGCGTCTTTAGTTGCCTGTTGCCTATTGCTCCCTGCCTATTGCCTATTGCCTTTTGGCTGTTATACGCAATAAAGGCCCACACAGGGGCCTTTATTATCATAATATGATGTCTTCATTAAAATCTCCTACGATCTCTATCACCAGGAGGTCTGTAACCGCCTCCGCCGCCGCCTCCGCTTCCACCACGATAACCTCCGCCGCCACCGCTACCACCACTTCCACCTCCACCACGATATCCGCCGCCGCCGCCACCTCCGGGCCTTTCGTCGGCTGCTTTAACTACCAATGGTTTCTTTCCAAGTGAAATATCGTTGAGGCTTTCAATGGCATCCTTCGCTTCTGCGTCATTTGGCATTTCTACAAAACCAAATCCCTTGCTCTTCCCGGTTTCCCGGTCCATCGCCACCTTGGCTGACGCAATGGTTCCAAATTTCTCAAAAATTTCTTCGAGTTCAGCATCGTCCAGGTCATAAGGGAGACCGGCAACAAAAATCTTCATTTCAGTTTTTTTGTAAAAATACAGAACTTAATGAGGTATTACCTAACAAATAATCACAAACCTCGGTACCGGCAATCATAGGGCTGCCGTACTGCTTCTGTGTTAATCAAATGAGCAGAAAATAAGGGTAAATCCTCTTAACCAAGCTACGGATTGACGGTTGTTACGAGCATGGTTTGACTGGGTTTGCAAGCGTACGGTCCGTGTATGCTGTTAAAACAACCGTGCGTGTGTTTAGGTGATAGTATTAATATGGATCATTTGTAACGCGTATAATTGAAAGGAATAGTGTCCTTGCCTCCGTTACTATTAGGGCCGACTATATAGGCGTGCACCATATTAGAGTCCGGCATTGAGTAGTGGATATCGGTCGGGAAGTCATGAGCCGGATTGCTGAAGTGAACGGAGTTTTCAGTGATTGAAGTCGAAGTAAATCGTACGGCCTTCCCTTCGTTTTGACCAGCTACTTTGTTTTGAAAAAACCATCGATCAGGCATACGAAATACATCTGCCTGTTCCTCCCAGGCAGTATCTGTTTTCTGAAGCTTATAAACTTCGGATCGGTAGTGACCCATGGCTATCTTCGTCCACCTTTCAAAACTCTTTCCATCGTCCCGTCGCCAGGTTCCTACTAAGTTGTCGAAAAGCAATTCACCCACTGGTCGCGTTGCGGTCTCCACTGTATCATTTTCCTTTACATCTGGAGTGTTGCTGTTTCCGTTACATGAAGCCAGCGTCAGGGCTATACATATTAATGCAACTATTCGATTCTTTAAAATCATGGCTGTTTGTTTATGGTCGCAAAATAGTCGCACACCATTTGACAAAATTGTAAAATTGCGACACTCACTGTGCCGTCGCAAAAAGCGATGCATACATAAGGTTGTCCGCAAAGAATGATTTTGGACTCATTCCTGTAAACTCCTTGAAGTCCCTGATGAAATGAGCCTGGTCGTAATATCCATTTTCATATGCCAATGAGGTAAGGCTAGTGAAATTTTGAGCCTCCAGCATTCTGATCGTCGACTGGAGGCGCACGGCTCTTGAGAGTTGTTTAGGGCTCATGCCTATTGCTGTCGTAAATCTCCGTTCAATGTTCCTGCGATTTATGTTCATCTTCCCTGCGAGTTCCGATACGTCAAGTTGACCCTGGGACTTGAAGATAACATCTACACAATTCTTGGTCACCTCGTCGATCGTTGCAGGTTCAGAGAGGTAACACAGAAGGAATGCTTCGATTATTTTCATTCGTTCCGTATTCGAACCTGAGTTCAGTACCTGCGACTCCAGGTACATCGCTTTCTCACCCAGCACTTCGACGAGTGAAAAGGCCTTATTCTCCAACTTGGCAGCCGGCACATTCAGGAATGGTGCGAGACCCTCGGGATGGAAACGAGCCGCTACAATTCCGCTGCGACCAGTAGGCGAGATCTCGATATAATTTGTTATTTGTCCAAAGATGAAACTACGGGGTTGCAAAATTGTCGAACCATCTGCGAAGTGTTGCCTGTACAGGTCGCCATAGTGAAAGATCATTTCCATGCATCCATCGGGTACTACCCGTTGCGTCACCGGTTGCTGTACGGGTTCATCCTCCAGTGTCCAGAAACATTTGATGAAGTCCTGGAGATCCTCCGAAGGTGGGTAGACTTGGTAGAGCATGGTTTGTTGTCTGAGTTAGTTAAAGGTAGTTTAAGAGTTTAAATAAGTTTAAGGGTTCAATAGTTTAAGGGTTTAAGAGATCCTAAAATTGACCATTCGTTTCAATAGGGGAGATCCGATTTAGTGAACTCTTAAACTATTAAACCTTTAAACTTTCAAACTAACGCTTATACATCAGGGACTGGGCAGCGAAAACGCCCCGTCACGTAGACAGGGCGTCGCAAAATTCAGGGAAGGTTGACCTTCGGAAAACTAACCAATACTAAACAAAACACTATATGAAAAACTTAAATGCTTCTTTACGTGTGATGAAATTGCACCAGTATTCCAGGGATATGGATGTGGTTATTTCGAAACCAACAAATCAACTTAACGGAGGATATTGGGAGAGAATGGAACGCTGCATTTACAACGAAATGAATGACCAAAAAAAGTAAAAATTAAGGGAGTATGCAATAGTAAAACCACGGTCAACTATAATTTCCTTTGTGATTGAAATGTGGTCAATGGAGAGTAGGCCGTGCGGATCGTCCAAACGCCTCCATATTCAGGCAGTTACTCACCACTCACCACACACTATTGACCACCGCTCACTTCTAATAAATCACCGTATTTTTATAGAAATTATTCTTATGAAGCCCTATGCCATCATGCTTCAAACCGATCAGGATGATAAGCTGCTCACTGAATCCGTCATTGCGGAAATCCAGGGCGCACCTCCCCTAATCTTCATCGCAAGTTTTGGAGAACTCGCCGACGTGGTTGAAAAATTTGGCCAACCCACTGTCATTCTCATCAACGACACCTTTTCACACACAGCCTCTGAGCAATTGCGGCTGCTAAAATCAAATAGTGAGTACGGGCATATCCCTGTTGTCGTATTGGGGGAAATGGTAACTGACGAATACATTAAAAGGTACTATCGAGCAGGAGCCAGTACTTATATCATTAAACCCTCGAGCCTGGGGGGAACGAAGAAGAAGATTGAGGGATTTTTTCGGTACTGGTTTGAAGTCGCAACAGTGTAGGCGACGTTTAACGTTTATGGGTTTAACGTTTAACGTTCTCCACGTTCGAAAAGTCAATTTGAGTCAGGAACTCTCTTGATAATTCAAAGCACTAGTATGTAGGGAAACTTCAGGTATAAGAACGTTAAACCTTAAACGTTAAACGTTTTTTTTAGCCAACCTCTTTTCGGTTCTTGCGGCTGCGCGGCTTTTCGATTATTCTGAAACAACCACATTATTGTAAAACTCGGAATGAAATCCGTGCCCGGTAATATTTCTTCAATGAAATTTCCTACTCCACCCAATGCGCCTTTCAAGCCGCCGAAGCTAGCAAAGAAGATCATCGATGAGAGAGGCGCCCAGAGAATATCACCTATTTCTCCCAAAAATGGAATAGCATAGGTAGCATACCCAATAACATCCATCACGATGCAAAACACGAGAGAAGGTTGTCGTCTGTTCATTTCCAATTGAGGGTTTTATTTTTTGTTTTTAATTCAAATATGCTGCCACTTATTCCAGCCTGCCAACCCGGCATCCACCAAGTTCGACCTTGTTCTTCCCAGGGGAACGTGTACGAGTCTATCGACTTTATTTCGTTCCCATTGGTACATACTGACGCATTTTGGACTCTTATGATTGCATCCCGGCGACGGGGAAGGCGGGCTTTGGTAATAACTTAACGTTTTGAAATAATCTGTTTATTTTAGCAAAGTATGAAATCGATTTTTGGGGGTCTTTTCAAGGGGATGGTGATGATGTTGACACTGGTCTTGACCTCAACAAAAATCCACGCTCAACTTTGCCAGGGAAGTCTTGGCGACCCACTCGTAAACATCACTTTCGGTTCGGGATCCAATCCGGGTCCAGCACTAACTGCAGCGACTACTTCTTACCAGTACATTTCCGGGGACTGCCCAAACGACGGTGCCTACACGGTGCGGAGCAACACTGTCAGCTGTTTTGGCAACACCTGGCACACACTCAACACCGATCATACCGGCGATCCTAATGGTTACTTCATGCTTGTAAATGCGTCCTTCCAGGCCAGTGCCTTCTATATCGACACCGTAAAAGGTCTTTGTGGCGGCACGACTTATGAGTTTGCAGCCTGGATAATTAATGTACTTCGCCCATCGTCCTGTAACAATGCAGGCATCCAACCCAACCTCACATTTACCCTCGAACGTACTGACGGCACTGTTCTCCGCACCTATAACACAAACAACATTCCTTCACTTGCAAGCCCGGCCTGGCAGCAGTTCGGCTTCTTCTTCACCACACCAACCAATGTCTCGGACGTAGTACTGAGGATTTTCAATAACTCCCTTGGAGGATGTGGAAATGACCTCGCACTTGATGATATTACGTTTAGACCCTGTGGTCCGCGTTTAACGCCTGCGATTGCTGGTAATACTTCTACCGACCTCACGGTTTGTGAAGACACGGCAAGGTCGTTCACCTTCGATGCTGTCGTTTCTGCAGGATTCAATAACCCATTATACCAATGGCAGCAAAGCATCAATGGAGGCCTATGGACTGACATTCCCGGCGCAACAAATACAAGCTGGACGCAGTCGCTGTCAGCGTCAACAGCTCCCGGTATTTATTCCTATCGCCTGTCGGCAGCTGAGGCTGGTAATATGGCGGCCTCAAAATGCCGCGTCGTTTCTCAACCTTTGACCATCACTATTGCGGCGAATCCACAGACAACGATCACTTCTAACGCACCTTTGTGTGAGAACAATACTTTGACACTCTCAGCAACGGGTGGAACAGAATATCAATGGACGGGAGTAAATAATTTCGTCGCTACTGGACCTTCCGTTTCGATCAACAATGCCCAACCTGCGCAATCAGGAAAATATTATTTGAACGTCACTAATACCGCTGGCTGCAGTCACGCCGATTCAACTACAGTAGTAGTAAACGCGGGACCTGTGGCTACCATTTCTTTTACAGATGCGAGGATTTGCGAAGGCGAAACAGTAGCGCTGTCCGCTGGTGGAGGTGGAAACTATCAATGGATACCAAGTACAGGATTATCGTCGTCTCAGTCTGCGACGCCTTCTGCATCGCCACTAGACACAACGCTCTACAAGGTTGTCGTCATTAACCCCGATGGATGTACCGACACTGCCTCGGTTATCATAAACGTGATTGAAGCACCACGGGCTAATGCTGGACCCGACCAGATGATCATAAAAGGCAATTCGGTACAGCTGCCTGCGAATGTTAGCGGTCAAAATATCAGTTTTGTATGGTCGCCAACTGTATTCATGGATGATCCACAATTGATGCAGCCTACAGTCACCCCTCCGGCAGATACAAGTTATACACTGACCGTAACATCCAATGAAGGCTGTGGCTCGGCGACTGACGATGTAAAAGTCTATGTATACAAAGACATCTACATTCCCACCGCATTTAGTCCTAATGGCAATGGTTTAAATGATACCTGGTTTATTCCGGCACTGAGCGCCTACTCCGACTATTCGGTACGGGTGTACAATCGATATGGCCAGATCCTTTTCCAATCAACAAATGCGAATAAGGCATGGGATGGCAGATTCAATGGCGTTCCTCAGCCATCAGGAGTCTACGTCTACGTGATCGACCTACGCCAATCAGGCAAAATTTTGAAAGGCACGCTTGCCATTATTCGCTGACCCATCTATGGCACATTTTATGTAAACCTATGTGCAAATACCTCAAATGGATAATGAAAGCACTCCAACGGAATTAGTCGATCAGGAAATTTTGGAAAGGGTTAAGGCAGAGCTAGATCTACTCGACAAGGAGCTGGTTGATATTGAAGGAAACCGTCTCAAACCAAGCCAGTGTTATCATTTTGGCGTGAGCCCCCTTCACGTGTTGTTCAATACCAATTGTCCCGACAGCCTGAAGGAGAAGGTGCAGGCAATACTCTCCAAGTACATTCCTTCGGATGAAAGTCGCACACAGCCATAAGAACGTCGCTACAGCCGAACAGAATTGGCTGGATGCAGGGAGACACCACGAGAGGGAAGGGGAGCTTGCAGAAGCCGCTCAGGCATACGAGAAGTGGATTCGGAGCAATCCACTAGATGAGAAGGTGTACAACCGCCTGATGATGCTATACCGCCAATTAAAAGAATACAAGAAGGAATACGCTATTATTGAATCAGGTATTAAGGCCTTCGAGACAAGTTACACAAAACATAAGCCCAAGGGCAAAAAAATAGAGAATCTCAGTAATGCACTCCTTCTTGCAACAGGGTTGACTGACAAAAAAGGAAATAGTCTCTATCATCCCGGCCCACTCGATCGGTGGAAGAAAAGGATACTTGTGGTGGAGAAGAAGATGCGGTGAGTGGTCAGTGGTCAATAGTGAGTGGTGAATAGTGAGTGGAGTCTGATTATAGTTACTAACTAAAATTTTCGA